>NZ_JBEYFB010000074.1:0-22586 GCF_040634135.1 Streptomyces sp. NPDC007164
GAGTCCCGAACCCCCACCATCACCCTCGCCGCATAACCAAGACACACAGCACAAATGCGGCAGCACCGCCTTGACGAAGAACATAGAGGCACCCCCCGGAAACCGTCCACGCCCGGCCCGCTCGAACCAGCGAAGCTGGCAGCTGCCTCCCGGAGCCGGGTCAAAATCCTCGCGCTGATCGCCGCCGCCCTCGCTGCGCTGCTGCTGGTCGGGCGCTGGTACTCGGTCCACGAGACGAAGGACTCTGCCGTCTCCCAGCCCGGGACCGGCGGTGACAACCGCCCTGGCGACGACCAGCCAGTGGTCGACGAAACTCCCCTGCCCTCGAAGAGCAGCACCGCACCGACCAAGGCCCCGACGGGCGATGAGAAGAAGGACAAGGGTCAGGACCCCACGGGCGAGGAGGACACGAACACGAAGTCACCGCGCCCCAGCAGTTCAGCCAAGGGCGAGGCATCCTCCGCAGTCTCTGCTTCTGCCAGTCCGGCCGCCCCGCCCGGCGCCGCCGGCCGTGCCAACTGCCGCTACAACTGGGACCGCAAGCAAGTCATGGCCAAGGGCATGGTCGGCTCGAAGGTAAAACAGATCCAGTGCCTGCTGAACTCCAACTACGACTACACACTCACCGTCGACGGCAACTTCGGAGAAAGCACCGACACCGCCGTACGTGCAGTCCAGCGCTGCAGCGGCCTCAAACCCGACGGCCAGGTCGGACCCCAGACCTGGAAATACCTCGACACCCCCATGTCCGGCTGCGGACACTGAAACGGGCGATCCCCCCAACCTACGGACGAGCCGAGTACATGCAGCGGTACAGCGCTGCCGCCGCGGAGGGCATCGCCCAGCAGACGCGACAGCAGTGAGCGCAGGCCGCCCGTCTGGCCCTGGGCGCCGGACGGGCGGGGCGCGGCGCTTTAGCCATGGGCACCCGGCGCGCGCGGCCTGCTGCCGCTTTCGCAGCGTCCTGACGAGGAAGCCGGTTTACCTGCCCGATTGCCGTGCCGACGGTACCGGGCAGGGCCTGGGATTCGGAGGTCCCTCCGGCATTTCCAAGCAACGGATCAGGCGGGTTGAGGTCAGTAGAACATCCAGGCCGGTACCAAGTTGCCGTTGAAAGTGAACATCACTTCCCCGGCCAAGCACGGTGGGGCTGAATTCGCCACAGCGGCCGCCTGGGTAGGGTCTCCGTAGTTGCCCATCCAGCGCCAGGTCTTGAGAGACCTTTCTGCAGCAATGCGTTGCTTGATTTCGATCCCTTCCTCCACGGAAAGAACTCGATCAGCAGCGATTTTCTCGTTTTGATTCGCCATGCCGCTCCTCCTGTTGCAGTAGCTGGTTGTAGCGCTTGGCTACAGAGTGTGTCCAGCTGTGCCGATTCGCCAGACATGAGGTCGGCGTGCCAGCTGAAGGAGTGCAAGGTTTACCGCAGTGGCCCTGGGCCCGCCGATGTCCCGGAGCCGGAATCTCCTGCGGCACCTCTTGCGTCATGCCTCGCGGGTTCTCCTGCGGCATCTGTTGCGCTCTCTCACCGGGACGCCGGGCGTTTGTGCAGGTCACCATGCCTGTAGAGGCGTGGTCGGGGTGCTGACATCCCCTCTGTGCACCCCCTGCCGCCCGACTACCGAAATGGAGAGGGCGGGGGCGGGGCGGGCGGGAGCGCCTCGGGGATCGGCGGCCGGCCAGTTTCTCGCGCGCGTCGGCGGGGCCGCGCGCGGGCCGGGGCCTGGTACGAGGCCGCCGCGGACTTGAGTGCGGATCTGAACCGCCGGGCCGAGGAGCACGCAGCAAGCCCAGGCCGAGCAGCGCACCGCGGAGCAGTAGGCCGATACCGAAGAGACCGCGCGTCTCCGGGCCGACCTGCTCTTACTCGCGGCAGTGGCATCCCGTGCACACTCGGCAGCAGCGGTAGCCGGGGCACTCCTGCTGCGTCAGGTCGCCGCACGGCTGGAACGCGTTGTCGGTCGGCCCTGGGCAGTAGCACTCGCAGCAGGAGCCGCATGCGCTGTGGATCCGGTCGACCCGGCGGCCGTTGAGCACGGTGGTGCCCCGGTCCCCGCAGTCCCGGCACCGGCGGGGCACGACCGGTACCGGCTCCGGCAGCGCCTCCATCTCCCGTGCCCACTCCCGCAGCGCCTGGAGGTCGGCGGCGGTGATCCCGGCGGCCGGGTCGACGGCGTGCGCGAGGACCGGGCCGACCGTCGAGAGGTAGGCGGTGGTCCGGCGGATCTCCTCCCGGTGATGGTCCTGGGTGCGCGCCCATGCCACCGGGCAGTTGTGGGTGTGCGCCCAGGAGGCGATCTCCTCGGCCCGCCAGTGCAGGCCGGCCGCCGCGTCGGGGGACCGGCCGGGTCTTCTACCCGCATGTAGTGGATGGTCGAGGTGTGCCGCAGCGGCACCATCGGCGGCAGCGTCTCCCATCCCAGGGCGGGGAGCAGCGGCTCCAGCTCGGCAGGGGTGTGCGAGGAGACCAGGACCAGGTCCGCCGGAAGATCCACGACGGCCCGGCCGACCGCGCGGGCGCGGGTGACCATCGCGGCCCACTCCTGCCAGGCAGCCGACGTCACATCGTGACATCGTGCAGGCTGTGTCCGGCGGGCAGCGGCCCGTCGTACGGGAGAGCACACCATCGATCTCGATCGCAATGCATGGACGTATATCCGGAGAATATGAAATAAAAAGGCGCACCACGGCCAAATAATCCTATTCCCTTGCGAGTTGGGCGATGACGTACGACCGGCGATCCGAGGACGCCGCAGCAATCTCCCGCACCCCCCGCGCTGCGGCCAGCCACTCCCTCTCGCGCGACGGCGGGGCCGCGCGCGTCGGCGCCCCGGTGTTCACCGCGACGCGGTGAACAGACGCCAGAAGGGCCCGGATCCCCATGGGGTGGCTTCTAGGGTCCTTCCCGCGTTCTGTGTCCGTCTACCAGCGCATCCCGAGCTGATCGAGGTAGGTTCGGGGAGCTTGGCGGCGCGTTTACGGACGTTGTCGAGCCACATGCCGAGCTTGACCACGACACCCCCATCAACGCCGCCCTGACGGCCTGTCGGGCCGTCTTCCGTGTCCAGCTGTTCGACGTGCTTCCGGGGCACCCGCAGGTGTCCTTCACGGGCGTGGAACTGGCCGCCCACTTCGCATCCTGCATCTGCTTCACCGGCCGCTCGTTGCCCTCGGCCGGTGTGAGCTTGAGAGTGTTCTCCAGGATCCATTGCTGTACGGGCAGGAGCTGCTCCCACCCGAACCGCTGCGCCGTGACCCAGCGTCCGAGGTCCTCGCCCTGGACAACGACGTCGCCCACGGCCTCCGGGAGGGGCCGCCGGCCTGGCCGGCGATTCCTCGGCAACCGGTGGCGTCCACCAGCGCACCGTCTCCGTACGACCCCGGCCGTCCACGTGCAGGTAGTGGTCAGGAGGCAACGCCAGTACGCCACGCCACATCGCCTGCTCGCCCAACGGCACCGGCAACGACCCACACGCGACCCGTGTCGCCAGCATCTGTTCGTCGATACCCGCACTGCTCAGCCGGGCCAGCACGTCGGCACGATCCCCGGCGACCGTCACCCGTCCACGCGAGTATGGAAGACCCGCCGCAGGCCGGTCGCGCTGCCCTGCACCCGCAACACACCGTCCACCGAAGCCACCACGTGCACACTGCCCGGCAGCCCGCGCACCACCGCATCCAGATCCTGCACCCGGCGCACCGCAGCCGTCAGCTCACCCAGCGGGGCGGCGGTGACCGGGCAGAATCCGACCACCGCCACCCGGTTCGACCCGGCGCAGGCCACGGTGAGTTCCCCTGGGGACCAACGGCCCACCAGCCACGGACGCCCCGACGGATAGGCCACCACCTCAGCCCCCGCCAATACCCCCGAACAGGCCAGCGAACCCAGCCCCGGAAGGTCTGGCAACACCAGCCAACCATCTGTCAGAGTCACCCGCACTCCCCGTCCCCGCACCCGATCTGTTCGCCGGGGTAGGAGCTGAACCCGTCGAATTCCCCAGTAGGCGAGCCGCCGAGGGTGTCCTCGCTGGTAGCGGTCCCTGCCCGCTACGGCGCAGCCCCATCTTCGGGGAGAGGTACCGGGCTTCCGCTCAAGATTCGTCCGGACCTTCGAGTGCCAGCACCGGGCCCATGCGGCCAGCCGGGCCGAACCCACTCGTTCTGCGTCGGAAACACCAAGTGGGCGGACGGGTTCCCATCAGGCCGGTGTCGGATCCGCGAACCTCGTCGCTGCGCTCCGGGTCCGGGCAGGGGGCAGCGGGGAGGGCGTGGTGGCGAAGTGCTGCCAGTCCTGGCAGGTGGTCACCGGCCATGCTCCGCGGGCAAGGTCCTGGCCGGCCAGGGGTGTGCACTATGGCGGCGTTGCCGCTGGGGCCGGCCGAAGCCGGGCCGGGCTGACAGGGCGGCAGCCGGGGTCCCGGCCGTCCGGGTACCGGGAGCGAGACGCCCATACAGCCGCGCGGTGCGCCTGGAGCCTTGGGCGCTCGCCGCGCGGGCCTGGTTTCCGATCTCGCCCGGCGCGTCCCGGGCGAACTGGTGTGGGTCAGGTGCTGGACGGGGCGTCAGGTCTGGTTCCGGAGAGCGCGTCGGTGTAGATGCCGGTCATCGCGGTCACGGCCCGCCGGCGGTCCAGGGACGGGTCCAGGCGGTGCTGGATGTTGATTCCCAGGGTGCTGCCGAGCAGCGCCGCCGCGACGGCCTCCGGGTCGGTGACGTGCGCACCGGTCGCGCGCAGGTGGTCGGCGTACAGGCCGCGGATCTTGGCGTACTCCTCGGCGTACGTCGTGCGCAGGGCCGACTCGCGGCTCACCGCCTCGATCAGGAGTGTCGAGAAGATGTGCGCCTCGGACCGGGACATCAGGGCGAAGTTCGCCTCGATCAGGGCCTCGATTCCGGCGTCCGGCCCGGCGGCGGCCAGGCGTTCGCGCATGAAGTCCGTGCCCCATCGGAACGCTTCCTCGATCACCGCCTTCAGCAGCCCGTCCTTCGAGCCGAAGTGCCAGGCCACGGAGCCCCGGCTGATGCCGGAGCGCGCCGCCACGGCCTGGACGGATGCCGCGGCGGACCCGCCCTCGGCGGCGAGTTCCCACGCGGCCGCCACCAGCCGGCGCTGGGTCTCGGCGGAGATCTCCTGCTTGCGGGTCGCACCCACGCGGTGTCCTTCCCAACGTTGCGGCGGCCTGACACGGCCGATTCTGTCACGCCGGCCGGGCGGCGCCGGGGCCGGCGAGCTCTTGCCTATGATACCCGTCCAGTTCTATGCTGAGCGTCCAATAACTAAGGAAGGTTTCGTCATGGAACTGATCGACCTCACCAGGACGCTGGACCCCGCCGACCGCGAGCGGCTCCCCGAACCGCTGCGCCCGCTCGCCCCGGTGATCGCGCCGGCCGTGGCCTACGCGCACCCGACCGGCGAGGGCCGAGTGCAGTTCGCCGCCGCCATGCACTGCAGCGTCGAGGACCTGCCCGACGGCGAGGGCTGGGGCGCGGAACTGCTCACCGACTTCAACTCCCACCTCGGCACCCACGTCGACGCCCCGCTGCACTACGGCTCGACCTGCGAGGGCAGGCCCGCCCGCACCATCACCGACATCGCCCTGGACGAGCTGTGGTGCGAGGCGCTCGTACTGGACCTGCGCGACCGATGCGAACCGGACGCCCCGATCACAGTCGAGGCGCTGGAGTCCGCCCTAGCCGACAACGGCGCCCCGGTCCCGGCCGGCGGAGCGGTCCTGCTGCGCACCGGCCAGGAGCGCTACGGGCTGTCCGACCCAGAGTTCTTCCGCTACCCGGGCATGAGCCGCGAGTCGACGCTGCTCCTGGCCGACCTCGGGGCCAAGGTCCTGGGCACCGACGCCGCGGGCTGGGACCTGAGCTTTTCCGTGATGGCGCGCAAGTTCCGCGCCAGCGGCGACAACTCCGTGCTGTGGGACGGCCACCGGGCCGGCCGCGAGCGGGAGGTCTTCATCGTCCAGCAGCTGACGAACCTCGCCGCACTGCCCCCGTCGGGGTTCCGGGTGGCGTTCTTCCCGATCAAGATCGCCCGCGCGAGCGCCGCCCCCGCCCGGGTAGTGGCCTTCGTCTGACCCCCGATCCCCGCAGATCGACCCCTGCACCCTGCTGAGGAGAGAAACCGACCATGAAGCTCGCAACCGTGGAGCACGACCACATCGAGCGGACCGCGCTCGTACTCGATCAGGGCGAGCGCCTGCTGCTGCTCGACCGCGCCCACCGCCTGGTGAGCGGCGAGCACGCCCCCGCCCTGACCACCATGCAGACGATCATCGACGGCGGCGAACCCGTGCGGCAGACCCTGGAGCGGCTTGCCGCACAGGCCCCGCCCGAAGCGGTCGTCGCCGCATCCGAGGTGCGCTGGCTCTCCCCGCTGCCCAGGCCCGTACAGATCCGGGACTTCGGCAGCTTCATGGACCACTTCCGCAACGCCCGCTCCCGGATCCAGGGCATCCCGGCCCACCAGGTCGAACTGCCCGCCATCATGCTTGAACGCCCGCTGTACTACGTGACCAACCGGCTCTCCGTGACCGGCCACGACAGCGACATCCACTGGCCCGCGTACTCCTCCGTGCGGGACTACGAGCTGGAATTCGCCTGCGTGCTGGGCCGCGACGGCACGGACATCTCCGCAGCGGACGCTCCGTCGTACATCTTCGGCTATACGATCTTCAACGACTTCAGCGCCCGCGACACCCAGCTGGAGGAGATCGCCACCGGGCTGGGCCTGAGCAAGAGCAAAGACTTCACCGACTCGAACGTCCTGGGCCCGTGGATCGTCACCGCCGATGAGCTCGGCGACCCGTACCGGCTCACGATGACCGCCCGCATCAACGGCGAGGAGGTCAGCCGGGGCACGTCCGCCGACATGCACCACACCTTCGCCGACATGATCGCCTTCGCCTCCCGGTCGACCCGGCTGCACGCCGGAGAGGTCCTGTGCTCGGGCACCGTGCCCACCGGCTGCGGGCTGGAGCACGGCCGTTACCTGGAACCCGGCGACATCGTGGAACTCGAAGTCTCAGGCATGGGCGTGCTGCGCAACCGGGTGGTGTCATGAACCGCGAAGCACTCATCCTCGGCGTCGGCGCCACCCCCTTCGGCCGCCACCTCGACCGCGGTGCCGGCGACCTCACCGGTCAGGCCACACACGAGGCACTGCGCGACGCCGGACTCACCCCGGCCGACGTCGGCGCAGTCTTCCACGCCACGGTCAGCCAGAAGGCGATCGACGGCCAGCACATGATCCCCGGCCAAGTCGCCCTGCGCCCGCACGGGTTCGCCGGGGTACCCGTGGTGAATGTGGAGAACGCCTGCGCCGGCGGCGCCACAGCCCTGTGGCTGGCGATTGCCCACGTACGGGCGGGTCTGTCGGACGTCGCCCTGGCTGTCGGCGTGGACAAACTCGTCTGCGCTGATCCCGCCCAGGGGCTGGCGGTGTTCGACGGGGCCATGGACATCGCCCACCGCGAGGAGACCCTGGCCGCGCTCACCGCCCTGACCGACCCCTTGCCGCCCGAATTGACCGTGGACGGCGACCGGTCGGTGTTCATGGAGATCTATGCCTCCCTGGCCCGCGCCCACATGCAGCGCTTCGGTAGCACCGAAGCCCACCTGGCCGCGGTCTCGGCGAAGAACCACGCCCACTCCGTCCACAACCCCCGGGCCCACTTCCGTCGAGCATTCACCGCGCAGGAGATCCTGACGGCGCGGCGGGTTGCGTGGCCACTGACGGTGCCGATGTGCTCACCGGTCAGCGACGGGGCCGCCGCCGTCGTCGTGACGCGTGCCGACTTCACCCGCGACGAGTCGGCCGTGGCGGTACTGAGCAGTGTCCTGTTGTCGGGCACCGACCGGGCGCCGGACGACGCCGGGCGGCACATCGGCCGCCGGGCCGCGCTCGCCGCCTACGAGAAGGCCGGCATCGGCCCGCAGGACGTCGACGTGGCGGAGGTCCATGACGCCACTGCCTTCGGCGAGATCCAGCAGGTGGAGAACCTGGGATTCTGCCCGATCGGCGACGGCGGCCCGTGGTCGGCCTCGGGCGCCGGCGCGCTCGGTGGCCCCGTTCCGGTGAACCCGTCCGGAGGACTCGAATCGCGCGGCCACCCGGTTTCCGCCACCGGACTGGCGCAGGTCTTCGAGCTGGTCACGCAGCTGCGCGGCCGGGCGGGCGAGCGCCAGGTCCCCGACGCGCGCATCGCCATCGCCGAGAACGGCGGCGGCCTCTACGGAATCGAGGAGGCGGTGGCCGCCGTGACCATCCTGGGGAGGACCCGATGACACCCGGCTACGCGGACCTGATCCTGTCGGCGCTGCGCAGGCGGCCCGAGCGCACCGCCTTCCGCTTCACCGGCGACGACGGGACAAAGTACACCTGGACCTACGGTGAGACCGCGGAACGGATCGAACGCACTGCGGCCGCGTTCGGCCGGCTGGGCCTCATGCCCGGCAACGGGCTCGCCCTGCTGGGCGGCCCGAACCCGCAGGCGTTCACCGTCATGGCCGCCGCCTGCCTGGCCGGACTGCGCTACACCGCCCTGCACCCGCTGGCCACCGCAGACACCGACCGGACCGTCCTGCGCGACAGCGCCTCCGACTACCTGGTCGTGGACGACACCCGCTTCGCCGCCCGCGCCCGCCCCGACGGCACCAAGGCGATCACCCTCGCCGAACTCGACCGCATCGCCGCCGACACACACCCCGGCCCGAACGACCCGCGCGGCCCCGCGCTCTACCTCTTCTACACCGGCGGCACGACCGGCGAACCCAAGGGCGTGATGTTGCGCGACCGCTCACTGCTCGCCAACGCCTGGGCCTGCTCCACCTGGGCCTGGCCCCCGGACACCCGCTTCCTGATCACCACCCCCATGTCGCACGCCGCCGGGCTCCTCGTCGCCCCCGGCCTGCTCCACGGCGCCGGCTTCGAGCTCCACCCCTCCTTCGACCCGGACCGCGTCATCGACGCGATCGAACACGACGGCGTGAGCGCCACGTTCGTCGTCCCCACGATGCTGTACACCCTGCTCGACCACCCCCGCCTCCCCGCAGCCGACCTGTCGGGGCTGAACTGGGTCCTCTACGGTGCCGCCCCCGCCGCCCCCGCCCGGCTCGCCCAGGCACACCGGCTCCTCGGCCCCGTACTCAGCCAGCACTACGGTCAGGCCGAGGCCCCCAACGCGCTGACCGTCCTGGACCCGGCCCAGCACCGTGACGACCCGAACGTCCTGGGCAGCTGCGGCCGGCCGATGCCCGGCGTGGAGATCGCCCTGCTCGACCCGCACGGCCGGCACGTACCGGCAGGCGAGCCCGGCGAACTGTGTGTCCGAGGACCGCTCGTGATGGACGGCTACTGGAACAAGCCCGAACAGACCGCAATCGCGCTCGACGGAGGCTGGCTACACACCGGCGATGTCGCTCGCGAGGACGACACCCGCCTGATCACAATCATCGACCGGATCAAAGACACCATCATCACCGGCGGATTCAACGTCTACCCGCGCGAGGTCGAGGACGCCCTCGCCACACACCCGGCCGTCGCCGCCAGCGCCGTCTACGGCACCCCCGACCCGCACTGGGGCGAAGCCGTCACCGCCACCGTGGTCCTACGCCCGGGACAGCAGGCCACCCCAGCCGATCTGACGGACCACGTCCGCGCCCACAAGGGCGCACTCTGGACCCCGAAACTGCTCCATCTCGCCGATTCGCTGCCCCTCACCGCCCTTGGCAAGATCGACAAGAAGACACTCCGCAACCAGCCCTGAACAGGGCTCGGGCGCGCAAACCGCCCCACTTCCTCAGATGACACACGGTCGGCGCCGAGCGCACCCTGGCGCGTGCTCCCGCGCCGGCCTCACGCTCGGTTTCTCCCATGGCCTTCGGAGATCGGCTGCCAACGGGCGGGCGAGACGGAGTTGGGTGTAGGCGGAGAGGACGAGCCAGGTCCACCGGTCGGCCGCTTCCTGGGCGCGGATCTTTGGGCAGGCCCAGCCGAGAGTCTGTTTGAACAGCTCATCCAGCTGCGGCTGTACTTCGTTCACAGCGCAGCACTGTCAATCACACCGCCTTCCGGCCGGGCGTTTTTCGGGCGACCCCAACCGCCATCACACGAAGATCGGCACTCACGCTGCGTACGCGACCACAAGAAGTGGACCAGAACCGACAGTAAGCAGCGCTTGGCAGCAGTTCGGGAGGCGCTGCGGTGGCTGGCTCGTGTCAAATATTCACGGCTTTGAGCAGCAGCTCAGGAGCCGTAGGCGAGATCGGCCGTCTGCCGATTCCGAAAGGGCAGGGCAAAAGCGCTGGCTACGATGGCAGTCGGTCCGTAGCGGCGGCACCGTTGCCGGGTGCCAGGCGCGTGGGTTGCTGCTCAAGCCGTGAACATCGACATCACCGCCGTGCGGGAGCCTCCCGCAGCGGTGAACAATCGCTGACGCGAACCGTGAACAAAACCACAGACTCTCAGCGCGGGTCCTTGCGCATGCACCAGGTGCGGGGGCCGTTGTCAGGGAGCTGTACGTCGGCTGTGACCTTGAATCCGAGTCGCTCGTAGAAAGCCACGTTCCGTTCGCTGGAAGTTTCCAGGAACGCCGGGCATCCGGCGTGTTCGGCCTCTTCGAGGCCGGGAAGCAGCACTGCGCTGCCAAGGCCCTGCCCCTGGGCCTCGGGGGCGGTTCCCACTGTCTCCAGGAACCATCCCGGCTCCTGCGCCCGGTAGGGCGCGACGGCCTGCTCAGCAGAAGCAGAGGCAGCCACCCGATCACCGCTGAGTTCGCCGAGTATCGGGCCGAGCTCGGCGAATGCGGGCGAAGGGTTCTGGCCGGGTACGGCCCAGACGGCCACAGCACGGCCCCCGTCGGCGACCCACACCCGGCCGTACACCATTCCGATGCGGGTCAGGCACAGCTCCTGGTAACGCCGGATCCGGTCCTCGTGACCGTCCGCGGCGATCACGTGCCGGGTGAAGGGATAGTCGGCGAAGGCCCGGGCAAGAGTGTCGACCGCGGTGGGGACATCGGCGTCGGTGATGGAACGTACGGAAGGGGCGTTCTGGTGCTGCGGCATGTTCACCAAGCGATCTTGACAGCAGATTTGTTCCCTCGGCAACGCATTTTGGGCCGGGCACTCATGTCCTGCACAGTCCGGAGTCAGCTGGAACTCAGCACCCCTTTCACGGAAAATGAGCTCGTACGTTCACTACCGCCTGCGTCCTACCAGCGGATGCCGAGGGCATTCAGCTCCGCCCGGCGCTGCTCGGTGAGCTTGCCAGCCCGTTTGCGTACGTTGTCGAGCCATGTGCCGAGCTTGACCTCCACGACCCCGTCAGCGCCTGCCTGACGGCCCGCCAAGCCCGCTTCCGTGTCCAGCTCGATGTGCTTGCGGGGCACTCGCAGGTGTCGCTCACGCGCGTGGTACTGCCGTCCGGCGGCGAGGTCGAGGGCCCACATGTCGTCCTGCGTCCGTTTCATTGGCCGCTCGGCCTCCTGGGCTGGTTCGATTCCGAGGACGTTCTCCAGGAGCCATTGCTGTGCGGGCAGGAGCTGTTCCCACCCGTGTCGCTGTGCCGTCACCCATCGTCCGAGGTCTTCGCCCTGCACGATCACTTTGCCGGCCGCCACCGGCAGGACCCCGCCGTCCTGGAGGAGGTTCTGGACGAGCCGGAAGCACCGCTGCCACCCCGTATCCCATACCGGGCACCACCCCGGATCGATCTCTTCCAACGCCGCCCGCCGCGCCTCGGTCAAAGCGCCCGCACTGCTCTCGACAGCCAGGCCGGCCTCACGGCGTTCCGCGTTCTGATCCGCTGCCCGGGCGGCGAAGCGCTGGTTCTTGGCCCAGGTCCCGACGGGGTATCCGTCCCATACCGCGGTCGCGGGCGGCAACAGGTGTCCGTGCGCGGCCGCCCAGGCGCGGGCGGCTGCGAGGCCTTCCTCGAACGCGACGTCCTGGTGCGACCACACCATGCCCAGCCCGCCGAGCTGTTCCACCCGCCCCGTGTCCAGACGCCCCGCTTTGTGGGATTTCCGCTGGTCGGCGAGCCAGGTGCCCAGCGGGAACCCTGCCGGAACCCAGTCATCCGGAGTGACGTAGTCATACGGCACCCGCAACTGCCCGGCCCCGGTCTCCTTCAGATACCGCACGCACGCCTGGATACCGCGCCGCCAGAACGTGTTCTCCGGCTCGATCACCCGCAGCTTCACGAACTGCGCGAGCAATGCGGGGTCCCGGGGCGTGCTGAACTTCAGCAGCTCCCGCGCGGGCGCACTCGGCCCCCGCTCACCTGCCAGCACCTCACGCTCAGCTTCCGCCTCACCTGCCGCGCTTTCCTCGTCTTTGGGCTTCGGCGAGTCCCGGAAAGTTCTCGGAAGACCTGGCAATCCCCAGTACCAGAGAATCCGGCCAGCCCTGTACTAGAATGTCCTGAATTTCCCCCTGGTGCTGTCAAGTCACCTTGCAGGGCCCCTGATCTGACGCACCGTCCAACTACACTTCTCCTCACCGCAAAAGGAGCCCCGCTTCCTCGACGCGGTTTCCTGGGCCATGGGTCGAGGGGGCTCCTTGCGCGGCGTCCAAGCATCAGCAAGACGGAAGGACTCCGGATGCAGAGTAACGCGAAACCACCCCCTGAGCACAGCTTCAGCGTGGACAGAGCCGTGGTCCAGTCGCCCGCCACCTGCGGAAACGGCTGGTCAGCCGTGGGCAGAATGTCCACACAAGCTTCATGTGCGGCGTGGCGTACCGGCTCGGCGACTTCGCGACCGGCCTGGTCATCGCCTGGCTGATCGCCCGGTACTGATCGGCCGTAAGAGTGGGGCCCGACACCACACGGTGCCCGGCCCCACTCAGTTTCACGCGACCTCCGGAGCCTTCAGAGGAGGCTCATGACGTGCGTGGCTCAGTTGCGATGACCTTCGCGTTGAGGTCGCACCAGGTCGTTGAAGTGCCACCGGAGGCAGCCCAGTTCCCGTAGTGCCAGTACCTGTACTTCGCGGCATCCAGCGTCTCGCACCTGATGGCAAGGAAGAACGACGACCCGCCAGTGCAGGAGATCCTCGCTCCCTTGTGGCCGCCACTGCCTTCGATGAGCTGCGGATAGCTCGGGCAGATGAGCGCCGTGGCCCCGGCCGAGGCCGGAGACGCGAGGCCGAGCATTCCTGCGCTGGCCAGCCCCACAGACGTGGCGACGGCTGCTACCCGAGAACGAATGGACATGCTGTCCTCTCTTGTGGTCCTTCGGCGTACGGAGGCAAGGAGGCTAGCCGCCCCGGTCATGATTCGGTAGAGGTTCCGCAAGACGCGGATCGCTACCTCACCGGCTTCCACACCGCGCACCGAGTGGATGGGGCTTCGCGGCCGCAGTGGCTGGCCGAGTCCGGGAACATGGGCGGCGACGGTTTACGCGTCGGGGAGGCCGCGGAGCATGACGGCGTAGAGCGGGGAGTCGGGGAAGGGCTGGCGTTCGCCGATCGTGTGGTAGCCCCAGGTTTCGTAGAGGGCCTGGACGCGTGGGTGTGTGGTGTCGACGAGGAGGGTGGCCAGCTGCTCCGGCCGAGGGGCAGGAGGGTGTCGTGGAGTTGCTGGGCGAGGCCGGTGCCACGCCACTTCGGGCGGACCATCAGCTCGGACAGAGCGAAGGTGGTGCCCGGGGTGGGGGCGGGGGAGAGGTGCCCGCGCCAGGTTTCGCGGCCGAGGGCGGCGGTGGCGCCGTAAGCGAAGCCCGCGGGCTGGCCGGTGTCGAAGGCGATGACGCAGTCGAAGGAGGGCCTGGCGCCCCAGTGGTCGACGAACCAGGCGAACTTCTCCGTCTGGTGGAAGGGGTCGTCCATCTCGGTGGCGTAGGCGTAGGCGTCGGCGTGGACGTCGAGGAGTATCTGCCGGATCGTGGGCAGATCCGCGTGGCCGTAGCGGCTGATGGCGCGGCTGCATTACCTGACCCGGACCGACCACAGCCGCCGGGCCGCCAGGGACGGCCGGACTCACGGTGACCGACCGGACGCTGCGGGCATGGCTGGACGAGAAGCGCCGGCCGTCGAGCGCGAACCTGGACCGCATCGAGGCCGCCTACCGCCAGGTCCGCCGCCAGAACGTCGCCCGGCACCTCCTCCGGCGCCTGAACGCCGGCGGCGGGACCCGGGTGGAGATCCACCCGCTGAACCAGTCTCAGGTACCCCGCCCGCTGCAACGCATGGTGGAGTACCGCGCGGTGAACATCCGCCGCTGGGACCGCATCGTCGAAGCCTGGTCGGTCGGCGACCGCCAGGCCCTCGACGACTCCTGGGAAGACGTTATCGTCGACCTCGGACCCCAGTGGGGCCAGTAACGAGTACGTCACCAACATCGGCTTCGCCGCCCAGAACGCCCCTGTACGCACTCTCTGAGTGATCATCATCCGCCCCGGGTCTCCCGGGTGCGTGTGGCTGCGTTCGGCACCCAGGGCGCTGGCGCGGAGCACACCTGCGCTGCCGCGCGCCCGAGTGGTGCCGTTGTCCGCTCCGCCGACGTCGTACACCGCGGCGGTCGAGCGTTACCTCACTGGTGCGGGCATCGCGACGTCCTCCGCGCGGGTCTACCGGATCTCGCTGACGACGTGGGGGAGTCCTTCAGTCCGGCAGATCGGTGAGGGGGTCGGCCTGTCCAGCACCAGCTCCGTCGCCTACCAGCTCGACCGCCTCGAGGCCCGCGGACCGATCAGCCGCACCGGCCGCCGCTGGCGTGCATGACCAGCGTGGCAGTGAGGTCCCGGTCTCGACGGGTAACTGGCAGGCCATCGAGGGAGATGGACGGTGAGGCGGACACGGTCCTGGTCGACCCCGAACTGCTGCGCGACCCGTCCGTTAGCCCTGCACGCGGACTCGGCGCCGACGTGTATGCCCCGAACCAATACCACCGCTCTGGCTGAGCGTGGCGGGTGGCTACCAGCTGCCTTCAGGACAGATATGGCACCAGGGCCGTCGCCGTCAGGCCACAGCTCAGATAGCTGCGCATGGTGTGGAAGTCGAGTGCGGCGATGTGCTCCTCGTGGTGACTGTCCACAGGGAAGCGGTCGCCGAGTCGGCGTGGGACGGCTACCAGATCACCCGGGTCGGCGATGTTCGCCCAACGCGCCAGGCTCGGCGGCCGGCTGCCCCGGCCGCCGGTCGGCGCGGGGTCCAGGGCCTCGAAGACGCCATCGGGCAGGCCAAGCGGCGAGCCGAGCGTCACGAGCAGCTCGACGCTGGGCAGCGCGTGGGCATGTAGGGCCTCATAGGCGACGATCGAACCGAGCGAGTGGGCGACGACGACCCGGGCGTCCGTGGCGCGCACCGCGTCGGCGATCACGTCACGGGCCGCGCCGCGCCGCTTCGGCGAGGTCAGATAGGTGTACACCTCAGGCATTAGGGCGACGGCGATCCGCGCCAGCGCCCTGCTCGGCATGCCGCGCCTGCGGGCGAACCAGTCGAGGGCCTGGCGGATCGGCATCGTGCCCAGGGCCTGGCCGTCGTCCGGCTCCGGCGGCAGTCCCGCCGCCTGTAGCCACGCGAGTAGAAGCTCGCGTTCACCCGGTCCGAGAGCGTCGACGTCGTCCTCCTGTGCGGCCTGGGCGTCGGCGTCGTTGAGCAGGTCGGCGTAGTAGGCGGCGTGCAGGCGTGGTGGCGGCACATGGCCGAGCCCGGCGTTTGCGTACCCCGCGGCGAGGCCGGTCGACCACTCGTCGGCGAGCGCGGCGGCGGCCTCGGCGGGGGGTGCTTCGGGCCGCCAGTTCCCTACTCCGTGGACGATGACCACGTCGTGTCGCGTCACTGCGTCATCCTTCCGTCGACTGTTCGGTGGCCCAGCTGAAATACGTGATGCGGGCCCCGTCCGTGGCGAGCACCCCGGAGCCGGACACCGCCAACTCCCCGTATTGTCCACCGACTTCGACCTCACCTAGGGCATTCGGCCCGTCGAACGGCGACCAGGCCCGGATAACCCCATCGTACGAAACGGCTACCACGCGCATCGACGAGCCCCACGCGACCGTGTGCAGCGCGAGAATGCCCTCATCGTCCCCGGTGTCCAGCGTGAACACCTCGCACTCGTCGAGGACGCCGTATCCGGTGATGCGCCCGTCGGAATACGCCGCAACCACGACAGGGCGCCCCTCGTGCGCCCCAAGGGCCAGGGCGTCCAGTTCCGGCAGGTCCTTCTCGTCCTCGTTCACGGTCCCGAACCACCGTGTATTGGGACCGTCAAGGACGGCGAATGTGCCGTCCCACGACCCATAGGCGACCAGGCTGAAGTTCCCGATGTCGCCGGCTGCGTACGCGTGGGAGCGCCCGCCCGGGACCTGGCGGACCTTCTCGGGCGCGGTGAGCGGGGCCAGGGCGACGCCGCCGGAACTCATACCGCACAGGGTGTCCGTGCCTTCGAAGCGGATCCATCGCGGGTCTGTGAATTCGGACGGACAGCGCCAGGTTCGGCGCGTCCGGCCGTCCGTCAGGCCGATCAGGCGGGCGGTCCCGGCCATCGCTTCCGTGAGGACGGCCACTGGTTCATCGTCGAGTACACCGACCGTCGCGGAGGTGGCCTGGGGGTGGCGCCCGGAGTACACGCACAACCCGTCCTCGGTGTCCCAGGTGTGCAGCATCCCGTCGTTACTCAGGCTCAGCGCCAGCTGACGGCCCGCGTGGTCGACGAGGGCGATGGACACTACTTCCGCGTCGTGACCCTCCCAGGTGGACAGCCCTCGGTCGGGGGCGATCCAAGAGAGGATGTCCGCGCGATGGTGCCGAGTCTCAGCGACGCCGTAGAGGCGGGGGCCGTCCGCGGCCAGGGCCCGCAGGCTCGCCCCGTCCGGACTGGCGGGAGCGTGCGGGACAGCCCCCCGCGGTGTGCGGATCTCGACGCGCCCGAGGCGTGCGACGGCGGTGTGCTCCTCTCCGTTGACGTTGATCAGGGCCACCGGTTGTGCCATGCCGCCGGAGTCGGGCAGTTCAACGATGCGGCCGTCGTCCAAGTTCAGGGTCCGTACGCCGTCGTCCGCGCAGACGGCGACATGGCGTGTGGTGCCGCCGCGGCTCGGTGTGACGCTGTGGATGCGGGAGGTGTGCACGGCACGGCTGCGGTGACCGCCGCCGTCGATGTCCCAGAGTTCGACGGTGCCGGACGACGTCCCCACGATCACGGCGGGTGTCCCGTCGAACTCGGCGAGGGTGATGTCCGTGCACTCCAGCGCCGTCACTGCGGCCGACGGGTCGTCCTGCGGGGCGATGTCGTTGAAGGGGGCATCGGCCGCGTTCGCCACATGCTGTGCCAGCCAGGTGTCATGGACGTCGGCCGACCACAGGTGGTCGCCCTCGACGGAGTACACCGTTACGTCCCGTGGGGTGCAGGCGGCCACCACCCAGACGCCACGCAGCGTGCCGATCGCGGCGCCGGCCACCTCGTCCGGCAACTCGACGCTCCATCGGGTTCCGTTGCCGTCCATGGCCCACAGCGAGAGCCGTCCGGAATTTGTGCCGACCACGACCAGCACGGTGTCGTCCACCGTGCTCGCTGCAAGCGCGGTGACATCGCCGTTGGACGAGTGGAGCGTGGTCAGGGTTCCTCCGGTTCCGGCATCCTTGATTTCGATTGTGCCGCTCGCGTACGCGACGACGGCCACCGGGCCTTCCTCCGTCCCGGCGAAGACCGCCTGCTCTGGGTACCGGAGGTCCTCGTCGCTTATCTCCCTCGTCTGGGAGCCCCATTGCAGGGTCAGTACGTCGCGCGGCCTGCTGTCCGGGCTGCGCAGTGCGTCGAGTCCGTGCAGCAGCCACTTTTCCTGCCAGGCCACGGCATTGGCGCGCAGCCACACCCAGCGCCGCCACGGATCGTCCTGGGGCTCGAGTGCTGAGGCGACGAGGTGGGCGACCTGCCGGGCCCGGAGCGACCGCGCGTTGCCCAGCTGGGCCCGGAGCGCGGTCGGGTCACCGTGGACCAGGAAGCCGGGTGATCGGAGAAGGGGGTCGAACTCCCCGGCCGCGACAGCATGTTGAGCGGCATGCCGTAGCACGTAGGGCAGGGCGAGGTCCCATGCCGGTTCGCCGGATGCATCGCGGCCCGGCACTGAATCGCGCACCGCCGCGTAGAGCCGGCGGCGGTCCGCGTCGTCGGCGCGCGCCAGGTGGTCGGTCAGGCTCTGGTGGAAGAACCGGTACAGGCGGCGTCCGTCAGTGTCGGTAGCGGTGCGCACGTAGAACGAGGCCGCCTCGATGACTTCGCGGGTGTCGTCGAGGCCCGGAGGGGTCCCCGGGGGTGCGGTGAGGGCCGTGGCCACCGCGTGGACGATCTCCAACGGCATGCCCTCGCCGAGGCCGTTAGCGACGGCGGAGAGTACCGGGCGGATGGCGGGCCGTTCGCGGGCGAGTACACCGAGGTGCAGGTCGAGCATGCCGGGCAGGTCGTCGGGGACATGCCGCACCGCCTCCACCGGGGTCAGCGGCCGACCGTGCTCGGCGAGGTAGTGCGCGAAGAGCGAGGCGAGTAGGAATCCGCCCGTGTGCTGCGCCGTGACGAGCTGCCGGGCGACCGCACGGGCCAACTCGGTGCGCGTCGCGGACATGCCCGAGCTGCTGTACGCCGAGACTTCCTCCAGGAGGTCCGACAGATAGTCGCCGAGCTCTCGTTCTCGCTCTTCGGCCGGAGCGTCGTCGAGGTTGATGGAAAGCAACGGCCCTGTGTGGGGTTGGAGTTCAGGGAACCGGTCCCACCAGGGTCGTACGCCGACGACGACCTTGCACACCGGAGCGCCCCACGCGTCGCGGGGCGTGCGAGCCAGAGGTAGCAGAACGTTGCGCAGCAGCTCCTTTCGAGAAAGGCCTCGTCGAGGGCATCGACGACCACGACCGCAGGCTGCGGGGCGGGGTACGGCTGCCGCACGCGTTCCAGCAGCACGCTGGTGGTCCAGCCACGCTGCGGCGGGTCGCCGAACCCTAACTGGCGTGCGATGGAGCCGAGTACGGCCGCTGGATCACGCTGCCGGGCGTGCACGGCGGCGAACCGGGGCCGGCCCTCGATGCGCAGCGCACTGGGCACCACGGAGCGGATCGGCCCGGACACCTCGCGCAGCTGCTCGTGGGCCAGACAGGCCACCACGCCGAGCAGCGCCGATTTACCAGAGCCGGGACTGCCGGTCACCACGGCGAGCGCGGGAGCCGTCTCGTCGTCCAACCAATCCTTGATTTGGCCGAGCTGGGAGCCGCGGCCGGTGAAGAAGCAGCGGCGGGTGACGTTCTGCTGGTGCGGGGTGCCCGAGGCCCGGGAGACGAAGTGGACGACATCGAGCCCCGGGTCGACGGCTGAGGCGAACTGCCACAGCCCGTTCTCCACGTGCTGCCGGTAGCGTCCGGCAGCCGTAGCGCGGAAGGCCGGGTTCGCCAGGAACGGCGGCACCGGCCCGTCGGCTTCCGGGTGGGCCGTGCGAAGAACCCGCTGCGGGGCCCGGTCCTCGGACTGCAGCAGGCGCGCGAGCTCGCGGTCGATCTCCCGAGCGAAGGTCTCCACCGGCACATGAGGCAAGGCGGGCGACAGGTCGAGCCATCCCGCCTTGAGACGGGCCAGGACGGTGCCGGTGGCGCGTGAGAAACGCGCCCCGTACGCTTTCTCGCCGTCGCTGCAAGCCGCGATGACCCAGGCGCGGCGCCGGTCCACGGAGAGACGGTGCAGCCACTGCTGCATCGCAGCCCGGCCTGCGCCGCACACGTCGAGCAGGAAGAGCACCGGTGGCCCGCTCTGGGTGTTCTCTACTTGCTTCATCCAGCGGTCCATAGCCACGGACGTGAACGCCAGCTCGTACGGCTTGGTGTCTCTGGCGGGGAGGTATAGCTCTTCGGCCACCCCTTTGACGCCATGGCCGATGAAGTGAACGATCAGCCCCGAGTCAGTCCGCGCGGCCGCCATGAAGGCATCGCGCCACGCGTCTTCCAGCGCGTCGTACGACAGGTCGATCCGAGGGCCGCCGCCGTACAGGTTCACATCGGGGTGGCCAGCGAGCGCGCTCGCGACAGTGGCAGCGGCGTTCGGTACGAACGAAAGTGGGCGCAGTGCTGTGGCTGTCGGCAGCCCATCGGAACTCGGCTGATCCGCCTCAAAGTTGCCCATTCCGACGACGAGCGCTGTGACCACGGCCCCTCCATCGACGTGCTTGGATTGAGTGTAGAAGAGCAGGACCGGGCGGCGGACACCGGCCGGCTCCCACCCGTGCGCGGGTGTGGAACGCGGCCCGTTATCCGGCCGCCGCTTGCCAGGCTGGCCACATGGCGACGGTGACCCAGCTGGGCAATGCCGTGCTCGCCCTGTCGGAGATCCAAGAGGGCAGTGCCTCGGCACGGTCGCGTTCCCCGTGCGCGGCGGCAGGTCGCGTCCGTGACCAAGGACTGCTGCGTCCAGCTGAACATGCGGGCGGCGAAAGGGGGGATCTGACGGGTCCGAATCCCGTAGATCGCGGCAAGTAGGGCTCGAAGATCCACTAGATCACCGAGCGGACCGGTCTGCCCCTCTCCATTGGCATCTCCGCCGCGAACACCCATGACAGCCAGGGCCTGGAACCCCTGGTGCGGGGCATTCCGCCGATCCGCTCCCGGCGCGGGCCACGTCGACGACGGCCCGCCAAACTTCACGCCGACAAGGGATACGACTACGACCACCTGCGGAAATGGCTGCGCGCCCGGCACATCGTGCCGCGCATCGCCCGCCGGGGCATCGAGTCCTCCCAGAAGCTGGGCCGCCACCGTTGGACCGTAGAGCGGACCGTGGCGTGGCTGGCCGGGTGCCGCCGCCTGCACCGTCGCCACGAACGCAAGGCCGAGCACTTCCTGGCCTTCGCCGGTATCGCCGCTGCTCTGATCTGCTACCGCCGTCTTTCCAGGTAGACGGCCCACCACCCACCCATATCCCGTTGCAGTGATCCGTGCCGCGGGACATTCATGACCGTCATGGAACGGCCGAGGCAGATCATCGAGTGTGGAGACTTCGCCCTGCGGCGCTGGCGGGGACAGAGCGACTTCGAGCCGATGTTCAGGTTGATCGAGGAGTCTCTGGACCACCTGCGCCCGTGGATGCCGTGGGTCGCCAGTCACAGCGAGGAGAAGACCCGCGACTTCCTCGCGAAGTCCGACGCGAAATGGGACAGCGGTGACGCGTTCGACTACGCCGTCACCAGGGACGGCATGCTCATCGGCATGTGTTCCACTTACGACCTCGGGGAAAATTGAGGTCGGGTCGTGTTGGTCTGGCGGTTCGGCTGGTGGGTGATTCAGCAGGCCGTGGCGCGAACGGGCACGAGTTCGGTGCTCGTGAGGCGACGGGTCGTGCGTCGGGCCGCGCGGTCGGAGACCAGGCTGGCGATAGCGAGGTGGGTCTGCTCGTAGTTCTCGCGATGTCCGGTGTAGCGCTGAAGCGGATGCCACTGTTTGTACTCGGCGTTGGTGTGCTCGACCACGATGCGGGCCGATGACTGCCGCCTGCGCGCCTCGCGCCAGGCACGCTTGTCGCCGTCGGGAGCGTCCTGGGCCGGCTTCTTCGGCGGGGAGCTGACCTGGGACGGGAACTCCTTGGCCAGACCCTGGTAGCCGGAGTCGGTGCACATCGGGGTGGAGGCGGAACTGTTCGGCGATGCCCTCGGTACGCACAACGGTCTGGTCGTGCATGCGGCCCGGGCGGACGACGCCGGAGAACAGGGTGCGGCCCTGGTGGTCGCTGAATGTGGTGGTCTTGATCGTGTTCTGCCTCTTCTTGCCCGAGACGAAGGCCCTGCGTCCGGAGCGACCCGCGCGCGGGCGTCGGACCTGTACTTCCGTGCCGTCGAGCCGGATGTCGACGCCTTCGGCATCTGCGTAGGCGAACAGGTCGTCCAGGGTGCGGATGCGCAGACCGGGGCGGTCGGGGATGGCGAAGCCCCGCGCGGCGAGCAAGGGTCTGACCTCGCGGATCGCGGCGGAGACGGTGGAGCGGTCCACCCCGTACAGCTCGGCCAGGGCGGCGTGTGGCAGCCCGAGCCGCAGGTGGACCAGGGTGGCCGCGAGCCGGTCGGTGAACACCAGGCGCGGCTTGCGTCCGGCACCCTCGGCCCGCTTGCGGGGGCCGCCCCTCATCACGTGCAGGGCCGACGCGCGGGCCGCCGCCCAGGGTGGGGCGAGTTCTTCGAGCAACGCCCGAAATATGCGCGGGAGACCCCGGACAGGGCAGGATGGGTACAGGACGTACGGGCCCAGGTCAGCTTCACAACGCACTTAACCCGTACGGCCCTTCCTCTGGCACGGCCTGCCCGACCTACTCGCATTCGCCCGCGACGCTCGCGAAAATTCATTTCACGCGGGGCCTGCTGCTCGCTACACCGTGACACCCTGATGCACCACACCAGGCGACGTGATGGCTGCCCTCCAAGGCAGCATGCGAGGATCGAACGATGAACAATCCTCGCCGTGAGCTGCTGCGCTGGCAGTTCGACATGACCTGGTCACTGTTCACGTACCACCTGGAGCGGCTCGCGCCCGAGGACTTCCTGTGGGAGCCCACTGACCTGACTTGGACAGTGCGCCCGGACACCGCCGGAAACTGGCTGCCGGACTGGGCCG
>NZ_JBEYFB010000075.1:0-22053 GCF_040634135.1 Streptomyces sp. NPDC007164
CAACAGGACTCTCGACAAGCCCTATCGTTGCAGGTCAGGAGCACTTCTCGCGTTTGCGATCAACCCTCGGACGGCCTGCTTGGCGAAAGCGCGAGGCTAGGAGCGCCTGCGTGACGCCGTCCTGGCCCGGTCTGCTCGGGGCCGCGCAGACCGGCGAAACCCGTGAACAGATCGGCTAGGACGCGAATGGGCTGCTGGCGGGCCTTTCGCCGCCGAGCCACCCGGCGCCGCCCTGAGTACCCCGACCAGCAGACCCGCACCGTCCTCTCGACCGCATCGACCGCATCGACCGCATGGACCGCATCGACCGCGACGGGCCGCTCCCACTGTGCCGGCTCCGAGACAGCGCAGAAGCGGGATCCGGATGGGGCCGGCGTCATTGGTGGTTAGGGAGGCGGCATGGGATCACGAGCCATGACCCGACAGGCCGGGGCCCGGTGGCGTCGGCCGCCCCGAGCCCCTTGCCGCTCAGATGGCCAGAATGCCGCCGTCCACCGCCACATGGCTGCCGGTGGCGAATGAGGAGCGGTCGCTCAGCAGCCACAGGGCCGCTTCCGCCACCTCTTGCGGCTCGGCCATCCGCTTTTGGATCTGGCGCGCGACGAACGCCTCCTCCAAAGCCGGGTTGGCCGTCACCGCCGCGTTGATCATTTCCGTCCGGGTGGTTCCCACGATCAGGGAGTTGACGCGGATGCCGTGCGCTCCGTATTCGGCGGCCGTGGCCTTCGTCAGGCCCAGGACAGCGTGCTTCGCGGCGACGTAGGGGGATGGTGCGCCGGTGGCGATGAGGCCCGCCGAACTGGCGGTGTTGACGATCGACCCACGCCCGGCCTCCAGCATGACGGGGATCTGACGGCGCAGACAGTTCCATGTCCCGCGTACGTTGACATCCATGACGCGGTCGAAATCCTCTTCCGGCAGTTCATGCGTTCGGCCGAAGGTGGAGCCGGCGTAGCCGGCATTGTTGAAGGCGCCGTCGAGGCGGCCGAAGCGTTCGATGGCCGTCGCGACGGCGCGCTCGACGTCGTCGGCCCGCGTCACGTCGCCGACGCTGCAGGCTGCTTGTCCGCCGGACTTCTCGATCACGTGGGTGAGGTCCTTGAGCCGGTCTTCGCGGCGGGCCATGAGGACGACGGCCGCGCCTTCGGAGGCGAAGAGCCGCGCTGCGGCCTCGCCTATGCCGCTCGACGCTCCGGTGATCATCACGGTCCTGCCGGTCAGCAGACCGGTGTTGTGTGCTGAGGGTGTCCGATCGTTCATGACGCGAGTAAACCTGAAGCAGCGGGCCGTCACACGACTTTCGCCAGACGGGTGTTCGATTCGGTGATGCGGTGCGGGCCCGATCGCGCATTGTGCCCTCAGCCTTGATGGGGGTATGAGTGCAAAGTGTCCATTTTTGCCCGCTCGGTGGGAGCCTGCGGCGGGTGCCCCTATCTCTTTGGTCATGCCGTACCGGGGCCTCGGTGGGAGTGTCAGTCGCCCGTGGCTGTTGTCGGCCTCGGCGTAGTCGTAGCGCCGGCCTACGGGTGTTTCAGGGGTGTGGACGGGGGTGCAGATGTGCCGGGCGGCATGGTTCCAGGGGCTCTGTCCCCAGCCGCAGCGAGGACGGAGACGGGCTGATTGACGTCCGTACTGATCCAGTCGAGCGGTCCTGGTTCGCCCGTTGAACGGGCCGCCGATCAGCTTGATACCCCACGGTGTTGCCTCGCCGACGAGCCGGCGCTGGATGCATCTCTCACGTGCTCGGAATCCTCGGCCCCCGACTCCGGAGCTGATCACGCACTTGTCCGGATGACAAGGAGGTCTCAAGTCGCCACGGCAGGCCGTGGTTCGTAGAAGGTTCCGTCGCGGAGCATTGCGAAGAGCACGTCGGCCCTTCGTCGGGCGAGTCGGAGCAGGGCCTGGGTGTGGTGCTTGCCCTGGGCGATCTCCTTTTCGTAGTAGGCCCGCGATGCCGGGTCGCCCAGGACAGCGAACGCGGAAGGGAGGAAGGCCCGTTTGAGCTGCTTGCTTCGGCGGGGCCTGGCCCGCTCGGGCCTCAAATGAGGCCGGAATCAAGCGACTTGGATGCGGTCCTGCCTCGGCCCCGGCCAGCCGAATTCAGGCTGACCGCCTGATCCGAGACCTTCACTTCAGAAGAGCCGAACCCGCCGGCGTGCACTTGGTGCGGGCCCGCCCATTCCCCCGCGCGGGGTCGTCCATGGCGGAACCGAAGGCAGATGCCTGGAGAGCTACCGGCCGTCACCCAAGTCCGACACAATCACCCGCATGACGATCAGCACTGTCGCTGCGCCGCCCATGCACAACACGCCCGTCGCTCTCGCCCAGGGATTCCTGACGGGTGGTGTGATCGGGGCGTCGCTGGCCGCCCTCGTCGTCGGCGGCATCATCGAGAGCGTGCCGCTGTTCGTCACGGGCCTGGGTCTGCCCGCGGTCTACGGACTGCTCTTCTTCCTCGCCGGTGTGCCGAGGCGTGCCAGGGAGGCGGCGGTCGTGCCACGTACGGCGCTCGCGGCGGTCGAGAGTCTGGAAGCCGTCGAGGGTGAGCCGACGAGCGACGTGGCGGTACGGTTCGATCTGACGGTCGCGCCGGACGACGCAACGGCGTACCGCGTCGCGTTCACGCAAGACATCAACCTCGCGGATTTGCCCGACTACCGGCCGGGCGGCGTCGTGGTGGTCCAGTACCCGCCGGACTGTCCGTGGCGGGTGAGGATCGTGAAGCGGCCGACACCGGAGTGGGAGGAGCGGGTGGCCGGCGCTCGCCTCGACTCGGCGCCGGGGCCGGTATGGGTGAGTGAGCCCTCCGGGGGCTGTGTCGTCGGCTATGTCACGCTGCTCGCCCTGCTGCTCGCCGCGGCCGGTGTGGTCCTGCTGTTCCGCGCCGACCTGTTCGACGAGGGCGCCTCCGACAAGCCGTCGGTCTCCGCCTCTTCGTCGACCACGGTGGTGTCGACGGCCTCCGGCACGGTCACCCTCGGCCCGGACCAGTCGTTCCTCGACAAGGGCGAGCTGCGTAAGGCCGTCGGCTCGCTCACCGGGGGAACGGACGCGCGCGCGGCGCTCACCGTCGTCGTACAGGATCGGCTGCTGTCGGTCGTGTACGCGCCCACCGGCTCGCAGGCCCCGACGTTCGACCCGGAGTCCCTGCCGTACGACCGCCTCCCCGCCCTGGTCGAAGAGGCGAGAAGCAGCCTGGGCGTCGGTTCCCCGCACACCTGGCAGCTCACCGTCGAACGCCTCACCGGCTCCCTCACCATCAGGGTCGGAGTGGTGGGTGCCGAGGAAACGGCCTCGCTGGAGGCGGACGTGCGGGGCAAGGTGGTGCGGCGCACCCCGGCGCACTGACGGACGCCGCGTCAGCCGCGCCCCGCTGAAGGAAAGGAAGACACATGGGCCTGCAGGGATATCTGGCGCTGTGGTGCGGAGCATTCGGCACCGTCGCGCTGGTCGGGTACGCCCGGTCGCTGACCGGGACGACCCCGGCCCAGCGGGCGGTCCGGGTCATGGGACGGGTCGAGCGGGTGCGCGAGCCCAGGCACGGAAGCTCGCAGCGCGACGGGATACCCGTGGTCGTCTCCTTCCAGGACCCGTCCACCGGGCAGGAGTTCACCGTGACGAACGACAGCGACCACGGGGAGAGGATCACGGCGGCCTGGGCGGGCCGGGAGATCGGTGTCCGTTATCCGCGCGGGAGACCACACGCCTACCGCTTCGTCGGTGACCTCCGGGCAGGCCGGCACGGGCTCGGGTGGCCGAACTTCGCGGTCTTCCTGATCTACGTCGGGCTGGTGGTGTTCGCCGCGATCGACTGGAGCTGGCCGTGGGCCTTGATCGGCTTCGGCGTACCCTGGACCGTGTCCGGTGTGTGGTACGTGCCCCAGAACACACGCGCGGCGAACCGCCGTATCGACGCGCTGACCTCCCAACCCCCTGTTCAGGGGCGCGTCATCGCCGTGCTCACGGACACCAGCAGCGACGCCGACGGCGACACCTACACCAGCCACACGCCGGTCATCACCTTCACCACCCACCAGGGCACCACCGTCACCGCCTACTGTGCCGACGAACTGCTCGACCCGGCGAACTCCTACGGCCGGGACGTCACGATCCACTACACGCCCGACGACCCGGCCGTCTTCACCTCGGACCTCGCGGCAGAACACCGTTCCCGCCCGATCGACATCGCCCTCAGTGTCGTGGCGCTACTCCTCGGAGTGGCGGCGGCCGCTGTCGGAGCGGCGCTGCTGTGATGCCCGACGAGCGATGCGCACGGGTACCTTCCTCTCTCACGGATCCGCTCACGTTCGGCTATGAGGACCCGCCTGTGCATGTCGACCGGGGACGTCCGATCCGTTTGGGCCGAACAGCATCGGGACCCCGCTCCGGGCTCCGCTGCCCTGGCTCGGAGTGCTGGTGGACTACAGGGAAGCGGACAGGCCCGGAGAGCTGATCTTTGGTGTTGTATGCGATCCATATGCCGCCCGGACGTGTGGCAGGAGCGCTGTCGAGGCCACGGACCCGAAGGTCACCCGGTGGCCTCCGTGAGCTCGTGGGCCAGGGCCCGAGTGTCCTGGAAGCGTTCTGGGACGCTTCCATGCGGCTTCCGGTCGGGCAGCGGACGTCCGGTCGTCGTACGAGGTCTCTGCTCTCGCCTATGACGGAGTGTGACCGAGATACACGTCAAAGGGGCAACGGCAGGATCTTGAGCGTTTGGGTCGTCTGCTCGTCGTGCTCGCGCAGCATCCTCATGACGGTGGCGGGCGAGGGGTGCTGCCCCTTCTTCGCGCCGGAGGTGATGACGAGGCGCTTGGCGATGTCGCTCAGGCTCATCTCCTGGTCGCGCAGGTGCAGCGCCATGGACAGCATGCCGTCGTCGGTGACCCCGGCGCCGCCGATGGTCTTGCCGCGCTTCCGCGCGGACTCGTGTCCTTCGAGGGTGCGGTAGCGGATGTACTCGCGCTCCACGCCGGACATGGCCGCGAGCACGGTGATCACTATGCCGGGCGGGTCTTGTGAGCCCTTCAGTTCCCCGGTGAGGAACTCCAGGCCGACGTCGCCCGCCTTGAGCTCCTCGGCGAGCATGGCGAGTTCGATGCCGCAGCCGAGCCGCTTGTGCTCGTGCACGACGAGGGTGACGGCGACACCGGAGGAGCGGATCTTCCCGGCGAGCTTCACGGCGGTCTCCAGCTCGCGAGTTGGGGCACGAGGGGGAAGCGGGGCCGCAGGTGGACGATTGCCCGGCCTGGTGTTTCATGAGCGACCACCTATGAAACACCGATGACCGGCCCGTCGGCGTAACCGAGGACGCCTTCCGTCATTGAACTGATCATGGCGGCGACTCATCTGCGCGCTTGCGACGTTCCCGAGCTCCGCCAAGTGGGTCGGCACCCCCTCGTTACCCTGAAGGTTGCGTGGAGGCCCCGATCTTGGGCAGAGAGCGCGTCGTCGGCGTCCTGCGGCGTTGAAGGAAGGGACGGGACCGGAAGACGCCAGAAATGTGCCGCAGTGACTGGTAAGCGCTGTTCAGCGGGTGGCCGAGCTTGGACTGACCAGATCCTCCGTCACGGGCAGGCACTCGGAGAGCAGGTCGACGACGTCGCGCCAGGCTCGCTGCGCGTGCCGTGGGTGGTAGCCGACGCCGGGACGCACGGTGTGGTCGACCGACGGGTGGTGGAAGGCGTGCAAGGCGCCGCCGTAGACCACGAGGCGCCAGTCGACGCCCGCGGCCTGCATCTCTGCGGTGAACGCGCCCCGTTGCGCGGGCGGCATGATCGGGTCTTCGGATCCGACCCCGGCCCACACCGGGCAGCGAATGCGCGCCGCCTCGCCCGGTCGGCCCGTGGTCAGCGCGTTGACTGTCCCGATCGCGCGCAGGTTGACGCCGTCGCGCCCGAGTTCCAGCCCGACGGCGCCCCCGGTGCCGTAGCCGATGGCGGCGATCCGGTCGGGGTCGGTCCGCGGTTCGGCGCGCAACACGTCGAGCGCCGCATGACCGATGCCCCGCATCCGGTCGGGGTTGGCGAGCAGCGGCATGCAACGGGCCAGCATCTCCTCGGGGTCACTCAAATAGCGCCCGCCGTGAAGGTCGAAGGCCAGCGCTACGTATCCCAGCTCGGCGAGAGCATCGGCCCGGCGGCGCTCGACGTCGCTGAGCCCCGTCCCCTCTGGCCCGAGCAGCACCGCGGGCCGGCGGTCGACGCCGGCCGGGAGTGCGAGGTGCCCGATCATCGTCAGACCGTCGGCCGGGTACTCGACCGTGCGCGTTGTAATCGTCGTCATGAGACTGGACTTTAGTGATCGTCGAGCCCGGTCGGGCCGGGGTTCACCGCTGGCAGAACAGCGCGGATGTCCCTCTGAAATGCGGCGATCGCTCACAAGAACCGTCAAAAACCCCGTTCCCACGGCAGCGCTGTCGGATCACCTGCCCGGACCACGGTGTTGGAGGCTGCCCCTGGCGGCAGGATTCTGGCGTATACCGGCCCGGCCCCCCGAAGGGCGTCACCAGCTGGGCACCTCATGGTTCAGGCGGCATGGTCGAGGCCGGCGGCGGTCAGGTCCTGCTCGCGAAGTGGGGCGAAGTCGACGTCGAGCGTCGGGTCGTACGCCTCGGGCTGGATGCCGAGCTCGTGAGTGCTGTACTCGCCGAACCGGTTGATGTGCTCGGTCAGGTACGGCGAGATGTGCGCCAGGTCCTCCGGGTCGATTTCCCAGCCCTCCTCCAGCAGCTGACGGACGATCTCCGCGATGTCCAGGGCATTGTGGAAGTTCACCGCGCTAGTGCAACATCGCTACCAACGACACCGCGCTGAACGGGTGACGGGCCGGGCGCTCAGGGCTTCAAGATCATCCCGTTGCCCCGTTGCCCCGTTGCCCCTTTGCCGCGTATCTCGGTCACAGCCCATGACGGCTCTACGTCACGTTCACACCTTCACAGCTGTCGTCGGTGGGGGGACGGGGGCGGGGGATGGGGATGCGGATCTCGCGCTGCACGTTCGTGCCGTCCGTGTTCACGCTCACGCGGACCGCGCCCGGGGCGGTGGGGGACTCCTGGATGGTGAGTCCGTACTGGCGGACGTCTGCCGCCTGGCAGAGCGGACCGAGGAGGTCGGCCACGGCGCGCTGGGTGTCGGCGATCTGTTCAGGGGGGCAGTGCCGTAGCCGGAGTTCGGCGGCTACGACGCGCTGGGTGTGGCGGATCGATTCGTGGTCTGCCGGCATGCAGATGTACATGTGAGGCCTCCACTCCTGCGGGGGACGGCCGGGGAAGTTTTTCGGCCGTGTGGCCTAATCCACTATCGGAGGTAACCCAACACTCTGCAACCCTGCAGAGTGCGAGTAAGCGAATATTGCCGGATCGTGGAGTCCGGCACCGTCGACGAGAAGGGATCCCCCGCCTGTGTCACGGCCCCGCTCCGGCCCCACCGTGGCCCTACGCCTGTTCGCCTCCGAGCTGCGCGCCCGCCGTGAAGCCGCGGGATTCACCCTGGAGGCTGCCGCGGCCGCGCTCGGCGTGCACGAGATGACGCTCAGCCGTCTGGAGCTCGCCAGAACCGCACCACGCCGCGCAACGGTGAGCCACCTGCTGCATCTGTACGGGACGCCGGACACCGAGACGGAGACGGTCCTGGCCTCGCTGGACGAGGCGCGGCGGCCGGGCTGGTGGCATCCGTACCGTGACATACTCCCCGACCACCTGGCCGGGGTGATCGACCTGGAGTCAGCGGCCAGCCTGATCCGTACCTACGCTCCCGGTGTGGTCCCCGAACTGCTCCAGACCCCCGGCTACGCCCGTGCGCTCCTGGAACTGCGGCACCCCCGCGCCGGTGCGGAGGAGATCGGCCGGCGGCTGCGGCTCCTGGAAGAACGGCAGCAGCACACCGTCCGTCGCACGGACCGGCCCGTGCGCCTGTGGGCCCTGATCGAGGGCGTTGTGCTGGAGAGGGTGATCGGGGACCGGGATGTGATGGCCGAGCAGCTTGCCCACCTGGACCGCTTCGCCGTGGACCGCGGTGCGGTGACCCTGCAGGTGGTCCCCACAGCGGCCGGACAGCACCCGCTGCTGCTGAGCGGATCCGCAGACATCCTGCGATACACACATCAGCAGCTCGCCGACCGGCTGATCGTGCGCGGCCTTCACCAGGAGGCCGCGACGGTCACGGAGGACAAAGGAGCGGTCCTCGCCTACCTCGCCGCGATGGACGCAACCGCGGCTCTCGCTCCGCCCCCGACGAACCGCATCCGGATCGGAAAGGACGCCCTCTCATGACCGACGGCACACAGGACCTGGACCTCCAGCCCGAGAAACCGCACTCCGCACGGTTCTGGAACTACCTCCTGGGCGGCAAGGACAACTTCACCGCGGACCAGGAGCTCGGCGAGCAGATCAAGCGCGAGTACCCCGGCGCGGTCGACCTGGCCCTCGCCACCCGCGCCTTCCTCGGACGGACAGTCCAGCACCTGGCAGGCGAGGAGGGCTACCGGCAGTTCCTCGACATCGGCACCGGCCTGCCGACCGCCGACAACACCCACGAGGTCGCGCAGCGCGTCGCACCCGACGCCCGGATCGTCTACGTCGACCACGACCCGATCGTCCTCGCGCACGCCCGCGCCCTGCTCACCAGCACGCGCGAGGGTGCCACCGACTACGTGGACGCCGACCTGACAGACCCGGACAAGGTGCTCGCCCACGCCGCTCGGACACTGGACCTGGACCGTCCGGTCGCGCTGATGCTGATGGCTGTCATCGGCCATGTCACCGACCCCGCCGAGGCCGCCGCCCTGGTCCAGAGGTACATGGCCCGCCTCGTGCCGGGCAGCTGCCTGGTCCTGTGCACGACCCTGGCCTCACCACAGGTCGACGCCGCGAACGAGTCCTACGCCGCCTCCGGGACCATCCCCTACGTGGCGAGCTCGGCCGAGGCCATGGCCGCGATGGCAAAGGGCCTCACCATCCCGCCGCCCGGCATCGGGCCGATCAACCGCTGGTTCCCCGACCAGTACGACACCCCCGGCCCAGACACCGAGCAGTGGGGGTACGTCGCCTACAAGGCCACCTGATCCTGCTGCTCCCTCACGGTCGGCTTCGGTGGCGAAGCCATCGGGTGAGACTCTGCAAATCCTCTTCGCTCGGGGGCAACGGCCCCCACTGGCAACCCCGGCCCCCTTGAGACCAGACCCATGGTTCCGCGAAAGAGGCGCGGCCCTCGGCGAAGGAATTCCGTTGGCCGGAGCCACGCCCGGAGTGCCGAGGGACCGCTCTGCAAACCTTCCGGATGTGTTTGAGCCCGGTCGGGACCGTCCGCACCACTGGCACAACACGGACAACACGGACAACGTAGGGTCCCGGCCGACAGGGCCGAATCGCTCCTCGTCAAGGGGCGATTCTCTGTGCCCTGATCGCGCCGGGCGTTGTCGCGGTGCAGCCGCCGCATGGTCGGCTCGATCACGTCCGGCTGGTCGCCTGCCGGGGTATCGGTCGGCCGGTGCTCGTAGCAGCTGTGCACACGACCCGACGGAATCTCGCGGTCCGGGCACGAAGCATTGCCATCGACGGTTCTCGCCACGATGTGCACCGCACCGCATCCGTGGACACCCGCTCCACCAGAGCTGCGTCGAAGTGCGGAAGCAGCATTCCTACGAGGCCATCACACCGCGCCACGGTCCCGGATGACGGTACGTCACCGTGGCAGTACCTGGTGATCACGGAATGTGCGCCAGAAACCGAAAGTGAGAAAGGCCACACCCCGACATGGCCCCCCACGCCCGCTAAGGTCGGCTTAGACCCGCCCTGAACTGGGATTTTGCGTCGGCCATAGCGATGTGGCCGCCGCGGGTCTGGCCTTTTCTGGAGATTGCATGACCGATCTAGCATTTCGCTCCGCAGGCCGGCTCGCTGCCGCAGTCGCGGCGAAGGAGGTGTCGAGCATCGAGTTGCTCGACCACTACCTCGCCCGGGTGGAGCGGCTCGATCCGAAGGTGAACGCCATCGTCGCCCGGGACGAGGAGGGCGCGAGAGCCGCGGCACTGGCGGCCGACCGCGCGGTCTCCCGCGGCGAGCCGCTCGGCCGCCTGCACGGCGTCCCCGTGACGATCAAGGACAGCCTTGAGGTTGCGGGCATGCGGACCACCGGGGGTTCGGCCCGCTGGGGAGAGCATGTCTCGACGAGCGACGCCGAGTCGGTCGCGCGGCTCAAGAACGCGGGAGCGATCGTGTTCGGCAAGTCCAACCTGCCGGCCGACGCCCGGGACTGGCAGACCTACAACGAGGTCTACGGAACCACGAACAATCCGTGGGACCCGACCCGTGGACCCGGCGGTTCGTCCGGCGGGTCCGCCGCGGCAGTCGCCGCGGGGCTGACCGGCCTGGAGCTCGGCGGCGACACGGCAGGCTCGATCCGGGTGCCTGCCCACTTCTGCGGCGTGTACGGGCTGCGCCCGTCGTTCGGGATCGTGCCGAGGTACGGGAGCGTCTCGGGACATGCCCCTGGGACGCTGGCGGATTTCGACATGGCGGTTCTCGGCCCGCTCGGCAGGCACGCCGACGACCTCGACCTGGGTCTCGACGTCCTCGCGGGGGCAGACCACGAGCGCGCTCCGGCGTGGCGGCTGGAGCTGCCCGCCGCGAGGTCGAGCACCCTGCGGGAGTTCCGGGTCGCGGCGTGGCTCGACGACCCGTTCTGCCCCGTCGACAGCGAGCTGGCCGCGATCATGCAGGCCACTCTGGAGGCGGTGCGGGCCGAGGGCGCCGTCGTGGTCGAGGGCGGGGGGCCGGTCGGGCTCGAAGAGACGATGGCCCTCTACCAGCCGTTGCTGATGGCACAGAGCGGGCTGGTCGAGCCGGACGAGTCGTATGCCGGGCTTACGGAGCTCGCTGTGGCGGAAGGTACCGCCGGCGGGTTCGCGTCGGACCTGACGATCCGCTTCCGTGACTGGCACGCGCTCGACGAGCGTCGGCAGCACTCCCGCCGTCGCTGGGCCGAGTTCTTCCGCGACGTCGACGTGCTCCTGTGCCCGGTGAGCCCTACGGCCGCCTTCCCCCACGACCAACAGCCCGATCCCGGCTGGTCGGTCCGAACACTGCGGGTCGACGGCGCCGACCGGCCCTATCGCGACATGCTCACGTGGATGGCGCCGTCGGCGGTCAACCATCTGCCCGCGGCGGTGGCGCCTGTCGGGACGACCCGGGACGGGCTTCCGGTCGGCATCCAGGTGATCGCGCCCTACCTGCACGACCGCACAGCGGTCCAGTTCGTGCGGCGCCTCGCGGAGGTGATCGGGGGGTTCCGCCGTCCGCCGGGATTCTGAGTGCCGTCACCGGGCTGCCGGCCTGTGGCGTAGCGGCGGGCGACCTGGCCGCCGCGTTCTCGTCGTGAGCGGAGCGCTTGCCTGGCCGGGGGTGCCTGCGGGCAGGCCGGGACGGTCGTGGTCAACCCCCGTCGCGGGTCCCGGGGCTGCAGCTGGGCCCGTCGACAGGGAAGGCGCAGTCTGCGGTCTGTGACAGAACGACCTGGGCTGCTGCCCTTCACACCGGGGCCCGTGCCATCCCCGGGACGCTGTCGGTCAATTCGGTCCGGCGCGTGACGTCGGCCTTCAAGACCTGGTTGTGGTCTTGAAGGCCGACGTTGTCGTATGGGCGTGGCGCGGGTGTCGATACGGCCGAGTGGGCCGGGCGAGATTCCGGCGAAGACGGTGCGGGTTGTGCGGGTTGCGTTCCCGAAAGGGAGTCTGGCGATCCGGGGCCGGGACGGGCTGGGGCCGATGTTCCGCGACGAAGAGTTCGCGGTGTGATGTCCGGCCGTAGTGTCACTGCAATGTTCGGCGTTGTATGTCACTGACGTGCAGGTGTATTCGCGCTGCTCAAGAGGAGTTGGATCGGTCGATCATGGTGACAGCTCCCCGGGTATTGCAGTGACGTGAAGCCGTGTCGGCCGGTGTCGTGTTCGCCGCATCTCCTTTGCCGTCCTGGTCTTCAGGAGGCATCTGGGCGTGTGGAGTGTGTCCGGCGGTTCTTGGCAGGCGCTGCGGGGGAGTGCGACGCCGGGTGCCGGTGCCGGTGCCGGTGCCGGTGTCGGCGTCGGCGTCGCCCGGCTGGTTCAGATTCCCGCAGTAGTCCCGAGGCTGGCCGGGGAGGCCGCCGGGCTGCGCCCCGGACCGGCGCCGCCGGCGCTACCCCGAGTCCCGGCACCAACCGCTGATGGTCTTCGCCTGATCGGCTGCGACGCGGCGAGCGGGCCGGCGACGTCAGCGCCGGCCGGGCATCAGGAGGCTTACGCGGGTGCTGCCTGCGGTGCCGACGCGAGCGGGGAGTGCCTGCCAGGGTGCAGAGGCCATCGCTGCGATCACTCGCTCTGAAGCGGTGTCTCGTACGTGGCATCAAGCACCAGAGTGAGCAGCCGGTCGGGCTGTTCCGCGTCGTGGCTGCGAGCTGTGGACAGCGCAATCCCGACGACGAGTTGGACCAGGTCGTCGGCGGTCAGGTCGGCGCGCGCCGTTCCCCGCCGCTGGGCCTGGGCAAGAAGATCGGCTGCCGTGTCCAGGATCAGCCGATGACAGTCGAGCCCCAGCGCGACAGGCTCTTCTTCGACCATCAACGCGCCCCCCAGCCCCTGGTTGACCCTGGCATGGACGAGGAACGCGCGCAGCCATTTCGCCAGCGCGGCATCGGCGGATTCCGAGGAGGACAGCGCCCCGGCCAGCTCGCACAGCGTCTCGATCCGGTCCCTGAGAACCGCGGTCAGCAGGGCGGAGCGGCTCGGGAAGTGACGGTACAAGGTCCCCGGGCCGACGCCGGCTCGGCGGGCGACCTCGTTGAGGGAGGCCTCCGGCCCGGCTTCAGCGAATACTTCCTGCGCTGTGGCGATGAGACGTTCCCGGTTGAGTCGCGCATCGGTACGCCGAGGCCGTCGCGTGGGGACGTGCCCGTGTGTGCTCGTCATCGTCCCGTCTTTCGGTCGAGTTCGGGGTAGTTAAGCGGAGCGCCTCTCCGTATAGTAGCGCCCACCAACCGGAGAACCTCTCCGGAACGCATGGCGTGAGGAGCACGGATGAAGGACAGCGGGCAGATCCAACCGGGACGAGTCGGGATCTGGACGTTCGCCTACGAGGGCCAGCCTGTCGGGCGGGTACGGGAATCGGCCGCGGAGATCGAGGAGTTGGGTTACGGGGCCATCTGGTTCGGGGAGGCGTTCGGCCGCGACACGGTGGGCCAGGCATGGCTGTTGCTGTCGGCGACACGCCGCATCGTCGTCGCCTCCGGCATCGCCAACATCGCGTTCCGGGACCCGATCGCCACCGCCACCGCGACACGTACGCTGGGCGAGGCGTTCCCCGGACGCTACGTACTCGGCCTAGGCGGACATCGGGTCGACGACACCATCCGTGAACTGGACGGCTATCCCGTACCGGCCCGCGGCAGAGCGGTGACCACCATGCGCGCCTACCTGCGGGCCATGGACGCAGTACCCGCCCACGGCCCCATTGCGGACCCGGCTCCGCGCCGCGTACTGGCCGCCCTCGGCCCGAAGATGCTTCAGCTGGCCGCCGAGCACACCTGGGGCGCGCACCCCTACTTCGTGTCCACCAAGCACACTGAACAGGCCCGCCAGATCATGGGACCGAACGCCTTCCTCGCTGTGGAGCAGGCAGTGGTGCTCGACACTGACCTGAGCCGCGCCCGCCAGGTGGCCACGGCACACGTCGCCGGCTATCTCTCGGCACCGCATCAGGAAGCGAACGTTCGACGACTCGGCTTCAACGACGAGGACATCGTCGGAGGACCGAGCCGTCGACTCGTGGACGCGATCGTTGCCTACGGGGAAGTGGAAGTAATCCGCCGACGCGTTCAGGAGCACCTCGACGCAGGAGCCGACCACGTCTGCCTGCAAGTCCTCACCACCGACACCACCTCTCTGCCCGAGCACGAGTGGCGCGAACTTGCCACTGCTCTCCTGCCCCATCCCACAACATGAGATTCAGGAAGTGATCACCAGGACCACCCGGCCGTCGGCTCTATTCACCGGTAGTGGGTTTCTGGCACACTCCGTGAGAACGATCAGCGGGATCCTCCCACGGTGACGTCGCGTCATCTGGGACCGCGGTGCGGTGTGATGACCTCACAGCAGTGTTGTTTCCGCACTTCAGCGCGGTTCTGGTGGAGCGGGTGTTCCCAGAGTGCGGTGTGGTGCACATCGTTGCGAGAACCCTCGATGGCACTGGGCCGTGCCCCGACTGTGAGTGTCCGTCGAATCGCGTGCGCAGCTGCTACCAGCGTGGGCTGGCCGATACTCCGGTCGGTGACCAGCCGGTGCGGATCGAGTTGACCGTGTGGCGGTTGTACTGCGACAACGCCCGGTGTGAGCGTCGTACGTTCGTCGAGCAGGTCGCGGGACTGACGTTCAGGTACGGAAGACGGACGCCTGCCTTGCGCCGGACCCTGGAGGCCGTGGCCGTGGCCGTGGCCGTCGCACTCGCCGGTCGGCGGGAGCCCGGCCGTGGTGGCTGCACAGTGCGGTCAGCCGGACGCTGCTGCTGCGGCTGCTGATGGCGCTTCCTGGTCCCTCCTGGGAAGTGCCAAAGGTGCTGGGGGTCGATGATCTGGCCACCCACCGCGGGCAGCACTACGGGACCGGACCGTGCTCATCGACTGCGAGCCCGTCAAACCACTCGGCTTGCTGCCAGGACGGGGTGCCGAGACCCTGGCCACATGGCTGCGTGAGCATCCGGGATCGAGGTGGTCTGCCGAGATCGCGCCGGCTCCTACGCCGAAGGCGCCGCGTCGGGGCCCCGCAGGCAGTCCGGGTTGCTGACCGCTTGCACCTGTGGCAGAACCTCGGCACCGCGGTGGAACAATGCGCGCGTCGGCACAACAGATGCCTGCAGCCACCCTGCTCCGATCCGGGTGACCTGCCGGACATTGAACTGCCGTCGGCAAAGGAGATGTCGCCGATTTAAACCCATGTCCGTGAACGTCACGCCATCGTCCACGCGCTCCTCAACCAGGGCCACGGCATCCGGGAGATCGCCCGCGAGTTACACATGGGTGGGAACACGGTCCGTCGATCCGCCCGCGCGGCAACCCCTGAGGAGTTGCTCGGGGGCCGACGGCAACCACAGCCCAGCCAGCTGGACCCTTACGGGTACTTCTCACCGCTGCCCGGTGATGGCCTGCTCAGGCAGGAAAACAACGTTGGAGTACATACTCAGACGGCCGGCAGAGGGCTCGAACAACCATGTTGGTGACTACGAAGTACCCCGGGCTCACCCAACCGTCCTCTTTGCTCACAAGGCCCGGACCGTCCTCGCGGTGGTAGCTACGCAACATGCGGTGACGCAACGGAGCCCCAGCCACCAGCAGAACCGGAGCGACGACGATTGCACCAACCGACACGGCGAGCCGGACTGCCTGAATCCTGACGACGCTCTCCATCCGCATCGCTCCAGTCTGCCGGTCAGAAGAGACTCGTCCACCGTTCTCACGGAATGTGTGCCAGAACCGAGAACCGACAGCACCTGTTGCATGAGTTCGGGAGGCGTCGGCGGTGCGTCGTGTTCGATGTTCATGAGAAACGACAGCGCCAGTGCACCCCGCCGTCGCAGAGCCACCACTCGGGAAGTCGCGACGACATCCCAAGTAGCTCTGCGTAGCTTCTCCGTGGGATCCGGCCACGGAGACTCCGCAAAAACCCGTTGGGCGGACGAGGGCGACCACTGCTATATTTCCGGAGGCCGTGCGAGAGATCGAGGAGGTGGTACCCGTGAACGCAGTATCGACATGGGTGCTCCCCTCCGGGGTCACGGTCGGGCGATAGACAGTTCGTCCGGGAGCGCCGTTCCAATGCACTCCCGAAAGGCAAGACCATGCATTTCACTTCCGAGCAGCGCCTCGACGACGGCGTCCTCGAACGCGAATTCACCCTCGGTGAGATCTCCGGAATCCTGTGGACACCCGCGTCGGCATCCGCATCCGCACCGGCGCCGATGATTCTGCTCGGCCACCCTCCCCTCGGGCTGCGCAAGATGTATCCCCGGCTGGTGGCCCGGGCACGGCACTCCGCGGCGGATGGCTTTGCCACGGCCACCATCGAGCTCCCCGGAAGCGGCGACCGGCCCCGTTGGCCCGCCGCCGAGCAGGCCCGCGCCGACCTGCGCCGGGCGATGGAGGCCGGCGAGCCGGTCAGCGACGAGACCGTCGACGCCCTCATCCTCCCGTTGGTCGAAAAGGCCGTCCCGGAATGGCAGACCGCCCTGGACGCACTCCTTTCACTGCCCGAGATCGGCGGCCCGGTCGGGTACTCGGGGGGAGTGATCTCCATCGGCATCCGGCTGGCGTTGGTCGAGCCGCGCATTTCGGCCGCCGTTCTGTTCGCCGGGAGTTTCGTGCCTCGCGCCATGTTCGAGGAGGCCCGGCAGGTCACCATTCCACTGCACGTCCTGCTGCAGTGGGACGATGAAGGGAACGACCGGCAGGCGGCCCTGGACCTGTTCGACGCCTTCAGCTCCAAGGAGAAGTCCCTGCACGCCCATCTCGGCGGGCACACCGGCGTCCCGCAGTTCGCGGGGGACGCCGCGGCCCAGTTCTTCACCCGACATCTGAAGTGAGGCCGGGCTGTCAGACCGGCAGCAGACGGTAGCTGATGCCGGCCGGAATGCCGCTCATCGAGGACAGGTCCCGGCCCCCGCAGCTCTCTGCACCGTGGGCCCCTGCTGAACTCTCGGCAGGGGCCCGTGCTGCCTGAAGTCATGAACTGTTCGATTTCTGCAAGGCTTCGAGTGCTGCCGGTGACCACGGTGTGAGCCAGAGTACGGTCCGGTTTTTTGGCGGCCGAGCATCGTAACGGCGGCCGCTGAAAGCCCGGGTACTCGTGTCGAAGCGGAGCGCGGTGCGCTCGACGGACAGCTGCTCGCCATCACCGGCTGGACCGAGGGCGAGCAGGCCGAGGGGGGCGTACTTGATCACCGAGGCCGGGCGGTACGGGGAGGGTGGCCGGGCCGACCACGTGCAGCAGCCCGGCGATCAGGAGAAGTGGGACCGGCAGGGCGACGTCCCTCCACCCTGCGCCCCGGCCGGGAACGAAGACGGTGCGCTCCCCGCTGGGGGCGCCGTGGTGGTGCGCGACGGACGGGCAACGTCACAACATCCAGTTCGATCTCATGGTGGGTGCGATGGAAGCCGCGCAGCAGTCCTGCCAGGGAGAGCCGGCGGCCGATCCCGTCGGCCCGCAGGACCCGCTGGCCTGGCCGCGCGGATGCGACGGCGCGCGTGGAAGCGTCCTTCTCCGGGGTGCCGGTCATCCTGGTGGCGGCGGCGATCGCGGCGCTGTCCCCTGATTTCCGGCGCCGGTCAGCGCCTTGACGCCTGGTCAGGTTCAGGCTTCTTGAGCTGGGGTTTGTGAGATCCGACGCCGTTTCATGGAACCGAATAGCTGAGACAGAACCTGGACATTCGCGGGATCATTCCAGGATCGACTCGGCCCTAGTGTCGTCGGTGTCAGCAGGAAACACCGAAACCGACACCCGCTGGAGTTCACGATGCGCTCGCGTCTCGCCGCCCGTTCTGCCCGTCTCGTCCTGGCCGCCGCGGCCGTGACGGCCCTCGCCGCCACCACCGCCTGCGACCCCGAGGACGCCGCGGACGCAGGCAGCTCCACGGCCCCCTCCGCCGTCGCCTCCGCCGGCAGCGGCGGGAGCGACAGCTCCTCCACCGGTGGCTCCAGCTCCCGCGGTTCCAACTCCGGCAGCTCCACCGTCAAGACCGACTCCGGCGACGGCGGGAAGAGCAGCGGCTACGGGCAGTCCTGCGGAACCAACGACCTGGACTTCACGGTCACCTGGGAGGCCCAGCCCGTCAGCTACTACCTCGTCACCGCCAAGGCCAAGTCCGGCATCACCTGCTACCTGGACGTCAACACCCCCAGCGTCTCCTTCGGTTCCAACGCCGACGGCGTAGCCTCCCCCGTCGGGCAGGGCGGCGAAGACCCCATCAAGCTCTCCGGCTCCGCCGTCGCGTACGCCGGTATCAACCCCAAGACCACTGACGGCGAAGGCGGCACTGAGTTCGGGAACGTCATCATCGCCACCACCGAGGACGACCCCAACCCCTCCGAGCTCGAACTCCCCGACATGGCCACCGTGGACAAGCCCATCGTCACCAACTGGTCCACCAAGCGCAATGAGACCGTCCCCCGCGTCATCTGATCACCCGGCTCCCCCGGGACTGGAACACGAACTCCCGCGAAGTCTCCCCGCGCGCGGCGGGTGCCTGACCCTGCGGGTCCCTGCGCTGTCCCGTAGAAGGTCTCCGGGCTGGCAGCGCGCTGTCCCATGACAGCGCGGGCCGAGTCCAGAACGCCGGCCCGCGTTGACCGAGAACGCCCGGCTGCGCGGGGACAAGCGCGACCTCACCCAGCAGCTGGACCCCGCTCTCGCGGCCATCCAGCGCCTCAGTATCGACAACGGCTGGCTTCGTGTGGTCCTCCACGACGCGCAAACCGTCACAGTGCTCAGCCGCCGTCCACGCCAGTCCGGGCTGGGTGGATGGGTGGAACTCGCACCCTTCCTGCGGCTGCGGTCGTTGGCCGGAGGGGGATGGCCGACGAGCAAGGAGCGAGTCCGATGACGGAAGAACCGCCTGCCCTGCCCTACCGCATTCCGCCTCCGTACTGCCCCGAGGTTCCCGGGCATCACCCCGAGACCGATCGGATCAAGCAGCGTCTGAGTGAACTTCTCGTCGCCGACCGCGTACTCGACAAGCCCGAGTACCGGGCGACGTACGAGAACCAGGACGTGGCCGAGATGGTCGCCTGCTGTGTCCCGACAGCAGACGTCGACGCCCTGGTGGCCGTCGGCCCGGTATCCGCCATCATCGGCCTGGCGGACAACCCGCAGACCGGCGACACGGACAGACCGAGCCTCCACCATGGGCTCACCGGCGGTGACCCCCGACGACTGGCCCGGAGACGGCGACCGCGCGCGTGGCCGACCCGGCCACGGAGAATCTGATCTCCGGCCCCCTGCCGAGGGCGTTCCTCCGGGCGCTGCGCAGACTGCCGGCGGACGAGGGGAACGACAAACGCCGCCTGACGGTGGAGTCGGTCCTCCCCTGGCTTGGGGCCGAGGCACGGGTGGAGGGTCTCCAGGCCGGGAACTGCGAGCTCGGCCTGGAGGAGGCCATCGCGATCCGGTTGGAGACGATGGGCGGATTCCTCGCGGCCTCCTTGATCCTTCCGCTGTTTCCTTCTGTCACCGTCGTGCAGGCCCAGCATCCCGAGGCCCTGCGCATCGTGTCGCTCCTCGTGGTCGCCCTGGCCGCGCACAACGAGCTGCATTCCGGGTACAGCGACCTGGCTTCCGGCTCGAAGTACAACTGGGTCCAGGCTTTCGCCCGTGAGGCGGGTGCCACGCTGCAGGAAGGCGCGGACCGGGTCGGCGACCTCGCGGACCGGGTGTTCTTCGAGGCACGGCGGTCTGCCGACGATCTTGTGGCCCGCGCGACCAGCACCGGCTTCATCGGTTTCCTCGAAGCGCCGGTCGCCCTCACCGCCAACTTTCTCTCCTGGTGGTACCCGCGGCAGATGACGGTCCGCTACCAGGTGCCGGGCCTGGACCTCTCACGGGCGTGCCCCGCGCTCACGACCCGGCCGCAGGCCGTCGGCGCACCGGGCATCGCGTGCCTGGACCACTTGTGGATTCAGGCGTAGCTGAAGGCTGAGGAGTCACGTATTCGAGGCCTGGTCGCCTTGGTGGGTGGCTCCGTTCACTTCAAGGGGCTCTGGCTCAGGTTCCGTGATCCGAGCACCGTGAGTGACGAATGAACTCCCTGTGGTTCTTCGGGAAGTTGCCTCAAAACGAGCAGGGGCGCTGTGTAGCGCACTGCTCGCGCTTCGGAAGCAGGAGCGGTAGACCAGCCATAGTGCGGCGGCGACCGTGACACCGGACTGTCTGGAACTGCCCGCCCGCCGTCGCCGCCACGCGCGCTTGATCGCCGCCCTGACCACGCTGATCGGCGCCTGTGCCGAAGCGGCGGGCGCGGTGTACGAGCCGGTTGCCGCGGCCCCGCCCGGCCAGGAGACCGTGGACGTAAGCCTTTTGCCATGCATCCAGGTCAGCCTCGCTGCCGCCACCCTGCTGGACCGGGCTCGCGCCGAGGACGATGCCCGGTGGCCGACCGTCGTGGCGTGGGAGCGGGAGGAGGCCCGGCGGACGGACGCCGCGCGGTGCGCCGTGGCGGAGGCCCAGGAGCTCGCGGAGCAGCCCGGCGCGTCTGGTGAGCACGGCGTGCCGCTTCCGACGGTGGAGCAGTCCGCCGCGATGGACCTGGTGAGCGACGGCGACGAGGTCGCCGCGCGGCAGCGGCACGATCCGCAGGAGGCAGCCGCCTTGCTGCGCGAGCTGGTGGCCGGCGGTGAACTCGCCGCGGACGAGGTCCTCGACGAGGCGGTCGACTCCGCGGTGCTGACCGGTCTGCTGGCGCGGCAGGAGGCCCGCACCGCGTCCGATCCGAGCACGGCGGCGGAGCTCTGCCCGAACGCCGTCCCACACATCGCGCTCGCGGTCGCCCTGGCCGGCATCGACCTGGACTGACCAGCGGATCGCCCGCGAATGAGACAGCACCTGGGACCTTCTGACCCCGCTTGTCCCGCTGCCCTGTCGTTACGGCTGTGTGGAGGGCGGCAGGGTGATCAGGTCTGCCGGAGGAACGCTGCCCGCTCCCTGTCGCGCCTCAGGTCCCCGGTCCGGTCCCGGAACGTGCACTTCTCGGCCTCTGCGATGGGTAGGATCACGCCGCACGCTGAGCGGGCGGGTCGAGCCGCGCACGGCACAGACCGAAACCCCGGGGGTGCACGGCATGAGTACGGACGGCAATGGTTACTGGGGTCCGACGGGCGGACCCGGCTCCGGTGGACAGCCGAGCCCAGGTCCCGGCCATCAGCCCTACCCCGGGGCCGGACAGCACCTGTACCCCGGCGGTCCCGCCGTGGGGCCCTACCCGCCGCAGCCCGCGCCCGTGCCGCCGCAGGGGTACCCGGGACATCCGCAGGGCTGGGGCCCGTACCCGCCGCAGCCGCACGGCGGTGGCCCGCAGCGGCCGTTCCCGCGCCCGCCCCGGCCGCCGCTGACGCGCAGGCAGCGGATGCTCAAGTGCGTCTACAACCCGTTCTACGCCGCCCAGCGGGCCTTCCGCCCCTCGCGTCCGGGCGCCGTCGAGGACCTGACGGTGCGCAAGATCCAGCTGTGGCGAACCGGGCTCGGCATCGCCGCCTGGCTCGTGCTGGTCATGTCGTACAAGCCGGTCGACACAGCCGAGGGCGTCGAGACCGTCGCGGGCGACAAGTTCGACCAGAGCTGGATCAGCACACTCGTCCTTGTGTGCGCCTTCCCGTTCGTGATCGCCCTGTTCGCGTTCGCCGCGCAGGGTGTGCTGCGCGGGCTCTACCTGCGTCGGTCCCTGAAGTGCTTCGGGTCGGTGGCGGCTCTGATGGGTTCCATGGCCACGTTCCCCCTCGCCGTCGCACCCGATCCGGAGACCGCCGGCTTCCGTGACGCCATCGGGACCCCTGGCATGGTCGTCCTCATCACCCTCTGCGCGTGGTCGCTGGGCTTCGCCCTGTACGGGATCGCGCTCTGCCTCATGCATGTGTTCCGCACCGCCGACATCCACGAGGTGCTGCCGCCGATCCTCGCCACCTTGCTGGTGTGGGTGATGGCCGCCCTGGACGTGATCAACAACGAGAACGCCGAGGTTCCCGTCCTTGCCCGGATTGTTTTTCTGCTCGGCGCTCCGGTGTCGGTGACGGTGTTGTCGTGCTGGGAACTGTACCGGCTGCGGAAGTACCACAACCTGACTGTGCGACAGGCCCTCGGCCGCTAAAAGGTCCTAACAGAAGTCGTTGATGGTGTGACGGTCGGCTTGGTTGCTCGTTGGTCGGTTCGTGGCGGAGAGGAACTCTTGGCCGTGGATCGTTTCGGAGGAACTGTGGTTGCTGATCGAGTCGTTGTTGCCGGTTGCGGCGCCGAGGCTGGTGGCGGGGCGGCCGTGGGTGCCTGACCGGCAGG
>NZ_JBEYFB010000076.1:0-20709 GCF_040634135.1 Streptomyces sp. NPDC007164
CTCGTGGGCCCCCAACCCTCCTGGACCGGGGGCCCACGAGATCACAACTCCACACAGGCCCTAGTACGTCCAGCGCGCCCGTGCCCAGTTCATGGTGGACGGCGATGGGCGACCCCGTCGCATGATGCGCCTCGGCGGCCGCGCGCATGGTCCAGCGGGCGTGCGCGTCGAGCGTGTGGAAGCCCCCGGCCACCTTGATCAGGCCGGCCCGTACACCGCTGCCCACGATGCCTTCGGTCAGTTCGCGCACGAACACCTCGGCGAGATCGCCCTCGCGTGCGGCGATCAACTCCGTTGCGTAGTGCGCAGATTGATGCATCCCCGTCGCGGTGACGATCCGCACACCGGTGGCCTCGGCGAGCGCGGGCAGCTCCGCGGCCCGCCGCCCGAGCCCGTACGGAGTCCACTGCACGACCGTTCCGCCGCCGACCGCGGCATACGCGCTTGTTTCTCGAGCATCTTTCAGCTCCTTCAAGGTTCGATGAATTCCCCCCATCCGGCATGGTGGGGGCATGGAAATGGATCGACCCAGGGGCGGGCCATGCCTTGCAGAGCGCGCGAGAAATCGAGCAGAGCCGACTCTTGAATGAGGTTTGTCAGACAGCGAGCAGCGGGCTTGGGTGCCCGCTGCTCGCGCGAGCCAGCGGTAACCCGCCGATCAGGCCGCGGATTCGATCTTTCCGGTGCGGAGGGAGACTCCGAGGGTCTCGCGCACCAGCAGAGCCGCGAGCAGGCTGAGGGCCGCGCCCGCCGCGAGGTACATGGCCGGCGCGTACGTCGACCCGGTGGCGGCGATGAGCGCGGTGTTAATCAGCGGGCCGGCACCTCCGAAGAGCACGACTCCGAGGTTGTAGCCGATCGCCAGGCCGCTGTACCGGCGGGAGGTGGGGAACAGCTCGGAGAAGAGCGCCGGCTGCGGTGCCAGCATCATCGCGTCGCCGATCAGGATGAGCATCATCCCGAGGACGACCGGGACGAAGGCCTTCTGGTGGATCAGCAGGAATCCGACCGGGGTGGTGACGAGAACAGCCGCAGCGCCCCACACGATGAACGGCTTGCGCCCGACGCGGTCGCAGATCTTGGCGAAGACCACGACCAGGACGACGAGGAACACCATCGAGACCATCACCGCGGCCTTCGCGGACGAGGCCTTCATCCCCACGTCGTCGGCCAGGAACTGCGGCCCGAACACGAGCAGGACGTACGTGCACATGGTCGGCGCACAGACCAGGCCGCACACGAGCAGGATCGAGGACCAGTTCTCCTTCACTGCTTTGAGCAGAGGGGACTTCTCCCGGTCCTCGTCCTGGCTCATCTCGCCGAACTCGACGGACTCTTCGAGCTTCAGCCGCATATACAGCCCGATCATCCCGAGGGGCAGTGCGACGAGGAACGGGATGCGCCAGCCCCAGGACTCGAGTTGCTGGCTGGTCAGTGATGTCGACAGCAGCAGTGTGGTCAACGCGGCGGTGAGCATCCCGAGCGTGATCGTGATCGTCTGCCAACTCCCGTAGTAGGCGCGGCGACGAGAGGGCGCGGACTCGATGACGTAGGCGGCGGCCCCCATCCACTCGCCGCCGGCCGAGATTCCTTGAAGGCACCGTAGCAGCAGGATCAGGAGCGGTGCGGCGATGCCGATGCTGGCATAGGACGGCACGACGGCTATCAGGGACGTGGCCACCGAGATGGTCAGGATGATGGCCGAGAGCGTGACCTTCCGGCCGTAGCGATCACCGATGTAGCCGAACATGATCCCGCCGAGCGGGCGCACGACGAAGCTGATCCCGAAGACCAGGAAGGTCAGCATCAGCGCGACCGTGGGGTCGCTGTTGACGAAGAAGAGCTTGGCGAAGATCGTCGCGAAGTACCCGTACAGTACGAACTCGTACCATTCGAGGAAGTTGCCGATGCATGCGGCGATGATCGCCCGACGGCGCTCCGGGGTCAGCACGGAGGATGGTTCGGCGGGTGCGGTCACAACGTTTTGTCCTGTTCTGTTCATCTTTGTCCCTTTCTCACCAGCTAGGGGTGCCGTAGACAGGCAGTTCATCGGGGTTGAGGTCGGCGACATAGGTGCCGTAGTCGATCGCGAGCTCGGCCTCTCCCCATGCGGCCCGCACAGGGCCAGTCGGTGCCAGCAGATCGAGCGGGTCGCTCGGCGAGGGGTGCCACTCGATTTCGGAGTGTCCGCCACGCAGTGGGCCTGGGGCACCAAGGTGAAACGGGATGCGGACCAGCTTCCGGACGTCGTAGCCCGGGCCGTCGGCACGCGGAATGAGCTTGGCCGTGAACTGGGTCCCGAACCATTCCGGTGCCAGCTGGCCGGCGTTGGTCTCGTCGAGTGCGGATCCGCTGAGGATCCTGCGCCCGTGGGCGTCGACGATTCCGAAATGGACACCGCTGCGGGTGTTCTCCAGGGATACCTGGGTGACCTGCTTCTTCGGCAGTCCGAACATCTCACGCCCGAGGATGCCGTGGTTGAGGCCTTCGACGAACGTTTCGACTGCATAAGCACCTGGAATGCCGTCATGCTGGCACTTCAGGTTGACCCCGCCCTGCATGTAGGGCGGACGGGTCTCGACGCGTCCTGCGCTGTCGGTGAAGCGCGCGTCGTGGAATTCCGCGATCCAGATGATCGCACCAGGCGCATCGGGCGTTGTCAATGGGCGCGGAAGCACGGAATCGACGACGTTCGGGGACAGCGGATAGGTCACCGATAGCCATCGGACCGATACCTCTTCGGTCCCGGGAACGTAGAGCGGCGCGAACGCCGGCATGGATCCTGCCGGGCGTCGGCGGTGCGAGTTCGGGGAGCTGTCGAGCGAATCGACGGCCCTACTTGTCTGCGCGTCCGTCATCGAGGTGTCCGTTCTCGAATCTGCCTTGAGGGAGCGCACTGCTGGCGGTGGTCACCATCTGCATCCTCAACCGCATTCGATGGGGGTCTCTGTTGTGATCCGGACAACATGGCCGACAAGCAGCTGTTGCACCAGAGGATCGAACTGGATGTGGACTATCTGAAAAAGATCAGCCTGCTGCAGCTCGCATCGGCAGCGGGTTCAAGCATGTCCCCAGGTCACAGCCGGGTCCGGTCGATTCATTTCAGATAGTCAACATCGTGGTGCAGATCCTGGACATCTCGCAGCAGGACCGAACACCATGAGGCACACCCGACGGGTCGACCCGCTGGTGAAAGGACTGAGATGATTCCCGATGTCAACAACGTTCCCGGTCAGATTTCGCTGATCTCTGCGGACGTGTCGATTGACCGGCAGATGTCGTTCCTCTCGGACACGGTGAAGTGCGCCAGCGTGTCCGGTCATGAGGACCAGGTCGTCGATCTGTACGCTCACTTCTTCAGTTCGCGCGGATGGCCAGTGGAACGACAAGAGCTGGCGACGACCGCGGCGGTCATTTCGGCGGGCGATGAACCCCGTGTCACCGAACGGGAAAACCTCATCGGCTACTACCGCGTCCACCGGCCCGGGCTTCCCGTCGTGGTCATCAACGGGCACATAGATGTCGTCCCGGTCTTCGACGAAGGCCAATGGGACCGGGAGCCCTACTCAGGAGACCGGGCCGACGGGTTCGTGCACGGCAGGGGCGCGGTCGACACCAAGGGCGGCATCGCGGCCGCGCTGTGGGCGCTCGACAGCCTCGATCAGGCCGGAGTCGAGCTGCCCTTCGACGTCGCAGTCGAGCTGGTCGTCGGCGAGGAGACGACCGGAGTCGGCACCCGGGCCACGCTCGAGCGACTGCCCAATCGCCTGGGGACGATCGTGCTGGAGCCCACCAGCGGGGCAGTCGTCACCGTCGCTTCGGGCCTCCTGTTCTTCACGGTGGAGGTCACCGGTCGCGCGGCGCACACCTCGGTGCCGTGGTACGGGGTCGACACCGGACCGAAGGTCTTCGAGATCTACCAGGCGCTCACCCGCCTCGGCGATGAGCGAGCGGCCGCCCTCACGGACGTTCGGATGCCGTTCCCGAGCGCCGTGCCGCTGGCCATCGGCACGGTCGATATCGGAGGGTGGCGCGCAGCGGTCCCCGCACGAGGGAGCCTCTCGGGGCGTATCGGGATCATGCCTGGTGAAAGCGTGGAGGACGTCCGGGCTGCCTTGACGGCCTGTGTGGAATCGGTCGCCGCCGCCGATCCTTGGCTGGTCGATCACCCACCGGTCGTGTGCTGGGACAACGAGGGCCTGCGGAGCTGGGAGACGCCCGAGTCGGACCAGGTGGTCATCGCGCTCGACCGAGGACGCCGTCGTGTAGGTCTCGATTCACGGATCGAGGGCATGACTGCGGGCTGCGATGCCGGGATCCTCCGGGATGCAGGCATCCCGACGGCCGTCTTCGGCCCGGGCGACATGCGCTATGCGCACAGCCCCAACGAGAAGATCGCCGAAGCCGATGTCCTCGAAGCCACTCAGGTCATCGCCCATGCCCTGCTGGCCTGGAGCGACTTCTTTGAGCCGGAGCAGTCGTGACGATCGGCGAAGACTCCCCGGCGGTCGCCGAGCCGAAAGACCCGGCTGCGGCCGAGGCGAACATTCTGCAGACCCTGGCCCGAGGACTCGCGGTCCTTGAGGCCGTCGCGGAGTACAACGGCAGCGCTACGCCGAAGCTGCTGGCTCGCCAGTTGGGGTTGAAGCAGGGGACGTGCTATCACCTTCTGCGCACGCTGCGCGCCGAGGGCTATGTCGTCCGGCTGCCCGGCGGGCAGTTCGACGTCGGTCCGCGTGGCAACGCGCTCGGCAAGGGTCTTTCGGCTCGTACAGCGCCCGCGCCGGACATCGCTGCCATTCTCAGCCGTCTGCACAACAAGACCGGTGAGACCGTGTACGTGTGCGGCTGGTTCCACGGGACGATCCTGCGGCAGCAGGTGATCACCGGGCGGCAGTCGCTGACCATCAAGAACCTCGACGTCGGCTACGTCGGCAACATGCACGCCCGTGCGTCGTGCCAAGCGGTGCTGGCCTATCTGCCGACGTCTCAGGTCGAGACCATGTTCGACGGGACCCCTTTCACGAAGCTCACGCACAACACCATCGGCACGTTCGACGATCTGGTCGCTGAGCTCGACACGATCCGCCGACGCGGATACGCCATCGACTTCGAGGCATTCGAGAACGACATCTGCTGCGTCGCAGCGCCCTTCTTCGACGGATCGGGGACGCCGGTCGGATCCTTCACGGTCTCGGTGCCCGTCTCCCGTTACCCGCAGCTGCGCGTGATGCTCTCTATCGCCGTCCGGGAAGCCGGCGTGCTCGCGACGAACCTGCTGAAGACCGGGCGGCTCGCGCTTCCGGCGACACCGATGGACTCGGACTCTTCCTTTGACTGAGAACTCCATTCACGACGAATTGAGGATCACGATGACTGCACCCCCCCTCCAGCCCAGTGCCTACTCCGACTCCGACGTGGACCGGCTCCTCGGGTTTCTCGGCACCATGGTCCAGATCAGGGCATTCGAGACCGAGATCGCCCGCCTGCGGGGCCTGGGCACCGTCGTGGGCTCGGTGCACCTGTGCAGCGGCCAGGAAGCGATCTACACCGGCGCTGCCGCGGCCCTCGACCTTCCCCGCGACCTGGTGTTCCCCACCTACCGCGGCCACGGCTGGGCACTGGCGTGCGGAGCCGGACTGACTGCGATGTTCGCCGAACTGATGGGACGCCAAGGCGGCGTCAACGGCGGCCGCGGAGGATCCGCGTACCTGTCGGTGCCCGATGTCGGCATGATGGGCGAGAACTCCATCGTGGGCGCTGGCGCGCCCATCGCCTGCGGCGCTGCTCTCGCAGGACGCTTCGACGGCTCCAATCGCGTCACCGTGGCCGCGATGGGCGATGGCGCAGTCAATCAGGGCTCGGTGCACGAAGCGTTCAACTTCGCGGCCGTTATGAAGTTGCCGGTCGTCTTCGTCATCGAGAACAACCACTGGTCCGAGCTCACACCGATCACCGCGACAACGGTCTCGGACCGGCTGTTCAAGCGTGCCTCGGGCTACGGGATGAAGGGCGCGCGGATCGACGGCAATGACCCCGAGGTCGTCTACCAGACGATGAAGCAGGCCGTGGCCTATGCCCGGGAAGGCAATGGGCCAACGATCATCGAGGCGATGACCGACCGTCTCGTCGGCCACTACATCGGCGACGTCCAGCAATACCGGCTCCCCGGCGAGATGGAGCGGATCGAGGCCGCCGAGCCGATTGGCCGGCTGACGGACCTTCTCATCAGTCGCGGCGTGGACGAGGAACGGATCGAGGCGATCGTCCAGCACGCGCACTCCGACGTCGACGCTGCCAGCAAGCTGGCCCAGCAGTACCCGCTCGCCGACCCTTCGACCGCCCTGGAGCACCTCTATGCCTGAGAGCGCCCTGACCCAGAAGAAGCTGACTTACGCCGAGAGCGTCAACCACGCACTGCGCCGGGCACTGACCGACGATCCGACGACCCTCTTGTTCGGCGAGGACGTCGCGGTGCCGGGCGGCGTCTTCGGTGTGACCAAGGGGCTCCGGAAGCGATTCGGCGAGAGGGTCTTCGACACCCCCATCTCGGAATCCGCGATCCTGGGCGGCGCGGTCGGCGCATCGATAGTGGGACGGCGTCCCATCGTCGAGATCATGTGGGCGGACTTCGCGTTCGTCGCCTTCGACCAGATCGTCAACCAGGCGGCAAACGTCCGCTATCTCAACCGCGGAAAGCTGACCGCGCCTCTGACCATCCGGACTCAGCAAGGAACCGGACCGGGGGCCTGCGCCCAGCACTCGCAGAGTATCGAAGCGCTCTTCGCGCACATTCCGGGTCTGCACGTCTGCATGCCGACGACTCACCAGGACGCCCACGACCTGCTGCTGGCCAGCATCGCGGCCGATGATCCGGCCATCGTCATCGAGAACCGCAATCTCTACCACGGCGCGAAGGAGGAAGTAACGCTCGGCGCGCCCATCCCTTCCGTGGGAGGCGCTGTTGTCCGCCGGCTCGGCACCGATCTCACCGTGGCCACCTGGGGCGCGATGCAGCACAAGGTGCTGGAGGCCGCCGAACGGCTGGAGGCCGAGCACGGCATCTCCGCCGAAGTCATCGACATGCGCTGGATGCGGCCGCTCGACGTGGACTCCGTCGCCGAAAGCGTCGGCCGCACGGGCGCGTTGGCAGTGGTTCACGAGGCTTCCGAATTCGCCGGGCTCGGAGCGGAGCTGGTCGCCTCGATCGTGGAGCGGGGCATCGAGATGCGCCGTCCTCCGTTGAGGATCGCCACGCCCGACGTGAGGATCCCCGCTGCCCCGACGCTGCTCGAAGCCGTCGTACCCGGCGTGGACGACATCGTCGCCCGGGTCCACCAGCACATCGCGCAGCCGGCTGCGACCCGATGACTTCCGGTTTGCGATCGGATCTTCTTCGCACGCATGTGACCTGCGCAGCTCGCCCAGGAGGGACGCCGCACCATGAGCGCATCTGACCTCGAACCGACCTTGCACGACCGCCACATGACGGTCATGCCGGCCTGGATGAAGTGCTACTACTCCGACCCCCTGGAACTCGAATCAGGCAAGGGTCGGCATGTTGTGGGCGGGGACGGCCGCACTTATCTCGACTTCTTCGGCGGCCTTCTGGCCACCATGGTCGGGCACGACATACCCGAAATCACCGAGGCACTGCAGCGCCAGGCCGGCAGGATCCTGCACTCCAGCACCCTGTACCTCATCCGGAGCCAGGTGGAGCTGGCCGAGAAGATCGCGGCCAAGGCCCCGGTGGACAATCCGAAGGTCTTCTTTGTCAACTCCGGGTCTGAAGCGGTCGAGACGGCGTTCCTGCTCACCACGACCGCACGGCGGTCCAACCAGGTGATCGCGCTGCGCGGCAGCTACCATGGCCGCTCGTTCGGCACGGTGGCCGCCACCGGCATCCGGGGGTGGTCTGCGTCGAGCCTCAGTCCGCTGCAGGTGACGTACGCGCATTCCGGCTACAAGTACCGGAGCCCGTTCGGCCACCTCTCCGACAAGGAGTTCACGGCAGCGTGCCGCGACGAGCTGCAGACGATGATCGAGACATCGACCTCAGGCGACATCGCCTGCTACATCGCCGAACCGGTCCAGGGCGCGGGCGGGTTCGCCACTCCGCCGGATGACTTCTTCCGAGAGATGAAGACGGTTCTCGATGCCTACGACGTGCCGTTCGTCTCCGACGAGGTCCAGTCCGGATGGGGGCGGACAGGACGCTCGTATTTCGGCATCGAGCACTACGGCGTCCGACCGCAGGCGATCACCTTCGCCAAGGGGCTGGCCAACGGGCTCGCGATCGGCGGAGTCGTCACGGAAGCGGACCTGATGGACTGCGTGTCGGCCAACTCGATCTCGACCGCGGGCGGCAATCCGATCGCCATGACCACAGCGAGCGCCGTGGTCGACTACATCGACTCCCATGACCTGCAGGAGAATGCCGACAGGGTCGGCCGGCAGCTGCGCCAGGGCCTCGAATCAATCGCCGATCGGTGCTCGCTTATCGGCGAGGTGCGCGGCGCGGGTCTGATGATCGGGGTCGAACTGGTCGAGCCCGGGACGCGCACCGCGGCACCGGCGATCGCTGACGCCGTGCTCGCTGAGGCCCGGGATGTCGGGCTCCTCATCGGCAAGGGCGGGCTGGCGGGCAACGTGCTTCGGGTCACGCCGCCTATGACCGTGACCGAAGAGGAGGCCCACGAGGCTCTGGGCATCCTCGAAGAAGTCCTGGCCACAGTCGAGGCGAGGCAGTCGTCGGCTGTCCGGCCGTCTCGTTGAAAGGAGAGCTGATGTCCCACCCTTCCACCATGCGAGCACTGGTCCATTCCGGCGCACCCGGCCCGGACGGACTGAGGGTCGAGCAAGTGGCTCGACCCGAGCCCGGCGATGACGAGGTCCTGCTCCGAGTCGTCGCCGCGGGACTCAACAGACACGAGCTGTTTGCCATCGCCGGGCACACCGGTGACGATCTGAAGATCGTCGGTGCCGACGCCGTAGGCACCGTGGTCAGCACCGGCTACGACGCCGGGCAAGAACTGGGCGGATGCCGGGCCCTGGTCAACCCCTGCCTCGGATGGCCCGACATCGAGAACGTGCCGGAAGTGCCCACGATCCTCGGCGGTCCGGTCCAGGGGACGTTCGCCGAATTCGTCCGGATCCCGGCCAGCAACGTCCACCAGGTTCCACCCCATCTCTCCGACGCGGAAGCTGCTGCGCTCCCTCTGGCCGGCCTCACTGCTTACCGGGCTCTGGTCACCAAGGGAAAGGTCCGCCGCGGTGACCACGTCGTCCTCACCGGGGCCACTGGCGGTGCCGGAACGCTGGCGCTGGCCATGGCTGTGGCACTGGGCGCTGAAGTGACAGTCGTGACCCGGCACGAGGCCAAAGCCGCCGAGGCGATCTCCCTGGGCGCGGCCCATGTCGTCGTCGGCGTGACCGACTTCGACGAGCGTCTCCACGCCCCGGCCGATCTCGTCCTCGACAGCGTCGGATCGGACTCGTTCCCGACCGCGGTCCGATCAGTGCGCCCGGGAGGCAAGATCGTTTCGTTCGGCGCAACGACCGGCCCGGACGTCACGCTGTCCCTGCGGGACCTGTTCTTCCGGCAGATCAGCCTTGAGGGCACCTCCATGGGCAGCGCCGGAGAGTTCGCCGCGATGCTCGGCTTCGTCGCTGAGCATTCCATCACCCCCACTGTCCACGCGTGCAGACCGCTTGAGGAAGCACCGGACGCTTTCCGCGACATGGAAGCCGGGCGCGGCGTCGGCAAGACCGTGTTCGTGCTCTGAGACCAGCGACCGACAACACTCATTTTCCCCGAGAAGGGCAGTCTTCATGTCCAAGTTCAATCCGGCCGCCATCGCGCCCCCGATCGGCAAGTTCAGCCATGTCGCGGTCGTTCCTGCCACCTTCGGCACCGCGTACATCTCCGGGCAGATCGGGGCCGACCAGGACGGGAAGATCGTCTCGGGCTCGTGCTACGAGCAGACCAAACAGGTGTTCGACAATCTCGAAAAGGTGCTCGCCGATCTCGGCGTGACGGCGTCGGCGATCATCAAGATGCTCACCCTGGTCGTCGGCGACGACGGCTTCGCCGAGTTCGCCAGGGCTCGGGATGAGGTGTTCGCCCGCTGGTTCCCGGACGGCGTCTACCCTGCGCACTCGGCCGCCACCGTGACCGCTTTGGCGGCCCCGGATCTGCGCGTCGAGGTCGAAGCCGTCGTGGCTCTGCCGTCATGACATCGCAGAGGTTCCGCCAGAAATTCCCAGCGCTCGAGTCCTGGACCTGGCTGGACACGCCTGGTGGCCCCCCTGGTGCAGTCCCGGTCATCAGGGCCGTGCGGCGCGCGCTCGATGACTGGGAGTCAGGCTCCTACGACTGGCTGCAGTGGGATGCGTCTGCCGACGCCGCGCGAATAGCGTTCGCCGGCTACACCCAGGTGCCCCCTGAGTGGGTTGCTTCTCAGACCTCGTTGTCCGAGGCGGCGACGGTCGCGGTGCGCTGCGCTCCCGAGGGTTCGACGATCGTCGTGGCCGAAGACGAGTTCCGCAGCGTGCTGTTCCCAGTGATGGCCCACGCAGCGACGACCTCAGCGAGGATCAAGCTCGTCAAGCGCAGCGCCGACGCGAGCCGCACGGCGGCGATCATGGACGCGATCGGCCCCGACACGGGGCTGGTCATGGTCAGCGAAGTCCTGACCAACGACGGCGAGCTGGTCGACGTCGACGCAATCTGCGCGGTGGCCCATCAGTACGGAGCACTCGTCTTCGCGAACCTCACGCAGACGCTCGGGGTCGTGCGCTCTGATCTGTCGCGGCACCCGGCCGACCTGGTCGCAGCCCATGGGTACAAGTGGCTGCTCTGCCCGCGCGGGGCAAGCTGGCTGGTGGGCGACCCGAGCCGGATCAACATCGCACCGACCGTTGCCAGTTGGAAGTCAGCCGCGGACCCTGAGCGCTTCTTTGGCGGACCGTACAGCGAAGCCGGGGCGATGGCCCGATTCAACTCGTCGCCCGCCTGGATGTCGTGGATCGGGGCCCTGGCCGCGCTCGGCCTGCTGGCAGAAGTCGACGGTGACGAAAGTCGCAGTCATACCTTGCGGCTTGCGGAGCAGTACATCGCCGTTATGCGAAGCCATGGTTTCAGAGAACTCAATTGCGGTGCCCGATCGCACATTGTCGTGACCGCACCGCCATCGGGCTACCGGGTTGACCCAGCGCGGCTGTACGACGCCCGAGTACGCGCGACGATCACCGCGAACGGTGGTCTCCGAGTCGGATTTCATTACTTCAATGACGAGGCGGATGCCGCTTACGCGGCGGAAGTCGCGCACAAGGCCCTCGTCGTATCCACCTGATAGCTCCCGCTCCCGGCTCCTGCCGATGCCGCCCCAGCTGCCCTGCCTGCCGCAAAATTGCTGTGGCTGCTCTGCGAGGGGCCGGGAGCGGGGATCTCTGTGGCACAGAGAGGAATCGTGCCCCTTAGCCGCCGGACGCAGATCTACGTCCGGCGGCTGACGTCTCAGAGCATGACGAGCTGGATGCTTCTTCTGGCCCCCCAGACGTTCTTCTATGTCAGCCCTGGGTATTCAGTGTAATTCGGTGATCTGACGCCCCAGTAGCAGAAAGGTGCCGCTGACCTGCAAGGATGCAAGTGTTGAGTCCGTATCCGCTGCGAGTGTCAGGGCACCAATCTGGTGAGTGAGCCTACAGGGTGGGACCGGCGGCTGTCCCTGGTCGCCGACGGGAGGGGGTTGGTCGGGCATGCCGGGGCGGTGTTGCTGCGTCGGCTGGCGGACCGTACGGGGCTGACGTCCACGCTGGCACTGGTGCTGCCGGGCGGAGGCGGCCACGGCTGGCGTGACGGCGCCTCAAAAATACGGTCGACGACACCGGACCCACGTCGTCCTTGCGGCCGCCGACGCTCAGGTTGGTCTTGTCCTGGGCGCGGCCCGGTTTAGCGCCGGTTTTCGGTCGGCTGTTCCGACTACCGTCAGCAGAATGGCAATGCCGAACTGCGTTCAGTCCCTCTACATGAATTGGCGTCGCACCCACAGCACCGCCGCCGCGACCAGGGACATGACTCCTGCAAATAGCACCCAGAACCACACGTGACCTGCGAAAGCCTCGAATGCGGAGGCATTCGCCAGGACATCGGAACACGCCCCTGACACACGCATGTTGTACCCGTCGTCATCTGGATGTGTTGTGCACCAGCCGACCTCGTGGCCTGTAGCCTGCAAAAGGAATCCCAGAAGAACCGCGCCCAGACCGCCTAGCGCAGGTCACTCAGGCGGAGGCGTCCGGACCGTTGGCAGGGTCGAGCTCTTCACGGACGTGCTTCGATCATCCCAACTGCCCCGTTTTCCGGATGTAACGTCGCCTGGCGGCGTTGTTCCTCAGCGCGCAGTGCACGTTCCCTGGCTCTCTGTTGCTCCCGCTCGGCCTCGGTACGCCAACGCTGCACTGTGCCCGATGGCAATACACGACGCACACTCGCCTGATCGTGCCCTGCCTGCCGAGCGTGAGCCCGTACCGCGGCAGCTGTCGTCAGCCCCTCAACCTGTGCCACAGGTTGCCCGCATGCCTCACACGGGCGTTGTCACGTTGGTGGGATGTTGATCGATTGAGGGCGCGTCAGGGCGTGTAGAGGTCTGGGCGGGGGCCTGGGTCACGCTGTGGTGGGCGGGGCGTCGGCGCCGGTGATCTGGTCCCAGATCACGAAGCGGGTGGTCATCTCGGTGCGGTATTCGGTGGCGGTCATCAGGTGGCGGCGGGGCCGGAAGTGGGGGTGAGATGCCACTGAACGCGGCCAGGAACCGCTGCGCTCCGCCGACGCTGCGGAAGCCCTTCATTGCGCGTTCGCGCTGGCGGGTGGGCTGGTGGCTGTTCTCGGCCCGGTTGTTCAGGCCCTTGTGGGAGCGGTGTTCGACGGAGGGCATGACCTCACGGTGGGCCGCGCCGTAGGAGCGGAGCTTGTCCGTGACAATCACCCGCGGCACCATGCCCGTTTTCTTCAGCAGCGTGCGGAAGAAGCGCCGGGCGGCAGCCTTGTCCCGGCGGCTCTGTACCAGGATGTCGAGCACGTTGCCGTCCTGGTCGACAGCCCGCCACAGGTACTTCTGCTCGCCGTTGATCTTGATGAAGACCTCGTCCAGATGCCACTTGTCGCCGGGCCGGGGCCGTCGGCGGCGCAGTCCGTTGGCGTACTGCTGACCGAACTTCAGGCACCAGCGACGGACCGTCTCGTACGAGACGAACACGCCGCGCTCCAGCATCAGCTCCTCGACCTCACGGAAACTGAGCGGGAACCGGAAGTACAGCCACACACAGTGCGAGATCACCTCGACCGGATACCGGTGCCCCTTGTACGACGGCGACATGCCCTCCACGGACGACCCCCTCCACCGTGATCAGCCCGAGGATCCTCCCACCCTGTCAGCCAACGTGACAGCGCCTCCAATAAGCGCCACGCAACGGGGGATGTCGCGCCAGGTAAAACAAAGCTGTGAACACGAAGCAACCAGGCCCATACACCCAGGCTCAAGACCACACCACACTCAGGCACGCCCACCCCCACCCGCACCCACCGTCGTCAACGGCCGACACTGATCCCGAGTGGTTCACAGGCGCCCGTGAACGCCTTTGCGTTCGTCTTACGGTAAACCCGGGATCGAAAGCAGGCACTGAACCCACGGGGCTCAGGTCGAAGTGCGCCCGGTTCTGGCCGAGGTCCCGGTGACGTGCCCTGCTGAGGGGATGGCAGGCAAACCCATCGGGCCCTGGGACTGTTGGCTCAGAACGAGTCGCCATGCCAGTGGGTTGCTCCCGTGGCCTGCAGCGTGGCGCGTATCGCCTCCGGTGGGGCAAGGAGCGGGCGGGCCATACCCACCGTCTGCGTCCGCTCCCGGGCCTGATCCTGGGCGAGAAACCGGGGCAGGGCAGCGCGGACGGCTGGGTCCTCGGGGAGGTGGGCCCGGCCGACTGCGGCGCCCGCCGCACGGGCCCGGCGGGCCACCGCAGCGAGCAGCTCACCGAGGGCCGCCGGTGCGGCTTCCGTCACCGCGCACTCGCGGACCTCGACGGCCTCGCCGTTGTGCTGGGTCACGGTGTAGCCGACCGCCGTCCCCTCGTTGTCCTCGGCGATGAGCCATTCGGTGCCGGGGCCGTACCAGGCGGGCACGCGGTGGATCCAGTCGTTGGCCGTCCGCACCGCGGTGAGTGGGCGTGCGGCGTTGAATCCGGCGTGCAGTTCTGCCAGCCGCGGGGCGTCGGTCGGGGTGGCCGCACGGATGCGGAAGCGGGGCTCGGGTGGGCCAACAGTGGTGAGCGGGCCCTCAGCCCAGGAGGTGCGGAAGCCGGTCCAGCCCGAGCGCTCGTAGACCCCGGGAGTGGCCGTGAACAGCAGGGACCATGTGCAGGCCTCGGCGGTCATGGCCTCGGCGGCAATGGTGAGGAGCCGGCGAACCAGGCCGTGGCCCCGTGCCTCGGGGCGGGTGGCGACATTGCCGATACCGCCCACCCGTTCGACCCGGCCGCGGGCATCGCGGAGCTGCCGCGGCACGTAGCAGACGACGGCGTCGACCGTGTCACCGCGCGCGGCCACGAAGGTCCGCCGGTGGCGGTCGGGGTCCAGGGCGTGCAGCGCCGGGAGGTGCGGGGCGTCGAAGCAGATCGCCCATAGCGCGTGCACGGCTGCCTCGTCGGCCGGGGCGAGGGTGCGCAAGGTGTGTGTCATGGCGTCAAGTTTCCTTCTGTGCTGACCCGGTCACCAAAGAGTGGCAGAGCTGAGCGTCGTACGCCGCGTACGCGGCGGGGAAGATGAAGCGCATCTGGTGCATCTGTTTCGGCGAGCACTCCGCCGTCCACGACGATCCGGGCCCCGTTGATGTACGCCCCGACGTCCGAGGCGAGCAGCAGCAGCGCGCCCACGTTCTCGTCGGGCACCGAGTAGCAGCCAAGCGGAATACGCTCTCGAACGCATCGCGGTCGAAGGGGAACGCGCCGTCGATCGGGGTCCGGACCGTGCCGAGTGCGAGGGTGTTGGCGGTGATGCCGTGCGGTGCGAGTTCGACGGCGAGGGCCGAGCGCCGCATCGACGACACCGGGCCACGGCGTACGGTACGCCGTGGCCCGGGGTCCGTGAGTGGGTGTCACCCACGCCTGGTCTGTTGAAGGCTCACCGCGTCGACGTATCCGGTCATGAGGTTCCACGTGGACGAGTACAGCGAGACGCGGACCGACGCCGTACCGGGCGGAGCCGTACCACTCGCCTGTGCGTCGATCCAGCGCCGCTGCTCCGCGCTGCGGAGCGGTGCGCTCGCCATCCGGCCGACCGGCTGGCCGGCCCTGTCGAGGAAGCTCAGCAGCAGCACCGAATCGTCGGTGCTTCCGTCCTCGATGTATACCTTGGCACGGGCCCGGTAGTACGCCCCCGCAGCAGCCGGCACCGGCTTACTGGCCAGCTCCGCCGACGCCTCGGGGCCGCTCCGGGCCGCATCGACGATCTTCATGCTGCGTCTGCCGGTGTACGCCCGCTCTTGGGAGAGGGTGAACAGGGTGCCACCGCCCTGCCACCCCGGGACGGCGCCGTCGTCCAGCGGCGCCGCCTCGAAGCCGGCGTTGTCGACGGCCACGGCGCCGGCCAGGCCGTGGCGCACCGGGATCATCCGCAGCCGGGACTCCGCCGTCTTGCCGAGGAAGTAGATGTTCTCGTGGCCGTCGGCGTCCCGGGCCAGGGTCATGAAGGCGACCTCCTCGTCGTAGTCGCCGAGTGTCACGTGGTCCATGGTCTTGGGGTCCACAACGGTGAGCTTGCTGGCCAGGGTGGTGTACAGCAGGCCGTCGGCGCCCCAGCGGAGGTAGACCGGCCGCCACATGCCGTAGTTCTTCACCTCGGGGTAGACGTTCTTGTACTTGACGACCCGGAGGGTGCCCGGGTCCATCGCGAACAGGAAGCCGTCGGCCGCGCCCCACAGCAGGCCGTCGCGGCCGAAGCCGAGACCGCTGATCATCTTCGGGCTGCCGAGGCCCGGGAGGTCGAGAGTGAACTCCTTGACCTTGCGTTCGCCGGCGACATCCCAGACGAACATCTTGGCCTCGGACTCAGTGGCGTCGGTCCCCAGACCGCCGTAGACGGTGGTGGAGCCGTAGATCCGTCCGCCGCGCTGGGCGAGCCCGGCGACGCTCTGGTTGTGGACGATGCCGGGGTAGGTCTTCTTCTCCCCGTTGCCGGGGTCGTAGATGGTCAGCGCGCCGCCGAGCCTTCCGTAGTCGGGGATGGAGCCGATGAGCAGCTTGCCTTCGTGGGCCTTCATCACGTACGGCCGGTCCTGTTCGGAGCCGAGACGGAACTTCTCGGAGACGGCCGGGGTCGCCGCGTCCAGCTTCGCCGAGGAGATGATGCCTCCGGGGTAGATGCCGAAGTACATCGTGTCGCCCAGGCCCGCCATGCCCTCGGCCTGGCCCATCGGGAAGCGGGTGGTGCGGCCGGTGCGCGGGTCGAATCGGGACCCGGTGCCGCCGGGGTAGCCGCTCATGAACAGCGTGCCGTCCGGCGCCGCCTCCAGGTTGTGCAGCGGGTTCGGCGCGCCCTGCACCACCGAGGGCAGCGCCTTGCTCCGCCGTGACGCGATGTCGAAAGCGGTGATCCTGCCGCCCGACTGCAGGGTGACGAGCGAGGTCCCGGGGAGGTCCGGATCATTGAGCGGTACCCAGGCGGCACCGCGCAGCGAGGTACCGAAGGCGATTCCGGTCGAGCGGGACTCCAACGTCGCCGTGTCGATCTCGTACAGCTCGCGGTTGTTGGTGACGTACACCTTCCCGTCCCGCGACTGAAGCTGGTTGAAGGAGAAGACTCCCGTGTCGGAAGGCGTGTTCTTGCCGACGGACTTGTCGCTCCACTTGTCGGCGTCGAGGTCGTAGAAGAGCAGCTTCATCTGCGGGTCGGCGAACTTGACGAACAGCCAGCCGTCGACGACCGCCATGTCGTAGGCGAAGGGCACCTCCCGGGGCTCCACTCCGAGGAGTGCCGGGACCTGGTCGGAGATCTTCGTCTTCGTACCGGTGGCGGCGTCGAGCCGGATGACGTCACCGACGGAGCCCACGCCCGCGTAGACGGATCCGTCGTGGTAGGCGATGGAGCGCACGTACTGCTGGCCGGGCACCATCTGCCCGTAGTCGTGGAAGTCCTTGCTCCGCGGGTCGTATCTGAACACCTTGCCGTTGGGGAAGGTGCCGATCCAGACATTGCCCTCCGGGTCCGTGGTCATCGACCACAGCGACTTCTCGCCCGGAACGGTGCCGAGCTTGCGCACTTCCTTGTCGGCCGGGCTGTAGCTCCACAACTCGCCCGTCTGGCCGCCGGTGATGGCGGCGATGTAGACGGTGCCGTCGGGGCCGATCGCATGCCGCCAGGACTGCTGCACGCCAGGCAGCGTGAACGAGCGCAGCAGCCGGTTGTCCTGGACGTCGATGACGTTGAAGATCGCGTTCTCGGCGGAGACCGTCGCGTACATCGTGGGCCGGCCATCCTCCGTGCCCACCACCGCGTCGTTGATGGAGACCGTTTCCTGCTGGACGCCGAGGTCGGCCTCGGGGCCGAACCACGTCCGGTCAAGTGCCGATTTACTGGTGCCGCCACCTTCCCGGGCCGCGGCCAGGGGTGCAGGACCCGCGACCAGAACGGTCAGGGCGAGCAGCAGGATGAGGAGTGGTCTAGGACGTATTCGGGGCACCGAGGTCCCTCCAAGTTATGAGAGTCTTCCAAATAAGTGGGCGTTTTGTTCGCGGACTTGAGCGACCTCGGCGTCCTCCTGGCGCTTGACCATGGCAATGTTTTCGTGGACTCTCTGATTAATCCCTACGACCGAAACGACGTCAAGAGGAGTACATGGACGCATCCCGACCCGCCGGCGGTGACTTGGCACAGCTGCGTCGGCTCAACGCGTTCGGCGCGCTGCGGGCGCTGAGAAGTGCCGGCGCGCCGGTGACGCTGACCGAGCTGGCCACGCTCACCGGTCTCTCCCGCGCCTCGGCGGAGGACCTCGCCACCGAGCTGACCGACCAGGGATGGGCGGCCGAAGTCCCGCCCGCGCCCGGCGCGGTGGGGCGGCCGGCCCGCCGCTACCGGTTCCGGGCCGAGTCCGGTTACGTCTTCGGGCTGGACATCGGCGCCCACAGCGTCCTCGCCGTGCTCGCCGACCTCTGCGGCACGGCCGTCACCACGGCTCGCCGAACGGTGCCGCCGGACATCCGGCGCGCCGACCGGCTTGCCGTCATCGGCGACGTGATGACCGAATGCCTGGACGACGCGGGAATCGACGCCCACCGGATCTGGACGATCAGCGCCGGCACCACCGGCGTCGTCGGCCCGGAGGGAGACGTCGTACTCGCGGGAGCGGCCGCCGACTGGACCGGTGTACGGCTCGCCGAGCACCTGGACGAACGCTGCGCCGGGGCGGTTCTGGTGGACAACGACACCCGGCTGGCCGCACTCGCCGAGCAACGCCTCGGTGCGGCACGGGACATCGAGGACGCCGTCTACATCCACGCCGGTCTCGGCCTCAGCGCGGCGCTGATCATCGGCGGCCGGGTGCACCGGGGATACGGCGGCGCGGCGGGCGAGATCGGCAGCTTCCCCGTCACCCCCTGGGCGACCGCCGCCACCCGCCTGGCGTGTTGTCCCGCCGTCCCGTCCGACGTACCCCCGCGGAACGCCGCCGCCCATGTGCTGGCCGCCGCCCGCCGGGGCGACACCGTCGCCGTGCGCGCCGTCGACCGCTACGCCAGCGACGTGGCCCTCGGCCTCGCGGCCATGGTGCTGACCATCGACCCGCAACGGGTCGTGCTGGGCGGGGGACTGGCCCAGTCCGCCGACGTCCTGCTTCCCCGCCTCCGCAACCGTCTGGAGCCGCTGTGCATCCGGGTCCCCGATCTCCGGCCGTCCTCGCTCGGCGACGACCGGGTCGCGCTCGGTGCGATCTGTCGAGCCGTCGAGCACGTCGAGACGACGTATCTCGCGCACAACCGGCGGCCCACGGCGGCGCGCCCGTGAACGGCCGTTCCGGACCCCCGTCATCGACCCGGGCAGCCCGTGTTCCGGATCGCAGAGACCACTGCGCGGTCCGCCTTCCGGCTTTCAGGCGGCCCCGGTAAGCGCCGTATCGGCAGCCGGCCCCTGTCAGCTCTCCACACCCGATAACCGTTGACGGCTCCACGTCCAAGCATCGCCGCAGGAGACGCCTCCCGGCCGACCGTACGCCTTGTCCGTCGCGTGCCTCTCCTTCACCTCCAGGGAGCTTTTGGGAATGTCCATGCACCTTCCGATATCCGATCGGCCCGTCCGCGTGGCTCTCGTCGGCGCCGGCAACCGCGGCCTCACCTATGCCGCGTGGATCAAAGCCCACCCCGAACGCGCCCGCCTCGTGGCCGTGGCCGATCCCCGGCCGGCGGCCCGCGCCGCGGCCGGGGCGGAGCTCGAGTTCAACGACTGGCGGCCGCTCGTCGAGGGGGACGCCATCGCCGACGCCGTCATCGTCGCCACCCAGGACCGCAATCACGTCGAGCCCGTCCTGGCGCTGGCGCGGGCCGGGTACGCGATCCTCGCCGAGAAGCCACTGGCGCCCAGCGAGGCCGAGACCCGCACCCTCATCGAGGGCGTGGAGAAGACGGGCGTACTCTTCGCCGTCTGCCATGTCCTGCGCTACACCCCCTACACCGACCTGGTGAAGGAGGTTGTCGGCTCGGGCGTGCTGGGCGAACTCGTCAGCGTCGAGCACCTGGAGCCCGTCGGCTGGTGGCACTACGCGCACTCCTACGTCCGCGGCCCCTGGCGCAGTGAGCGGGCGTCCTCGCCGATGCTGCTCGCCAAGTCCTGCCACGACCTGGACTGGATCTCCTACGTCACCGGGGAGCGCATCGAGCAGGTCGCCAGTTTCGGTGGGCTCAAGCACTTCCGGCCCGAGAACGCTCCGGCCGGTGCCGCGGAGCGCTGCCTGGACTGCGCCGTCGAGGACGGCTGCCCCTACTCCGCACTCAAGCTGTACGTGCCGACGCTGCGCGAGCACGGCTCCGTCTGGCCGGTCACCCACGTCACGGACTCCACGGACGAGACCGAGCTGCTGACCGCGCTGCGCGAAGGCCCGTACGGCCTGTGCGCCTACCGCGTCGACAACGACGTGGTCGACCACCAGGTCCTCGCCATGCAGCTGTCCGGCGGCATGACCGCGACGTTCACCATGGTCGCCTTCACCGAACAGACCGACCGCCAGACACGGATCTTCGGCTCGCACGGCTGGCTGCGCGGCGACGGCAAGCGCGTCACCGTCCACGACTTCCGCACCGACGAGGTCACCGTCCACGAGGTCGACACGAGCGGTTCCAACGCCGCCGAGGGGCACGGCGGCGGAGACACGGCGTTGGTCGATGCCTTCGTCCACGCCGTCGCCACCGGCGACCCGGCCGCGGTCCGCTCCGGCACCAAGGCCACGCTCGGCAGCCATCTGGCGGCCTTCGCCGCCGAACGCGCCCGCCTCACCGGCTCCGTACAGAGCGTGCCGGTGCGCTGATTCACGTCCCCGAACAACGCCGTTCCCCGCTCATCCCCAGGAGGTTTCCGCTCATGTCCCGTCTCCTCACCCGCCGTTCCAGAGTCCGTGCCGTCGCCGCCCCCGTCCTGGCCACCGTGCTCGCCGCCGGTGTGCTGGCCGGCTG
>NZ_JBEYFB010000077.1:0-20699 GCF_040634135.1 Streptomyces sp. NPDC007164
TGAACAACCTCAGGGGCCAGTTCTTCACGGACTACAACCTGCTCGCCGCGGGCTCGGTGATCGTCGCCCTGCCCACGATCGTGGTCTTCCTGCTGCTCCAGCGCCACTTCATCGCGGGCCTCACCCTCGGGTCCGGCAAGGGGTAGCCGCCGGAGCTGCGGAAATGCCATCAGGTGACCACCTCGGCAAAGAGTGAAACCTGCTGCGGAGACTCATCCGGAACGCCCTGCGGGGGAACCGCTACCGCCTCCCGAGGGGCGGTCTCTACTGCTGATTGCAACCCCTGGGGAGAATCTGGGGAGATCTTTTCGGAATCGAGGCCCGCGAACCAGGCGTCCATGGCGCGACGGCCACGACCGTCCGCCTCGGGCATGAAGTGCGCGTACACCCGGAGAGTGATCGAAGGATCAGCGTGGCCGAGCCACTTCGAGACAGACACGACCGACTCCCGCGCGTCCAGCTGCACCGAGGCGTAGGTGTGCCGCAGCGCGTGGTAGCCGAACTCCCGGGTGTCGCCGTAGGCGAGGGCCTCGTTGGAACCTTTGGCGCGCTTTGGCGGCGCCGGGATGACGCCGGCCGAGGCGAGCGCCTTCTTCCAGTAGTGCTGATTCCAGGACCATGCCCGAATCGCCCCGCCCTCCAGATTGGTCACGAGCAGGCGGTGAGTGCGGGGCTTGCGCTCCTCGGCCTCCTTCTTCGTCTCCGGTGGCTTCGAGTCCCTCCACGCCAGCGTGACTTCCTGCGGAGGGAACGCCACCCTGTGCGCACGGATCTGCGCGGCCAGGTAGGCGGGCAGTGGGACCGTGCGCTCCTTGCCGCCCTTCGGCGGGGCGAACACCAGCTTCCCGGCCACCCGCTTCACCTGGCGCCGGATATGGATCACCCCGGCTGTCTCGTCGATGTCCTGGTCCGCGTCAATACCGAATGCCTCGCCCTGTCGGCAGCCGGCGCCGACTCCGATGTCCACGAGGATCTGGTACCGCGGGTGCAACGCGGTCTTAACTGCAATCACCCTGTCCCGAGCCCAGGCGCGCGCCTTCTGCGGAGGGACCGTAGGCGCCTTGATGGTCTTGGCCTTGCAGGGATTGCGGGTGATCCGCTCGTCGTCGATTGCGTAGGCGAGGATGTTGGACAGGTAGCCCCAGACAGCGTTCGCCGTGCCGGGGGCGATACTGCGCTCAAGCGTCTTGAGCCAGATCCGAAGGGTCCCGACCTTGATGTCGCGCAGCTTTGTTTCCCCAAGATGGGGGAGGACGTGTGTCCAGACCCGGCCCTTGATGGTCTCCAGGGTGGCCGGGTCGGCTTTCTGTGCGGGCCACCAGTGCGTGTCGACGTACTCGCGCAGTGGCATGTTGCCGTCGCGGGGGTCAATGAACTCGCCCTTGGTCGACAGGTGTTCTGCCTTCGCCTTCCAGGCATTGGCCCCGCTAGGGCCGGTCAGGGTGTCGAATGACCGGTCCCGAACTCCGGGAATGCCTGCTACGCGGTACCTCTTGCCCTGGCCATAACGTGCGGTCTTGCGCTTCTTACCGGTGGCTGGGTCCGGTCGCTTGGTCAGCCAACGGTCCTCGATGTATCCGGGCATGTGGCAGCCCTTTCAGCTCCGGGGAGCGGAGCGACACCACGTCACCCCGCCATAGCTGGAACCACTGTCCACCAGCAATGACCATCGTGGTTGCCGCTTCGAGGGCCGCGGCGTGCTCAGGTACGAACAGTCCCCGCGACAGCTCGTACTTGACCCTCCCGCGTCCCTCTTTGACTACGACCGGAGCATCTTCTGGGAGATCGGCCAGCTCGTAGGTGACAGACAGCACGGATCTACCCCCTCTGGGGCACACAGGGTGCAGGTGCCCCCGGGACGAAAGTGTTCGGATCCGGAAACATATCGTCACCGCGACGGTCGTACAACAGCCTGTTGACGATCCGATACGGTGCGGAATCGGAACAGCAGGCCAGAGACCTGGGCTAGTCGTCGGAGCGCTTGGCTCGCTCGTCCGCTTCGATCATCGCCTGCCAGCGGCGTCGCTCGGCCTTCTCCATGCCGGCGAGGTGCGCGACGATGACGCGGATGTCCTCGTCGTAACCCGCGAGTTCGGTCGCCTGGTAGTCGAGGTACTGAATCGCGGCGGCCCGCTGCACGATGGACAGCGGCCTCTCCAGCCCGGCGGCAATACCGCGGAGCCGGTCGGGGTTGGGGGCCTGCGTGACGGCGTTCGTCGCCAGCTTCTGGAAGTACGGCTTCGACAGCGGATGTCCTGCGGCTGCCGCCCGGTCGGCCATCAGTTGGTAAGAGGCGCCGCGGCCGTCGTCGTTGATCTCGCGTACCAGCCGGCTGAGTGCGTCTCGATCCATGTCCCTGACTAGGTCTTCGGGTAGGCCGGCCGTGGGGGGCGTGCGGTTGTTGCTGGGGGCAGGTGCCTCCATGCCGCTTTTTCCTCCTGGCTCATTCACGCTGGCTGTCTCTCGTGTAGTCCGTGCCGACTCTACAAATAGCAGGCCAGGCCGTACAACCATCCGACATTGAAGACGAACCGTCTACGCGTTGATGTTACCGAAGCTGCCGGTTCGCAGAAACTGCACATCCGGCCGTTCGAGTTGGTAGACGATGCGGCTTCAGTCTGGTTCACTGTTCACATCAAGAGCCGAACCGTTCCGATGGAGATCCATTGAGCGCCCGCTATAGCCTCCGTGACCCGAAGATCCTCAGATGGGTGATGGATCACCCGGGGCGCGGAACCCCGTACAGCATCCGGCAACTGGCCGACGCAATCGGTCTCAGCCACCACGCATTGATAGGGCACCTGCTCACCGGCGAACGCAGCGAGTGCGACGTCGACACCGCCCACTCCATAGCGGAGGCGGTCGGTGTAGCCCTGCTCGTCATTTTTGCGCCATCCGCGTCTCCGGAAAAGAACGATCCGACTCTCGATCGAAGTAAGTGATCGCCAAGGGGCAACCCCGCCCCCACACAGAGGAGCCCAAGCATGGAAGGGAACCGCAAGCTCGCGGTCCAGCCCCCGCCGCCCGGCATTGTCTGGATCGAGGACTACCGCGACGAAGCCGGATCGGTAGCCATCCCGGGGATCGCCTCCCGGCTCGGGATCAGCCCCAGCACCTACCGCAAGTGGCGGATGAGGGACGAGGGCCCCGACAGCTTCCTGATCGGCAAGAAGGTCGCCGCCCGGATCACCGCCATCGAGGCCTGGCTCAAGGGACTGGAGCAGGCCGCCACCGAAGAGCGGGCGGCAAACCGCGCCAGCGCCGAGCACGACATGCGGCCGGCCGAGCCCCGCCGATACCGCGCCAGCCACAAGCAGCTGGTCCCCGCTGGCTGACGGCAGCAAATGAGGCCGCCCCGCAACTCGCCAGTCCGGGACGACCTCCGAGATCCACCCACACCGATCAAGACGAAAGGCGGACCCCGATGGTCCACATCATCCCATCCGCACCTGCGGATGACACCAACCCCACCACCGCCCTGACACCTGAGCGCGAGCACGAGATCCGCGCCGCGCGGCACGGAGTTCGGTCGCTCGCGTCCGTCGACATCGACGTGACAGACCTCCTCATGGAGGTCACCCGCCTCCGCGCCGAGCTGTCAGCCCGCCCGGCCCGCGCTGAGGTACTGGCCCAGGCGATCGAGGCCGCCCGTGCCGAGCACCTGGACGACGACACCGGGACCGCCGAGGACGAGGCGTACAACCAGGGTGTCGATGACGCGGTCGCCGCGGTCGGCGCGCTCTGGGAGGCCGCCCCCGCCCCCTCGCCGCGGACCGAGCCGCTCACTGTCGAGCACGGTCTGTCTTTCGGGAACGGCAACGTGGTCATGGCCGGGTCGGACGAGCAGTTCGACGACCGAGCCGTCCGCGCCGGCGCCGTCCGCGTGACCCGCACCGTCAGCCCCTGGACGGAGGTGGCGTCATGACTCAGGACATCGCCGCCCGGTTCGCCAAGGACACCGCCAACCACCAAATGACCGTGCTGCACGACGACGGCCTGTATCGCCACCTGAGGTTCGCAGCCCCGAAGCCGAACTCGTGGATCCACTGGTTCGAGATCGTCACGTGGCCCGGTCACCTCGCGATCACCGGCGACATGGAGTCGTTCTCCGTGAAGGCGGACGCGGACACGTTCATGCACACCCGCCTCCCCGACATGTTCCAGTTCTTCCGGGGCAAGGGCATCAACCCCGTCTACTGGTCACAGAAGGTGTCCGGCGGGGCAGGGGTCAAGGAGTTCTCCCGGGACGAGTTCATCTCTGAAGTCCTCGGCTGCATCAAGGACTCGGAGACCCCTGGCCTGCGCGATGAGGTCACAGAGGAGATCTTCGGTAACGCGTCGATCAGCTGCTCCCGGACCGCCCACGCCGCGCTCTACGAGTTCGAGCACAAGGGCTTCCGGTTCGACGACCCGGCCGAGTTGGACTTCGAGCGGTTCACCCCTCACTACCTCTGGTGCTGCCACGCGATCGTATGGGGCATCGCCCAGTACGACGCCGCCCGGAAGCAGGTGGCGGCATGAGCGCCCCGAACCCGCTGTTGGCCCATCTGCTGTCGGCGCCGCCGTTCATCCCCGAACTGCACACCGACGACTGCGACGACACGTCCTGCGTCCGCTGCCGCACGACCACCGACTGGGCGGCCGCCGCCGACCAGCTGACTGCCCTGAAGGCCAAGCGACTTGCCGCCGGCCTGGCCGCCGAGTACCGGCACCTCACCGACACCCGCGACGCCGCCTTCGCAGCCCTGGCCTGCACCCACCCCGAGGCCTGCTCCTCCGACGCCGACTACCCCGCCTGGACGCCCGGAGGCACCCGATGAGCGCCTACACCGCCACCTACTTCCTGGGAACGAAGGCCCACTTCCGGGGCAACGTATCCGTGCATCCGGCGCTCTACGTGGAGCCGGACGGCAAGCACCGACCTGGATATGTCACCTTCCAGCTCGACTCGGAGATCAGCATCGACGAGCAGCTGAAGGTCGCTGACCGGTTCGCCAAGGCGGTGTCTGCCTGGCGTGACGAGCTCGCAACGCGAGCCGATCAGCAGCGCACGGCGGCCGACGAACTGGAGGCCGCCCAAGCGGAGATCGCCCGCCTCAAGGCTGAGGCCGGTGACGAGTCGTGACCCCCTACTCGCACGACGGCGTCACCTTCGACCTGGACGTCCCGCACGCCGACGTGGTCGGTGTCGAGTGGACATGGTCGGGCGCCTGGGCTGACGGCGAGCCGCTGATGGTGGCACCCGGCCACCACATGCCGCTCCCGCTCCCGACGGTGTACCGCGACCACGGCCCGCTGATGCCGATTTCGCGTCCGACAGTCGGCCAGTACCGGGCCGCGGTCGACCCCGACTATGCCGACACCGTGGCCGCCGGGTACGTCGAGACGCCGGCCGCGTTCGGTGCACGCCTCGCCGCCCAGGCCATCCCGCAGGCGCCCGGCCGGGTCCTCGCGCCCAGCCCGCTGGAGCAGACCGGGTTCCGCGCCTTCATCCGCAGTCTCAAGGGGGCCCGCAATGCCTGAGCTCATGGTCCAGATCGAAGGCCAGTCAGCACCGGTTCGGCTCGCCGACTGCTTCTGGGTCCTCACGGACGGCCGAGGCTGCGCCTTCGGCTCCATGGTCGGGTACTCCGCAGCGACCGAGGAGGCCGCGCACCGGGACTTCACGCCCCGGACCAGGGACCGCGACCGGCAGACCCGGCAGGGGTGGCGGGTCCGGCTCCTCAGCAAGGACCAGTGGCGGCACGACGCCGAGGGCTGCTTCCTCGGCCAGTGCCAGCACCGGAGGACGACCGCGTGATCACCGACGAGCGCCTTGCCGAGATCGTCCACCTCACCACGGTGCCCGGCATCAGCCGCCAGCACCGCGAGGCGCTCGTCGACCTCATCCAGGACCGGGACAGGCTCCTCGCCGAACAGCAGGATCTGGCCGCCGAGCTCGCCGGATGGACCGGGGCGCTCACCTGACCCGCCGGGCCGGCGGATGCCACCGGCCCCCGGCCCGGCGCCCAACGCAGAAGCCCCGCCGAGGACAAGTCGGCGGGGGCACCTACCAGCCTCCCAGGAGACACGCATGTCCGTCACCATCAACGCCCACCAGCTCGGCCGCCTCATCGACAAGGTCCGCGGCCACATCGGCAACGAGTACATCGAGGTACTGCACGGCATCCGGCTCGACGTCGACACCACGCACCTGCACGCCGTCGCGTCCGACCAGTACACCGTCGCCGCCGCCCGCTACCGCCTCAACGCCGACCAGCAGGGGCAGGCGCCGTGGGCGCGCACCATCCCCGCCGACTGGCTGAAGCCCCTCCGCGAGTGGACCGGCGCCCACGCCGGCGCCGACACGGTCACGATCACCACGGCGGCAGGCCGAGTCGACTTCGCCACCACCCACACCGAGTTCCGCGTCCCGGTCACCGACGACCAGGACTTCCCGAACTGGCGGACACTGCTGCGGAGCATCACCCTCCACGTGCCCGACAAGTTCATCTTCCCGGCCGTCGACTCCCGGCTCCTCGCCCGGTGGGCCGACACCAGCGACATCATTCGTGTCCACGTCACCAGCGACCTCAAGGCCCTCATGGTGTTCGGCGAGGACTTCATCGGAGCGCAGATGCCGATGCGGTACGCCGGAATCGGGCCGTGCGAGGACGAGACGTTCGAGAAGGCCCTCGCCCTGTGGCCAACGCTCGACCAGGACGAGGAGAACACCTCCACTCCGGACGCCGAGATGCCTGCTGCGGACGACGAGATGGGCACTATCCCCGAAATGGTGGAGGCCCTCCTCCAGCAGACCCTCCGGTCGACCACCGACTCACTCGGCGCTCCGAGCACCGACCCGGGCGCCATCGCCTCGTTCGCGCTCGCCGGAGTCAACTCCTGGTCGGCTTACCGATTCCTCAACGCCCTCCACCAAGCCGACCCGCGTCTCGCCGCCCAGACCGTCGCCGACCTGGCTGAGGAACTGGAGGCCGGCGACTTCAGCGAGAGCGCCTGGGACATCGCCATCAAGGCCGGCCACGACCCGGTGGCCTGGCGGGACGACTACGAGGCCCACCTCAAGAAACTCGCCGCCGAGGCCGCACAGGCCGCCTGACCCACCCAGACGCGGCGTCGAGCCCCCAGCTCCGCCGCCGGGCCCGCCCCGACCTCCCCCAGTGGGGCGGGCCCCCACATCCGAAAGGCAGGACGCATGCGACGCAGCATCACCATCAGCCGCTGGACAGCAGAACTGCACCGGCGAGCAATCCACCTGACTCAGAGCCCCGACCCGAACTGCCGCGACTGTGACGGCAAGGGCGGGTGGTGGGAGACCGTCAACGGTCAATTCATCGACCCCGTCCCGTGCCGGTGCATCGAGGACATCCGGCACATCCGAATCCCGCTCTGGCGCCGAAGCCCGGCCGACTGCTCGACGGAGGCACCTTTCTGATGTCCCCCATCGCCTGCGTCCGCTGCGAAGGAACCGCCGGACCGTTCGCCCGCCAGCCCGAGGGCCCCGTCTGCGAGGACTGCCTCGACGAACAGGATGGCCAGTGACCACCAGCGAGCCGACCGTCGTCGATGTCATCCCCGGCGTCTACGACATTCCCGCCGAGATGTACCACGCCGACCCCATCCCCGGCGGCAGTCTCTCGTCGACCGGGGCCCGCACCCTCACGTCCAGCTGCCCGGCCCGGTTCCGTTATGACCTCGACCATCAGCAGCCGTACAAGGCCGCGTTCGACTTCGGGACCGCCGCCCACAAGCTCGTCCTCGGCGACGGGCCAGAGCTTGTGCTCGTCGACGAACTGATCTGGAACACGGACGCCACCAAGGCCCGGGTCACCGAGATCCGTGCCGCGGGGAACATCCCGCTGAAGCGGGCCGACCTTGAGCGGGTCCACGACATGGCGACCGCCCTCAGCGGGCACCCGGAGGCGGCCGACCTTCTCCACCCCAGCAGCGGCCAGGCCGAGCAGACCCTGTTCTGGCCGATCGGCAACGTCTGGTGCCGGGCCCGGGTCGACTGGCTCCGCGACGACCAACTCGTCGACTACAAGACCGCCCGCTCCGCCCACCCCGACGCCATACAGAAAGCGGTCCAAGATCACGGCTACCACGTCCAAGAGGACTGGTACCGACGCGGCGCCGCAGCCATCGGCCTGCTGCCGATGGACACCCCGTTTCCCTTCATCGTCCAAGAGAAGGAACCGCCGTACCTGGTGACGGTCGCCCGCCTCGACCTGTGGCGCGACATCGCTCACCAGGTCAGCGAGAAGGCCCTGTTCCTCTACGAGTCCTGCCGGGCCGCCGACTACTGGCCGGCCTACAGCACCGACACCGAGTTCGTCTCGCCGCCCGCGTGGCTTGAGCGCCAGTACGCCTAGGAGCACCAGCATGAACCAGCTTCCCCCGCCCACCCGAGTAGGCCGCCCGCAGACCGCGCCGACCAACGAGTACGACGACGGACCGTTCACCTTCCGGCCCGCCACGAAGGACGGCTTCACCGCCACCGTCGCCATCCAGGGCCCGTCCGGCTCCGGCAAGACATGGACCGGACTGTGCGTCGCCAGCGGCCTCGCCGAAGGTCAGCGGTTCGCTGTCATCGACACCGAGCGCGGCGCCGCCGCCCTGTACGTCAACGACCTCGACATCGCCTTCGACACCCTGCCCATGCACCGGTACGACCCGCGCGACCTGCAGAAGGCGCTCGCTGCCGCAGCCCAGGCCGGATACCCGGTCGTGATGGTCGACTCCCTCAGCCACTTCTGGAAGGGCACCGACGGCACCCTCGACCAGGTCGACAAGGCCAAGTCGAAGTACGGCGGCAACAAGTTCGCCGGCTGGAAGGACGGCACCCCGCTCCAGAACGACATGATCGAAGCGCTCATGTCGTACCCGGGGCACGTCGTCGTCACGATGCGGTCCTACACCGACTGGGTCCTTGAGAACGGGCAGCCGGTCAACAAGGGCATGCGCGCCGAGCAGCGCCGCGGCATCGAGTTCGAGTTCGGTGTCGCGGCGGAGATGGACAAGTCGAACCGGCTGCGGTTCATCAAGTCCCGCTGCCCGGCGTTCCGGGGCCTGGTCCTTGACCAGCCGGTCGGGGCACGCGACATCGCCAAGCCTTACCTCGACTGGCTCCGCGACGGCGCCAAGGAGACCGATCCCAGTATCTGGGTCGACGCCGCCACCGCGCCGGAGGCCACCGCGGACAGCCTGCTCGCCCTGTACCGCGAGGTCGAAGCGTCAAGCGCCCTGGCCGCCCCGCTGCTGCACCCGGACACCGGCAAGCCGATCAGCCTCGGCGACCTCATCAAGGAGCGCGGCACCGCGCTCAAGGCCGCCACTTCGTAACGCGCTTCGGGGTCGCCCGCGCGGGAATCGCGGGCGGCCCCGGACTCCAGCACACCACACCCGAAGGGATCCGTCATGACCCGTCGCCTCACCGTCGCCGAGCGTCTCGCGTCCGCCGAGAAGGACGTGCTCCTCGCCGACATAGCCGCCCAGTCCAGCTGGGACCAGTTCCTCGTCGAGCAAGCCGCCTTCCACTACGGGCAGATCAACGACACCTTCACGGCCAACGACCTCCGCAGCGTCCTTCCCGAGCTGGGCCACGGCTTCCTCGGCGCCGCAATCAACAGCCTGCGCACCGGCGGAATCATCGAGCACACCGGGGCCATGGTCCCGTCCACCTCGCCGGCCACCCACGGGCACCGCCTCGCCGTCTGGAAGCTGTCCGCCCGCGGCCGGGCCGTCGCCGCCCAGCGCACCGCCCGTGCGCAGGGGAGGGCAGCGGCGTGACTACCGCAACCCGCCGAGTTCGTCAGCCTGCTCCTCTGCCCGACCACGGGGACGCGCGCCGCTACCGCCGCGGCTGCCACTGCCGCGACTGCACGACCGCAGCCACAGCCGAAGCCCGCAAGTGGAAGTACCTCCGCGACACCGGCCGCAGCGGATATGTCCCCGCCGAGCAGGTCATCGCCCGTATCTGGCGCCTGCGCGCCGCCGGAATGACCGACCTGGAGATCCGTTCCGCCGCCCGCCTCGCCGCCCCGCACCTCTACCAGATCATTCGCAGTCAGACGCCCGTCCGGCACTCCACGGCCGCCCGGATCTTCGCCGTGGCTATCCCGGAGAACACGAGCGAGCCGTCCCGCAACGGGGCTCACGTCCCCCGGCTCGGCACGCGTCGTCGCCTGCAGTCACTCGTCGCCGAAGGGTGGCCCGCAAAGGAACTCGACCGGCGGCTCAACACCGGCCAGGGCTACGTCGCCTACCTGCTGCGCGGCGAAGGCAACGACGTCGTCCGCCTGCGCACCGCCGAAGCCGTTCGCGCCCTCTACACCCAGCTGGCCAACGAGAAGCCGGAAGACCACGGCATCCCCGCCCACCTTGCCAAGCCCACCCGAACCCGAGCCGCCAACAAGGGTTGGGCCGGCGTCGACTACTGGGACGCAGACGACTTCGACAACCCCGACTTCGTCCCGGCCACCAGCGCGACACCCCGGTACATCGAGCTCGCCGAGAACGGTCTGGAACTGGAACGACTCGGCGACACCCGGCAGCAGGCCGCGGACCGGCTGGGTGTCACGAAGGACAACCTCCAGGCCGCCATCGGCCGCTACCGCAAGGCGACCGAGAAGGCGGCATGAGCACCGACGAGGACCGCGACCCGGAGACCGGCCGCCTCCGGCCCCCGGTACTCCGCAGGCCCGTGCCGTACCAGTGCAGCGCCGGAGTCACCCCATGCGGCAAACCGGCCCGGTTCTACGCAGCCGGGTGGCGGTGCAGCAAACACGCGCCTGGCGCCCAGGCCGCCTGACCACACACACGACAACGCCCCGCGGCGACACCGCGGGGCAGAAGGGAGGGGACGTGACGTCAGTCGGAGGACTCGGACCACGGACCGGCCGGCGGCCGGGCTGGCAGCTTGGCACCCGGCCGGCGCAGGTACCAGCGGATCAGCTCGCGGACGACTGCAGCGCGCGGCTGGCCTTGCGTCTTCGCTGCCTCGGCGAACGGCAACCACTCGTCGTCAGGGATGCGCATCTGCCGTGCCGGCGTGTGCGGGGGGTTCTCGGACATGCCGTAACCGTAACCGCACGTAGCTACATGCGGCAACAGCGGATCGCGGAATGTGTAGCTACAAGTTCCTGCGGTTCTCGCTTGCTGTGTAGCTACATGAGTGCTTACTGTGTAGCTACACACCGAGTGCTTGAGGCGGGTAACTTCCCCTGCCTCGCCTCGACGTACCTCAAGAAGGGGCACCAGTGACCTACCGAAACGACACCGACGCGCTGACTGTCATGGACTGGTTCTGTGGTGCAGGCGGCAGCAGCCAGGGCGCGCACGCCATCCCGGGCGTCCGGGTGGAGCGGGCCGCGAACCACTGGGAGCGGGCGATCGAGTCGCACGCCGCGAACTTCCCCGACGTCGACCACTACCGCGGCGACATTCGCGAGGCCCCCGTCGACAAGTGGCCCGTCACCGACATCTTCTGGGCATCACCGGAATGTCCGCAGTGGTCCAACGCGCGCGGGAAGAAACGCGACTTCGCGACCAGCCTGCAGGGTGACCTCTTCGACGACGTCTTCGCCCCGTCCGAGGAGGTCGAACGCTCCCGCGCCCTCATGGAGGAAGTGCCGCTGTACCTGCGCGGCGTCCAGGAGCGCGGCGGACTCGTCAAGGCGGGCGTCGTCGAGAACGTCGTCGATGTCCGGGCCTGGGACCAGTGGGACCGGTGGCTCGGCGAGCTCCACAAGCTCGGCTACAAGACCCGGGTCATCGCCCTGAACTCCATGCACGCCGACCCTCGTGCCGTCGAGAAGGCCCCGCAGTCCCGCGACCGCCTGTACGTCGGCTACTGGCACGAGTCCCTCGGCCGGACCCCCGACTGGAACAAGTGGCTGCGGCCGCGCGCCTGGTGCACCGGGTGCGACGAATGGGTGCTGGCCATGCAGGTCTTCAAGAAGCGCGGCGCCGACATGGGCCGCTACCGCCAGCAGTACGTGTACCGGTGCCCGCAGACGAAGTGCCGGAACCAGATCGTCGAGCCCGAAGTGCTGCCCGCCGCAGTCGCGATCGACTGGACCCTGCCCGGCCAGCGCATCGGCGACCGGGCCAAGCCCCTCGCCGACAAGACCCTCGCCCGCATCCAGGCCGGCCTCGACAAGTTCGCCCGGCCCGTCGATGCCCCGCTCACCACGCAGACCACTACATCGACGAAGGCCATGGCCTATGAGCCGTTCATGGTCCCGGCCGGTGGGACGTGGCGAGACGCGCCCACCGCGATCTCCGATGCCATGCCGTGCCGCACCACCAGGGAGAACGACGGCATCGCCATCCCGCCACTGCTGATCCCCGTCGAGGGGCGCGACGGCAAGGAGCCTGCCTCGGCAAACAACCCACTCCGCACCCAGACCGCCCGCAACGAGACCGGCCTCGCCTGGCTTCCGTTCATGGTCACCATGCGCGGCGGCGGCGACCAGCTCCGCGGCCGCTCCATCCACGATGCGCTCGGCACCGTGTCGGCGAACGGCAACCACCACGGGCTCGTGACGCCGGACATCCCGGCCATGGTCATGCGGAACAACGGAAGCAAGGGCGACGGCGGCGAACACTGCACCACCGTGGCCGAGCACCTCCGCACCCTCACCACTGCTGGCCACGAGTCCCTCGTCACCTGGGAACACCTGCTCGTCCCGTACTACGGCAACGGATCGGCGAAGCCCGTGGCCGAGCCCGTAGGCACCCTCTCCACCCGCGACCGGTACGCCCTCGTGTCCGGCGAAGTCGACATCAACGACGTGCTCTTCCGGATGCTCGAACCCCACGAGATCGGCCGGGCCATGAGTTTTGGCCGCGACTACATCGTCCTGGGATCGAAGCGCGAGCGTGTCCGCCAGTACGGAAACGCTGTGACCTGCAACGCCGCCGAGGTCATCCTCTGCGCCCTCGTCGAAGCCGTCACCGGCGAGCAGCTCGACCGGTACGCCGACCCGCAGTTGGCGGTGGCCGCATGATTCCGCGCAACGACGGCCCGATGGATCCCGGCGAGTACATCCGCCACCTGGTCGCGAGCGAGCCCGCCTACTACGCACGGTGCGACCAGCTGTTCGCGGCCTACCAGGACGCGATTACCAGCGGACGCGAGCCGACTCCGGACGAGAAGCACGAGATGCGCCGCCGCAAGGTCGTTGCAGGAGCGCAGGCCGTGGCAGCAGCCTGCCGCATCGTCCAGGCCGAGTACCGGCGCTGGCGCACCGAAGGCCCCACCGCGTGATCCGCTCCCGGCCGCGACGTGCCCCCGCCTGACCTCACCGCGGCCCGCGGGCTGTGACCGGCAGACCTATCCACACCGTTCGAAAGAAGACGACCCCATGGCCCGCATCCGCTCGATCAAGCCGGAGTTCTTCACTTCGCTGACGATCGCCGACCTGCCCTTGTCGACGCGGCTCACCTTCATCGGCCTCTGGACCTACGTCGACGACAACGGCGTGGGGCCGGCAGACCCGCGTCTCATCCGTGCCGCAGTGTGGCCCCTGGAAGAGGCTCCGGACATCCTCCAGAGGACTCGCGAGGATCTCCAGAGGCTTCACACGGCCCGTTTGGTCACCCTGTACGAGCACTCCGGAAAGCCTCTCGTCGCCGTTTCCAGCTGGGCCGAGCACCAGAAGGTCAGTCACCCCCGAAAAGACCGCTTCCCGCGACCCGAAGACCTGGCGCAAGCCCCTGATCAGGACTCTTGTAACCCTCCAGAGGACTCCGGAGAGGCTCCGGAGGATTCCCAGAGGACTCCGGAAACTCTCCGCCCTGAGCAGGGAGCAGGGAGCAGGGAGCAGGGAGCAGGGAAAGGAAGCGAATCGAAGCCTGCGGCTCCGAAGAACTCCGGCCCCCGCCCCGATGTCGAGCAGGTCTGCGAACACCTCGCCGCCGTGATCGAGAAGGGCGGCGGCAAGAAGCCGATCGTCAGCGACAAGTGGCGCAACGACATCCGGCTGCTGCTCGACCGCGACGAGGTCACCGTCGACCAAGCCATCGCCGCCATCGACTGGGCCCACGCCGACGACTTCTGGCAGGCCCACATCCTCAGCCCGAACAAGCTCCGGGCCAAGTACGAAACCCTCCGCCGCCAGGCCGTCAGCAAGCAGCGAAAGTCCGCGCCCGCCGGCCCGCCGACCGCGCCCCGAGACACCACCCACATGACCACTGAGGAGAAGAAGCGTGCACTCCAGTTCTGACCCCAACGAGATCGACCTGCGGGCCGAGTGGCTCCAGGCCCGCGCCCAGGACGCCCTCACCCGATTCGCCGACCGCACCCCGGTCATCTACCGCCGGCCGATCACCCTGGACCCGGACACCGACAAGGCGGTCACCGACTGGATCGGCGGCTGGACCGGCAACAGCCTGTTCCTCACCGGCCCGATCGGTGTCGGCAAGACCCACAGCGCGTGGGAGATCTGCCGCCGGTGGCTGGTCGCCGCCTACGGCCCGGCCCGGCCGTGGCAGGGCTCCCCGCTGGTCCGCACGTTCCGGTCGACCGCCCTGTTCGACGCGCTGCGCCCCGACGCCCCTGACGACGAGCGTCTTACCCTGTCGCGGGAACTCCAGCGCTGCGACCTCCTGTTCATCGACGACCTGGCCGCGGCGAAGGTCACCGAGTGGACGCAGGAGCGCCTGTTCGAGATCTTCGACGAGCGGTACATCAACCGTCTGCCGGTGATCGTCACCAGTGACGTGCTGCCCGGCGACCTCACCGCCGTCACCGGCCCGCGGGTCGCCTCCCGCCTCGGTGAGATGTGCCGCGGGTCGGTGCTCCTCCTCGAAGGCCGCGACCGGCGCCGGGGTGAGGCCGCATGACCACCGACATGTGGGCCGCGCCCATCGACGAGCAGCAGCCTGGTGGCCCGTCCGCCTTCGAAGCCGAGCGGATCATCGCCGCGTCCGTCATGGCCCGGCCCGACCTCATCGACGAGCTTGCCGCCGAGTTCGATCCCGCCGACATTCAGGACGACCGTTACCGGTGGGTGTGGAGCGCCGTCGACGAGATCCGGCAGACACTCAGCAACAGCGAGATCCGGTGGCAGGCCGTCGACCGGCAGCTGCAGGCGTGGCGGGCCACCGGCTACATGCCGATCGTGCCGCTCGCCCTGGACCAGCTTGCCCGCCTGTACGACGAGGCCCAGCCGTCGCACTCGGCCGCCGCGTACTACGCCGCCCAGATCACCGAAGCGTCCATCGCCCGCCGCTACCTCGCACTCGGCGCCGACATCAGCGTCCGCGGCCGGTCCGCCGGCTTCAACCCCGAAACGGACATCGCCGCCGTACAGGACGCCCTAGACAACCTCGTCCGCAACGACGAGGCCAGCACCCCCTCACTCGTCGGCGACATCATCGGCGGCGCCCTCGAACGCGCCATCACCCCGCCGACGAACGAGAACCGCATCCCCACCGGCTTCATCGACATGGACGCCCTGTTCAGTGGGGGGTTTGCCCCCGGCCAGTTGGTCGTCATCGCGGCTCGGCCGGCCATCGGGAAGAGCACGCTCGGCCTCGGCCTCGCACGGGCCGCCGGGATCAAGCACGGCATCCCGACCCTGTTCGAGTCCCTGGAGATGGGCGAGGAGGAGCTCGCCAACAACGTCCTCGCCGCCGAAGGCCGCATTGCCCTCCACCACATCAAGCAGGGCATCGTCGACGACGCCGGAATGGCCCGCGCGGCACGGATCACGCCGAAGATCGCCGCAGCCCCGCTCTACCTGAACGACTGCTCCACCCTGTCGCTGCCGATCCTTCGCGGCCGCGTCCGGCACATGATCCGCACCGTCGGGCTGCGGCTGGTCATCGTCGACTACCTCCAGCTGATGCAGGCACCCAAAGCCGAGAACCGGCAGGCCGAAGTCTCCAAGCTCACCCGCGGACTCAAGCTCATGGCCAAGGAGTTCGGGATCACCGTCGTCGTCCTGGCGCAGCTCAACCGCGGACCCGAGCAGCGCACCGACAAGAGGCCGCAGGTGTCCGACCTCCGCGAATCCGGGGCGATCGAGCAGGACGCCGACATGGTCATCCTTCTGCACCGTGAAGACGCCTATGACAAAGAGTCCGCCCGCTCCGGCGAAGCGGACTTCATTGTCGGCAAGCACCGCGGGGGGCCAACGGGCACGATCACGACCGCGGCAGCCTTGCACTATGCGTCGTTCCTCGACATGGCGGCGACGTGACCGCCGCCCCCGAGGACATCGCCGCGATGCGCGCCGACGGCGACCTCCTCGACTACATCCGGTCCCTCACCGGCCGGCCACCGAAGCAGCGGCAAGTCGAACCCAAGCCCGAGCCGAAGCCCTGCTTTCACATCCGGCGCCCCGGCGCCTGGCCCTGCGGCACCGCTGCATCCGGCCCGACGCCTCCGCCCTGCAGCGACTGCCAGAGCAACCACAGTGAGGCGACATGACCGCCCGCACGTTGGATGCCGACTTCGCCGGCCAGACCACAACTGCCTCGCCCCGACGCACTGCTGGCCGTGTGCGCACCTCGCAGCCGTCGAACGGCTCACGGGACGCCGAGACCGCTCCTGACGCCGCAGACGTGCGTACAGGGGCGCGTGAGGTCGAGCAGGTGCCCGGACAGACCGAACTCCCTCTCATCCACCACCAACCCACCCTCTGGAGCCTCTGATGACCTACCGCCCCGACATGAACGCGATCGAGCTCGACGAGGCCGATGGCCACCCGCGCCAGGCCGACACCCCGGCCCCGTGCACCTGCGACGACGAAAACACGCTCGTGTCCGTCGACATGGGCCCGGAGGACGGCGGAGTCGTCGACATGTGCGCCAGCTGCTACGACGCCATGCAGAACGAGCTGAACGAGGAGCCGACCCGATGAGTACGAACGGATACGCCGGAATCAGCCTGGCCGGGCGGTGGGAGTGCGGTGCCTGCGGGGCGTCCGGAGACGGCTGGTGGGACGAGGACCAGGGCCTCACCTTGGACGCCGAGCACGAGTGCGAGGAAACGAGCCGATGACCGACCAGCCGACCGGCCGCGCAATGACGATGCGGGAGATCCGAGATGCCCTCGGCCACACCACCCCCGACCTCCCCGTGGCTACCTGCCAGGCCACTGAGTACGAGGTGTCGCTCCTCCCCGAAGGCGATATCAACCGGCACGTCTTCGCCATCACAGTCGAATACCGCGGCGTCGGCCAATGGGCCGTCACCCGGCACGGCACCTGCCTCGGCACCGACGGGAAGTGGACGCAAGGCGTCAAGCCCTACGACCGCGGCGACGACTGGCTGAACGCGCACCGCTTCGACCTCGACACCGCGCTGCGCCTCGCCCGCGACGCTGCCCCACGCGTCGTCGTCAACGGACACACCGCCCTGGACGCGTACCACCGCACGCACTCCGAGGAGACAGCCCGATGAGAGACCGCCCACCCGTCTGCCAGTGGTGCGGCTACCCCATCACCGGCACGCCCACCTGGTGGGACGAGAAGCCCCAGTGCCCCGACCCGCACGCCTGCACACGCCGAATTCCCCGAAAGGAACCGACCCGATGAACAGCACCGAACCCGAACTGCGCCTCTGCGGCAACCGCTTCGGAGAGCGCGCCTGCCAGCGCAGCCCCGCCCACACCTACCCCCACCGAGACGCCAAGCAGAAGGGCACCGAAACGCGCTCCTGGTGGGACGGAAAGGACGTCACCCGATGAGCGACCCCACCAACAACCAACTCGACGCCACGTACCGCGAGCGCGCCCACCTCGTCGCGCTCCTCGCAGCCCTCCACCCCTCCCACATCGGCCACACCGACCCCACCGCCCCTGAGTGGGCCGTCGTCACCATCGAGACCCCCGCCGGCCAAATGACCTGGCACATCGCCGAACGCGACATGGACCTCTTTGCCCACGTCCAGCCGACGAACCGCATCTGCCGCGGCTGGGACGGCCACACCACCGGCGAGAAGTACCAGCGGATGCGCGACCTCACCCAGGCCACGCCCAGCCTCCTGAAGCTGGAAGTCGTGGCCGACCAGCAAGCCGAGCACATCAAGCAGCTCACCGCCCAGGTCACCAAGTCCGAGCAGGGCCGCAGAAACCTTCGCGGCCTCCTCGAACACCACCGTGATCAGGGCTCGGTCGGCATCCTCCGCACCACCCGGGTCCGTCTCACCCGCGCGCTCAAAGCGTGTGCCCGGTACCGCGCCGAGGTAGCCCGACTCGCCGCTGGGATCACCGAGCAGGCCGCCCGTATCACGACGCTGGAGCACGTCGCCGCGGGCAACAAGCGCCACGTCGCCCTCGTCGTGCCCGAGTTGGAGCACGCCGAGGCCGCCATCGCCCGCGTGCGGGCCTGGATTGCCAGTGAGCCTGTTACCGCCCGCAGCGAGTTCGGCAGCGGCTACCGCGAAGCTCTGCACGACATCCGCGCCGCCCTCGACGAGCAGCAGCCCACCACGAAGGAGAACAACTGATGCGCGAACCCACCGTCCACCACCCCGCCCTGATGACCACCTGCCCCCGCTGCGGCAGCGTCCCCGGCGCCCACTGCTTTACCCCGCGCGGCAGCCGCCTCCGCGACGGGCGGGTCCACCGTGAACGCACCGCCGCGCACCGCGAACGCACCGCCTGACACACCGCACCACTGGCCGGCCGGACCCATCCGGCCGGCCACCCCGCCCAGCCCCACCGCAAGCCCGCAAGGAGCCCGCCGTGAACGAGTCGACCGAATGCCTCATCTGCCGCAGCGGCCTGTACGCCGACGAGCTCGGCCGGTACGCCTGCCGCCCCTGCACCGAGCGGATCGACGGGAACCTTCGCGCCCTGGCCGGGCCCGGGGGCCTGTACGCCCGTCTGAGCGCTCAACTGGCCCCCGGGGTGGGGAATGGGGGCCCGGCGGTCTCCGGGAGCCGCACAGCCCCCGTACCGCTCCGCCTGGAGGTGCTCAACCTGATGACCGCGGGTGGCCCCGTCCTCGGGTCGCTGGAAACCTGGGTGCGTGACTGGCGAGAGCACGGACGGGCCGAGGTGTGCGAAGCCGGGACGCTGCAGCAGCGGCTCGACCACGCCGTCGGCACGCTCCGGTTCAACCTGCAGTGGGCGGTGGCGAATCATGAGGCGGTCGACGAATTCGCGCGTGAGACCAGCCTCATCTACCGCCAGTGCGAGGCTCAGGTCACCGGCGAACGGCGGCCGCGCGTCATCCCCGTCGCCTGCCCCTGCGGCACGACCCTCCGCGTCACCCTCGACACGGCCGGCTGCCGTTGCCCCGGATGCGGCCAGCAGTACGGGCACAGCGAGGTGCTGCAACTACCGATGGCCGGGCGCCGGATAGCGGCGTAGTTCTTCGCAGGAAGCGGACGTCGGCCCGTCAGCTTTCGTGTAATGGTGCAGAGTGACAAAGGTGCCCACGTGGGCGGCCGTTGAGAGACCAGACCATGGGGGAGCGATGGAAGTGTTTATCGCTGCATTGCTGGGAGTGGGTGGCGGGGTGGCCGCCACGATCGCAACGTTAGCTTTTCGACTTGCGAAGCATGGAGCCGTGCGGCACGAAGAGCCGCGAAGGCTGACCCTGAAGTCGAGTGGAAACGTTCGAATCCAAGTCGTCACGGATGACGATGATGTGCTGGCGCGATTCGCTGCTCTCAAGCGCCGTTTGGAGGCGGACAAGAGCCTACCTTCTCGACTGAACCAGCGGCACGAACTCGCCCAACTGCAGGCCGAAGTCGGAGCTGCACTACTCGCCCAACTGCACCACAACGTCGGGGCTGTAATTCGAGTCGGCCAGCGGGTGCCTGATTTGATGGACGTAACGGAGAGCGTTGAAGCAGGTCAAGCGGTATCGCACCTCGCGCAAGGCTTCGACGACCTCTTCCGCGCACTGGGGCCTCCGCCAGCTGGACTTGCCAAGCTGGAGCCAACGGGTAGCGGAGACGGGGGAACGGCGCGATGACGCAGGAGACGGGAACCCCACCTCCTCAGCCAACCGGTCTTGAGATCGCGGTGCAGTGGGCCGAGCTTCCCGCAGAACACCTTCAGGTAGCCCTCAAAGCCCTCGAACCGCAACTGCGCCGCGAGCATGAACTGCGAATGGAGCAGGAGAAGGCGGTGAGGAAGCTTGAACTCGAACGTCTACGGCTTGCCGCCGAGGAAGCCCAAGCGAAGCGGTCGCACTCCTTGTACATGGTTGGTCTTGGTGCAGGTTTCATCGTGACTTTAGGCATGCTCACCGGTGCCGTGATCGTTGGAGTTCAAGGGCAAGCCTGGCTCGCGGCCATGTTGTCGGGCCCGAGCGTTCTCGCGCTCGCCGGACTGTTTGTCCTCCGGAAGAGTGACAGTGCCCAAGTGCAGACCGTGGCACGGTCACAGCGATCAGCGCTCAATGCTGCTCAGGCCCCACCCGGTCCGCCTGTTGACCCCGGAGCATCGAGCCCTGCGCTCTGAACTGGGAAGCGCCCCCGACCGATGGCCGGGGGCGCTTCCCAGTTCAGGGTCAGCGGTACTCGGCCCGCGCCTTCACCAGCTGGGCGTGAACCTCGTCGAGCCGGTCACAGTGGGCGCGTACCTGGGCGATGACCGCAGCGAACTCGTCCGGCGTGACGCACTCCATCACCTCATCCTGGAACGGCTCCAGCGTGAGGTGCGGGACGTTGCGCCGGGGGTCGCTGCTGTACGGATCCACGTTGATCCGGCCGGCCAGGATCGGCACCGGGAG
>NZ_JBEYFB010000078.1:0-20151 GCF_040634135.1 Streptomyces sp. NPDC007164
TCTGAAGCTCAAACGGCTGGCCGACCGCGGAATCCTGACCGAGACCGAGCAAGGCATGTTCACCCAGCCCCGGCCGTAGTCGACCGACGTCGCCGGGCAGCACTGCCTTGCAAGACGTTCAAACGCACGGTGATCATCTGGGCGTCGGTCCGCTCCAGCACCGTGCGCAAGACAGCGGATCCGAGCCCTCGGCCCTGATGCTGCGGAGCAAGGTAGAAGTGCTCCAGCCACTGGCCGCCTTCGGCGGGCCGAATCGTGACGCATCCTACGAGTTCGCTCTCGACCGTGATGATCGACGTGTGCCGCGCGGAGAAGGAATCCCGCAGCCGCTGCCGCACCCGGTGCTCGTCGTAGCGCCCGAGGCGTTCCAAGTCCGCACGCATGACCGTCGCCCGCAACTCCGCGATCGCCTCGACGTCCGCTGCCGCCGCAGAACGCAGCACCCAGCCTGCGCCGTGCGCCGACATGGCCCGTGCAGGCACCGCCATGTCCAATCGCGTCCCGTTTCCCATCACCCCAGCATCCATGGCCGGAGTATCTCAGGCGGCCTGCTCAGAAGAGGCAGACGGGTGTCTCAAGCCGAACTGCCCGATCCCGCCGCGACCGCAATCGCGGACCGAGTCGTTAGACGATTGGGGCGACGACGCCGACGGTGTTGCAGTCCTTGCGGATCAGGAACGGCAGCCCCTGTTCCAGGGCGACGAGCACGGCAACTGTGCCGGCCGTCTCTATGTTTGTCGCTCGGCAGACCTTCGCGACGCCGCAGCCACCGTGATCGTCACCCTGCATCAGGACACCGTGGGCCTCTGTGAAGAACCCGCAGGCGAGGGCGTGCCCGTCGTCGCCCTCGGCGAACGATGCCTCGCTCCAGGCGATCGGGCGATCAGCGACGCTGACGGGCTCGTTGCCAGGTGGCGCTCTCCACGAAGAAGTTGTCGAAGCGTTCTTGCGAATCGAGGAGTTCCCGCGGATCGGCCGTGCCCTTGCTGACGCGGTCGAGCAGCCGGAAGTAGTCGAAGCGCTCGACGCCGGGGGTGATGATGATCAGTACGTCGGCGCCCGCATCGGGTTCGGCGGCGAAGGCGTGCGGCAGTCCTGGCGGCACGAGGAGGAAGTCCCCCTCGTCCGCGGTGATCACACTGTCCCCGGCCAGTGCCTGAAGCCGGCCGCCGAGCACGAAGAAGAGCTCTGCGGACCCGGTGTGGCGGTGAGGCGAGGCTCCGTCGGTGCCCGCGGTCAGGGTCACCCGCTGGGCGCTCACGGCCCCGCCGGTGGTACTCGCGTCAGCAAAGAGCCGCACGGTGCTGTCGGCGCTGCCCAACAACTCGGCCTCGGCATCCCGGACCAGGATTCCGCCCTGGGTATTGGAAGTGATCAAGGACATACGCCCCTCCAGTCGTCAGAACCGCATCCGGTCCCGGACGCAAGCCGGGTCGCGATCGGCAGAAGTGATTCCACGTCGAATAGTACGACAGCTAACTATCAGCCGTCGAATAAGATGGAGACGTGACGAAGGAAGACGGGACCAAGCCGGGCGTGGCTACCGAGACGCGCCAAAGCCCCAAAGACGCTGTCGATCAGATCCTCGACCAGTGGCGCAGGGAACGGCCGGACCTGGACCTGTCGGCGGTGGGGGTCTTCGGGCGGCTGGGTCAGCTCTCGCTCCTCCTCACCCCCATCCTCGAAGGGGTCTTCGCCCAGCACGGGCTGCGACGGGGTGAGTTCGATGTCCTGGCCGCACTGCGCCGATCCGGACCTCCGTACACCCTGATCCCGTCCGCCCTCGCGAAGACCCTGATGCTCTCCCGTGCCGGCATGACCAACCGCCTGGACCGCCTGGAGGCGGACGGCCTGGTGGAACGCCGTCTCGATCCCACCGACCGCCGCAGTTTCCGTGTCGCACTCACCGACCGCGGCCACGAAGTCGTCGACGCCGCGGTCACCGATCACGCCGCCAACGAATCCCGCCTCCTCTCCGCCCTCACCCCCGACGAACGCGAAACCCTCGACCACGCCCTGCGCACCCTGCTCCAGGCGATCGAGTAGGGCCGAGCGACCCTAGCGGCGAGGGCACGGCCGGGCGAACGCGGCTGACGGCGAGATGGTGTCGACTGAGTTGAAGTGGCTCTGGTCGCCCTTTGCCGGGAAGACCCCGCCGTTTTCGACAGGGGAACGGGAGCCACTCGGGCAACGGGAATGAGAGCCGCGCTGCTCCATCGGTGAAGGGAATGAAGTGCGGCAGCGGGTTGGGGGTGGAAGTGCCTGTGGCGGGTTTATGGGGGGCGAGCCGGTGGCTTGTGGGGCCGGGCCCTGCTAGCTCGTGTCCCTGACAGGCACGGTCTGGAAGGGCCCGGCACCGTTCTGCGGCAAATCAATCGCTGATGTCGGGTAGGGGGTGGCCAGCCCGCAGGATTCGACGCAGATGCACAACCGAGGCAGATGACAGGGCTGCTTCACGTAGCGGCGGAGTCTCCCGGCTGCGGGCTCCCCCAGGGCGCTCGGGCTGGCCTTGACGCCCACGTCAAAGCGTATCTTCGGGAAAGTTGCTGCCGCACACCCTGCGGCAGTCGCCCCCTCACAGAGTGGAACACACGATCATGCCCCCTGCATCTGATTCCGGCGACCGCGCAGCGCTGCTCAAGCACGACCGGCGCTTCTTCGACGCGCTGGTCGCCGCCGACACGGCCCGCTTGGGCGAGCTGCTGGCAGACGACTTCATCCTGGTCAGCATCGAGGACGGTTCGGTAGTCCCCCGATCCGCCCTGCTCGCCGCGGTCTCCTCCGGAACCGTCACATTCCCCGCCATCGAGTCCTTCCCCGAGGAGGCTGTCGTCCGCAGTATCGGCGACATCGGCATCGTCATCGGGCGGACCAGCATGAACTTCGTCAACTCCGATGGCACCACCTTCACCGCCGGAAGCCGCTACACCCACGTCTTCACAGCGGACTCCGCCGCAGGATGGCGTCTCGTATCCGCTCAAGGCACCCGGATCGCGTTCACCGACGCGTGAAAATGCAGCGAACGTGGCCTGGAACCCCGCTACACAACCTTCATTGAGGGCATTTCAGCTCTTTCGTCGCGCTGGTCTTGACCGGGAAGAACTGGTGGAGGCAAGGTCGCTGCCCCACAGCCGGGCCCAGCGTTTGAGATGATCAGACCCGCGGGGTCTCTGCACCAGGTGCGTGAGCTGTCGGTTCAACCTTCTGCGCCCGGAGGCCTGGAGGTTGGCGAGTTGGCGGTGAAGTGCCTGAATCGCCACGATCGCGACGCCGTTGGCATCGGTGCAGCAGATCGTCTTGTGTGCCGCGCTCGCGGACCGACGACACCGACCGGTGCCGGCCTGCGGCATCCCGAGCGGCTTGGCTTCGCGACCAAGCCCCAGTTGCCTGCCCGGATGGTGATGAGGGCACTGGACGCGGGGACGCCCGTCCGTAGTTCCCATTAATCTGATGCTACGGCTTCAGGACGTCTTCCTCTGACAGCACGGCCCCGCCCAGACTTCCATGTCGAGGACGTGGGCGCCCAGTCGATCCCGGATGATGCCGACGCTGACCGCGCCGGTGGTGAGGGGCTTCTTGCACCAGATGCAGGCACGGCCGACGGACTGGTCCCACGTCAACGTCCCCGGGTCGGGGAGCGGCCTGGGTGCCCGACCATCGGCTGCGGCCGTCAAATGAACTTCCCCTCGTACGGGACGGGCCTCGGGCGCAGCGCCCCGCTCGCCGGCTCGCGTGAGGCATCGGGTGAGGCCGGCGGCGGTGCGCTGAGTAGTTCGTCTGCCGAGGGCACAGCGTCATTCTCCCCGCGTTGGCCGGGTTCTCCAGCGCCGCCCGGAATTCGGCGGTGTCCAGCACCTCCTGTACGCGACCTGCTCCGTACCACGACCCGTTGAACCCGGCATGGCCTGCCGTCCATCACTCACCCGCAGGAGCACCGAATGCCAGCCCTCGAAGGAACCGTGCCGGTGGCCGGTGCACCCTGCTGGTGAGTCTGATGGCGCGGGGCCTGCGCGCGGCACAGTCCTTCTACTCCGACGTCATGGGCTGAACGTTCAGGCCCAGCACGCTCGGCAATGACTTGTCGGTGGCTCTGGCACATGGTGAACCGGTCGCCGGGGTCGGATGCTGCCAAGCCGGTGGCTATCCGGCCGTCTGGACCCCGTACTTCGCCATCAGTGACGCGACGAGACGGCGGCCCGGATCAGTGAGCGCGGCGCCACGCTCGCCGTCGGCCCCCTCGTCCTGGGTGAGGGCCGCGCCGGGATCGCCGCCGACCGGGACGGCGCCGGGATCGGATTCTGGGAACGCCCGGGCCCTGACCTGGCCGGTGGGGCGGGGCAGGGCCCCGGTTCGGCTGGACCTCCAGACCCGTGACGCGTTCGACGCCGCCATCTTCTACGAAGAGGTCTTCAACTGGGCCCGGCCGCCCGGCGGCTGCACGGTCGCCTACGCCCAGGACCACATCACGTCCAGGCACAGGGACGCACCGTCGCCACCCTGCACGGCGGAGACGACGAAACCGGCCCGGACCCACGAGTTCGGCCCCGGTGGAATGTCCACTTCCGAGTGAGAGACAGCGAGCAGGCCTCGGCAGCTGCCGTCACGGCCGGAGGCGAATCCTCACCGGTTGCCCCACCCGCCGACGCCCCGGACAACGCGTTCATCATCCGCGACCTCGATGGTGCCCTCTTCAGTCTGTCCGGGGCCTGACAACGGCCCGCCCTCGGCCAGGTACTCACGCCGATCGGGTAGGCGTCCATCCCGGGAGCAGTGCACGCCGGCTACCGCCCATGCAGCCTCGACCTGGTCGTACGTCTCACGGACGGTGAGGTCGAGCGCGAGGGCAGTGGCCAGTGTGCGTACGGCGGCCGCTCAAGAACCAGTGAAGGCGAAGCGGTGGAGAGGGCGGCTCGGCGCGGAGCACCTTTGGCGTGCGCGTCCGGTCTGGGTCAAACGCGCCGGGTCACGAGCCGGGGCCCACGGTCTCAGGCCCGACTGCAGCGAACGGCACCGTCGCTCAGGACGAGATCCGGGCGGATGTCACAGCATCACTACCTGTGATGACGAACGACCCTCGGACGAGGGCCCGCTCCAAGGTTCTGTGCAGCTGACGGCCGCCCGGACGCATTTCTTGCGGGGCCACGGGCCTCACGGGGTCAGGGACTCGCGGTAATGCTCAGCCCTGGACGGGGAGCCAGCGGCGTGGCTGCGGGTGGCGCAGGCGGGACTTCTCCGGATCTCTCAGCTGGGGGCCTGGGACCGAACCTTTCGCCGACGGTGTCGGGACGCTATCTGCCGTTCTCCGAGCGCGAGGACATCGCCGTGTGGCGTGCTCAAGACGTTGGGGTCCGTGAGATCGCGCGTCGGCTTCGCCGGTCGCCGTCGACGATCTCGCGGGAGCTTCGCCGGAACGCGTCAACGCGCACCTACCGCCTGGAGTATCGGGCGTCCATCGCGCAGGGGCATGCCGAGCGGCGGGCTCGGCCACCTGCGGCCCCGGTGCGTGTCTTGGGTTTCGAAAGGTGCTCAGCCTTCAGGTCGCGAGGGGGCCAGGCCTCGGCGCAGCGTGGGTTTGTCGATCTTCCCGACGGGGTTCTTGGGGACTTCGGGAAGGATGATGATGTCGGCGGGGATCTTGTAGCGGGCGAGTCGGGTGGTGAGGAAGTCGCAGATCTTCTCGGCGGTGAGGTCGATGCCGTTGCGCAGGGAGATGAAGGCGATGGGGACCTCGCCGAGTACTGGGTCGGGGCGGCCGACGACGGCGGCTTCGAGGACGGCGAAGTGGTCGTGCAGAACGGTTTCGATCTCCTTGGGATAGACGTTCTCGCCACCTCGGATGATCATGTCTTTGGCGCGGTCGACGAGTATGAGGTAGCCGTCGTCGTCGAGTCGGCCGATGTCCCCGGTGTGGAGCCAGCCGTGTTGGAGGGTCTTGGCGGTCTCGTCGGGGCGGCCGAGGTAGCCGCGCATCACGGTGGGGCCGCTGATGACGACCTCGCCGATACTGCCGTCGGTGACCAGTTGGCCGTCCTCGTCCATGATCGCGATGTTCTGGCCCGGCAGCGCGATGCCGACCGTGCCGGGCTTGCGTAGCCCGTCAACCGGGTTGCAGGCCGATGCGCATGTGGCCTCCGACAGGCCATACCCCTCGATGAGTTGCACGCCGAATCGTTCCTCCACCGTGCCGATGAGCTGGGGCGGCATCGGGGCGGCGCCGCAGATCGCGAAGCGAAGCGAGGAGGTGTCCGGCTGCGCGTCGGCTGGCAGGTTCGCCAGCATTGCGTAGATCGCGGGAACGGCGGAGAAGTAGGTGGGGCGGGCCGCCTCCAGCACCGTGAAGAAGGTCTTCGGGCTGAAGCGCCCTGCGATGGTGGCTTGGCCGCCGGCTCGCAGCGGGGACAGGACGCTGACGATGATGCCGTTGACGTGGAACAGCGGCAGGATCAGCAGGCTGTGGTCGGCCTCGGTCAGGCCCAGGCCCTCGATCATGGACGCGGTCATCGCATCGATATTGCGGTGCAGCAGCTCCACCCCTTTGGGGCGCCCGGTGCTGCCGCTGGTGTAGATGACCAGGGCCAGATCATCCAGGCCTGCCTGCGGATCGTCCGGTTGCCGCTGCAGCTCGACCGTCGGGGCCGGGCGGGCGAGTTCCTCAAGGGTGACCACGGACAGGGCGTCAGGAAGGGCGTCGGTCTCTGCTTCGTCGAGGACGACGAGTTTGGCGCCGCAGTCCTTCAGTTGGTAGTGCGTTTCGGACGGGGTCAGCGTCGGGTTGACCGGCGTGAGCGCCGCGCCCAGGCGCCAGGCGGCAAAGAGAGCGGCCACGAGTTCGACCCGGTTGGGCAGTTTGACCCCGACGATGTCACCAGCGGTGATCCCGCGGGCGGCGAAGTGGCGGGAACAGACCTCGACCAGGTCATCGAATGCGGCGTTGGTCAGGAAGCCACGCGCGTCGTCCCCGATGGCCGGAGCATCTGGGTCGTTCGCGCGGCGGGCAGCAGGCAGGCGGCTCAGATTCACGGGATACACCTCGATGGTGGGTCGATTGGCAGGCCGGCCGCCGGGGCGGCCGGCCTGGTGCGGTGCCGCATGTGGCACCGCGGGCGGGCTTCCGGGGGACCGCAAGGGGGCACGGGGCCTCGGAAGCCCTGTTCCGGTGGGGCTGTCCACTCCACTCACCCGAGGTGGAGGAGCCGCTCTATGAGCTGCTACTTGATGGCTGTGGCGGCGACGGGAGATCCGACCGCGCCGGTCAGGGGCAGGGGGGACGCGGCGAGCATGAAGCTGTAGCGGCCGTCCTGTCCGCAGTCCACGGCCAGCGCGTCGAGGTCGAACATCTCACCGAAGGCCAGTCCCATGTGGACGAGGGCGACTTGGTGCAGGGGCTGGAATTCCTCGATCTCGTTGGGCCGGACCTCCACGCCCCAGGTGTCGGTGGCGATCGCGACAACTTCCTTCTGTGCCAGCCATGGAGCGGTGTGCAGGGAGAGGCCGGGGGCGGAACCGCCGGCGTAGTCGCCCCAGCTTCCTCGGCGTTCACCGAGCTGTCCGGTGCGCACGAACACCGCGTCACCGCGGCCGACCACGGTGCCCTGGGCTTCCAGCGTCTCGTCGAGGTCGTCCGGGGTGATCGCGTAGCCGGGTTCCAGCGCGGGAACTCCCTTGTGCCGGGCGACATCGATCAAAACGCCGCGCAGGATCATGCGGTCGGTCCAGTGCTGGATCGCGTTGCGGGCGGCGCCGGCGGTGGTGTGCTCGGCCGCGCTGTAGCCGTTCCACATGCGCCCGTCGTGGAAGATGTGCGCGAGGGCGTCCCATTGGGTGCCGCACTGCGTGGGCATGATGAGGGAGTCGTCTGCGTACCCGAACCGGGTCTTGTCGATACCGAAGGCTGCGAACAGCTCCTGCTGTTTACCGCTGACCGCGTCCGTGCCGGTGGCGGTGGCCAGCAGCATCGGGTTGTGGCGCAGGCCGCCCTGCTGGGGCCCGGCCTGGTCGTAGGGCAGGGTCATCGAGATCACTTTGCCCGCCATGACCTCCTTCGCCGCGGCTTGTACGTGCTGGGGGGTGAGGAGATTGAGGGCGCCGAGCTCATCGTCGGGCCCCCACCGGCCCCAGCGGCTGAGCTCGTCGATGTAGTCCTTGAGAACGTCGTTGCTCATGCCGGGTCCTTGGGTGACATGGTCCTGTTGAGCCAGTCGATGATCAGGGGGACGACATCGGATGACAGCTTGCTCGTCGCGCAGTGGCCCGCATCCGGGATGAGGCGAACCTCAGCCCCCGGCCGCGCCTCGAACAGGAGGGTGTCCTCCTGCGGGACCAGGGGGTCATCGGCCCCGTTGACGATCAGCATGGGTGCGGACTGCTGCTTACCTGCGAGCAGGCCGGCCAGCGACAGGCTGGTCCAGCAGGCAGCGAGTTCCTCGGATGCCGGCTCATGGTCGAAGCCCAGAGCGTTGCCGATGATGCCGTGCATGCCGGAGTCACTGAAGGGAGCGTCCTCGAAGGCGGCCTTGACGGGTCCACCCAGGACGACTGCCGCGTCGACCTCACCGCTCAGCCCGGTGCGAGCGGAGAAATGACCGCCCATGGATACGCCCAGGTGGGCGACGCGTCCGTTACCGATCTGTCGCGCCTCTTGGACCAGACTGGACACGATCTCCGGGCCGCCGTCGTGGCTCATCGCCACCGGGGACTCCCCGGTGCCGGGAATATCGAAGGCCAGTACTGTCATCCCCGTGTGCACCGCCAGGGCGACCCACAAGGAGTGCAGGTCCTCCTTCCAGGTGTCCACTCCGCCGCTGACGATGATGACCGGGGACTGACCTGCGGACTTGTCGGGGGCGCCGAACTCGTGGACCGGGAACGGCACGCGTGTGCCCAGGTGGTCGGCGAGAACCGAGCGGCGTAGGAAGGTGACCGGGTCGTTGTCCGCGCTGAGGAGGTACTGATCGATCTGGTGGCGGTAGGCCGCTCGCTTGGCCTCGTCGGCCAGGGTGGGGAACTTCGCGAACCCGTAGGCCAGGGCAGCCAGCTCAGGCTTCCGGTCTTTTGCGTACCGTTCAGCGAGCTGGGACCACTCGTAGACCCATCCGCCGGGCTCATCGGGCCACATCTGCTTGATGCGCCCGCGTACGGCCTCCACGTCGTCTCCCGGCACGCCCAGGTTGATCATCTGCGCGAGGCGCTCCTCGAACAGTGCCTCGACATTCACTGGCCACTGGTACGACATCTGCGGCTCCTCCGAGTCCGAGCGGCTTAACGCATGAGTCCTGCGTTAAATGGAGACTACGGGCTTTTCACGCAAACGCAAGACCCCTGCGTTAAGATGCGTTCCATGATGACCGAGTCGATTCGCCGACGGCCAGGAGGACGGAGCGCCAAGGTGCGCTCGGCTGTTATGGCGGCAACCCTGGAACTGCTCGCGGAGTCCGGCACCGGGAAGCCGAGCATCGCCGAGGTGGCCGCGCGGGCGGGCGTGCATGAAACCTCCATCTACCGGCGCTGGAAGACCAGCGAACGGCTCATTCTGGACGCGATGGTCGGCTATAGTGCCGAGCTGCTCAAGACTCCCGACACTGGTTCCGTGCGCGGGGACCTGGTTGCCCTGGGGCAGGAGCTCGTCGACTACGGGATCTCCCCACTGGGCGAGGCGCTCACGCGGACCCTGGCCGCCAGCGTCGACGACAGCGAATTCGCACTGACGCGGAGTCAGTTCTGGGCGGCCCGCCACGACGAGTGCCGGATCGTGGTGGAACGCGCCGCCGCTCGAGGCGAACTCCCCGCCTCCATCGACAGCCGCATGCTGCTGGAAACGTTCATCGCACCGATCCACTTCAGGCTGCTCATGACCCGCGAAGCCATGGACACACCTTTTCTGGAGCTCACCGCCGACATCGCCGTCGCAGGAATCACGGCAGTCCAGTCGAGCTGAGCACCCATCCCGCCGCAGAGCCCTCAGCCAGACGCACGCCATCAATGATCGCCCGGACAGCTCCTAGTACTCCAGCAGGATTTTGCAGTCTGACCTGCGAGTTTCGCTGGGCGGCTGGAGTGTAGCGGGCTGTGGAGTGGTCGGGGGCGGCTTCACGGTGGCCGCCCCTCGATCGTGCGCAACGCCGCACGTAATGACAGCGGGTGGGAAAGCTTTCCACGTGATCACCGAGCATGTTGCCGAGCAGTGGGACCTTGAACTGGACGACCTCTTCGTGACCATCGGTCATCGCTTCGGCCGTGTGGAGCTTCGCCGCCTTTGGAGACCCCCGCCCAGGAACTGGTGCGGATCGCCGGGACGCGGTGGGCGATCGAGGAGTGTTTCCAGTCCGCGAAGAACGAGTGCGGCCTGGACCAGTACGAAGTCCGTCGTTACCCGGGTTGGTACCGGCACATCACCCTAGCGATGCTCGCGCACGCCTTCCTGGCAGCCACCGCACACCGGGCCCGGGAAAAGGGGGCGGAACCGGTGAGGCAGCCGGGGTCATCGAGCTCACAGTGGCAGAGGTTCGGCGACTCCGGGCAGCTTGTCGTCCCCGGCCCCCGCACCTGCACGGACGTCGAGGCCGACACCACGCGGTGAGCTGGTCGAACTGGCGCCGACGACGCCAGGCAGTCGCCCGCCACTGTCATTACGTGCGGCGTTGTCGCACGATCGAGGGGCGGCCACCGTGAAGCCGCCCCTGACCACTCCACAGCCCGCTACACTCCAGCCGCCCAGCGAAACTCGCAGGTCAGACTGCAAAATCCTGCTGGAGTACTAGTTCGCCGAGCCAGGACAGGCCCTGCTCCCACTCGTCGGCAGCAGGGCTGCCGCTTGCCTCGTCCTCATCGGCGCTCGCTTCGACGGAGCCGGTCCACAGCGACTTGAGCACATGCCGGCCCGGGTAGTGATCGATGAGCTGTTGGGCCTCTCAGGGATCCTCCCGGCTCGGAGCAGGCTGAAGTAGCGGCGAACGACCGCTTCGAGGTCGGTCTTGGCAGGGCGCTCCGTCCAGATCTTCACCGCGAGATCATACGAGTTCGGTGACGCCACCGCCGTGGGCGTCGCCGGCGTTCGCTGCGGTCAGCGCACGCCCAGACATCACCCGATCAGTTCAGTACCATGGTTCCCCGGCGATCGGGCCGACGTGCACCACAGGAGGCGCCATGGAGACCGTGGACCCGTCAGCGCGTCGGCGCCGGCAGCGCGATCGTCAGGTGGGCAATCCGGCGGCCCTGCGTATGGGCGTGATCTGGTTCGTCCTCGGCGCCGCAGGCGCCTTCGTGCTCGGCCTCCTAGTCTCCCTGTGGTTCGACGTGCTGCGCGCGATCTCCCTCAACGCGCCATCCGGCACCCACGTCTCCGGTGTCTCGGTCCCGCTCGTCGTCGCCGGGGTGGGCGCAGGGGCCCTCCTGGCGGGCCTGGGGCTGCCGGCGGGCGCCCATCATCTCGACGGCTACCGGGCCGCACGGGGCGGCGGCGGATGGGCGCTGGCAATCGGCGTCGCCGGCTTTACCCTGGGCGTCGCTGTCGCGTCGCGGAGCTGGGTGGCGGCGGACCGCGTCGGATGGGTGGTGACGGACTACGAGCCGCCGGAGCCCTGGGGTTGGGGGCAGTTGATCCTCTACTACGCCGAACTCTGGCTGCCGGGCCTCCTGGTCGTGCTCTCGCTGCTGCTGGTGTGGTCGGCCGTCCGGGCTCAGCGCCGCGCCGCCGCGAGCGCCGCTACCCGGGACCGGCTGCTGCTCGAGGGGCTGCGGACCACCGGGACCATCAGCGAGCTGCGCATCCACTACTCCAGCGACGACTCCGGTGGGCGGCACGTCGCGGGGGCCACCGCCACGGTCACCTACGTCGACGCCGCCGACACGCGCCGCTGGGTGACGCGCAAGTACGCCGATGCGTCCGTGCTCGTCCAGGGTGGCGCGGTGCAGGTGCTCCACGACCCTGCCCGCCCGGACGACGACGACTCGGTGTTCGTGAGCTTCCTGCGGGAGCCGGCCGCCCTCGACTGGGTCTGACGGGCAGTTTGGCGAAACTCCGGCTGGGCGGCCACAGAGGATCGTGCCGGGCGGGCTAATGCTGTGACCGCGTAGGTTCGCCGGGTCCACTGCTCGTATGCTGGCCGAGTGGGCAGGGACGGTGTTCCCCGGCCCCGATAGCTGCGATGCCGAGGCGTTGCGCCGGGCTGCGGCTGTGTCCCTTCGCCGTCTGCTGAGTAGCACTCACGCCTGTTGCTGGGCCGGTAGGTGACCACGCACCAGGTAGGGCTCCATTCTCAGTGAGAGCCCTGGGCACTGCTGCCAAGCACGCCATGCTCGAACTGGAGGTGTCCGAGGACATCGGCATCACCGCGAGCGTGGCAACCGAGCGGCACGCGCGCTGCCTGATCGCCTTCGCCCAGCACGACCGGGACCCGTGCGGGAGGTCGTCATCAAGGCAATGAGCACGTTCAACGGGCTGCCCATCGAACAGCAGCTGAAGGCGATCGTACGTTTGAGCGCATTCGACGTGTTCGTGGACGCCCTGGATGAGACCGTGTGCCAACCGATCGGCACCTACGTCGAGCGCGGGTCAATCCCCACCCCCGATGCCTCCGTGGTCCTGGAGCCCGCGATGATCTCTGTGCTTGCCCTGGCCGGGGTTGACGCTGTTCGAGCCCGTATCCCTGCCTTGGGTAGCACGATCGCACAGCTGTCTTCGAAGCGGAGGGCCGCCGTCATTGAGCGGCGGCCCTCCGCGTACTTCACCGACTTCCTGGCACCCATCCTGGCCACGGCCGGCGGCTGGCGCACCGCCGAGCGCCTCACGGTTGAGCCACGGGACCTCGCAGAGCACTGCGGTCGATCGTGGCGCTACACGCCCGTCTCCGGGGTGGTCCCTGCCTCGGCATCTCGCTCTCCTGCCGGGCGTTCCCCGGCCGGTACAGGGGCGCGTAGAGGCTCCTGGCCGGTGGATTGGCGGGGGGTGAGGTCCGCGACCGACGGGGAGGTCGGCAGGGCGCCGCTGGCCTTCAACCCACTCATGGCGAGCGCCGCTGCTGCGGCTGCTGCGATCTCGGCAGAACTGTCCCCGGCAAGCTGGGCCAGGAGCGGGCCGTCTGGCAATCGGGCGGCCTTCCTCGCCGCTCGGTGCTCGTTCGCCGCCCGTTCGGCCTCGAACGAGTACCCGAACAGGGCCACCAGCAGGGCCGCGCCAGCTAGGCACCAGGCCCCGGTGTTGGCGGCCTCGGAGAAGTAGGTGCGGGTGAACGTCTCGATCTCGTGCATGGGGAGACGGGTGAACACCTGATCGCGGATGAGCTTGTCGAGGCCCATGGGGTCCCACAGAAGCCAGCCGACGGCGGCGAGCGCGGGGAGTCGGCGGACGGGCCAGATGTCGCCCGTGACCGTGCGGACCATGAGGAACGCCGCGACCGGCAGGCCCACCACGACTCGTAAGGCCGCGTTGGTGACGCTGCGCCAGCCGCCGACGAACTTGATGCCGTCTTACCGGCCTCCTTCGCCTCGAACAGAGCGGTCAGGAAGCGCCGGAACATGAACGCGGCCAGCCGGTTGAAGTCGCGGTCGACGCGGTCAAGGCGGCGTGGCTTCGCCGCCCCCTCGTCATCGTCGTCGGTGTTGCGGACGACGCCCAGTACGACGTCTCGGACGATGCCCGCCAAGCGTTCCGAGGTGATCGTCTCGCCGCGATCGAGGGGCCGTGCGCCGGGCCTTGGGGCGGACACCTGGTCCCGCGGCTTGGGGTTGGCGTGGGCCTGGACGGCGTTGGGAATCGCACCAACTGGCTCTACGCCGCCGAAGTCAAACCATTCGCCCTCGACGCGGTAGGCGGCGAACGCCCGGTGCAGCATGGACTCCAGCTCGCGGCCGCCGGGTGTGGACCACAGGATTCCGAGGCGGTCGGGGTTTCCGGTCTGAAGTTTCCTTGAGCCGTTTCTCCGGGTTGTTGCTCGTGCCGATCTTGACGCGGGTCGACCCGGCCGGGCCGATCACGTACACGAAGGAGCTGCCGCTGGGCTTGGAAGAGGTCACCGTCCTGCTCTCGTCTCGGGGGTACGCGCCTGCCGGGACTGTACGGGGACCCTCGGACATAGAGGTCCGTTCCGCCCGCCGGTCGGCCCTTCACCCACCGCCCGCCGCGCGAGTTCGGCGGCGACAGCGTCCAGCTCCTGGTGGCTGTACCCGGCCGGCCGATGAGTCCCCAATTCCGTAACTACGAAATCACGTTGAAAACAGGTCAACCTCATGCAGGGCGCTTGACGGGGTGCGGAGCTCGGGCGCTACTTGTCAGTGTTCACTGCATAAATGCTGATCAAAGGGGGCTCAATGGGAAAGATCATGCGATCGAGGCTGACTGTCACGCTGACGGTTGCCGCCGTCGTCGGCCTTGCCCTTCCGGGAGTTGCCGGTGCGGCGGATCACTCGACCCAACCCATGTCCAACACGGCCTGTGACGACGGCAAGGCGACAGCAAAGGAAAACGTGGCCATCCGCACCAGTACCAGTACCAGTGCCGCTCTGGTGACCACTGCCCTGAAGGGGCAAACGTGGGCCTGCGGTGTAAATGGTGTCATTCTGGGCGACCGGTATACCGCTTGCGGGACATCGAACGGCAACGGTTGGTTCTACGTCTACAACGACAACTACGCGGGCTATACCGCGTCAGGTTGTTGGGGGTGACGCTACCCGCGTGACCAAACCCCCACCGCCGGAGGGCGCATTCCGGTGGTCGTCGCATCACAGTGATCAACTGGCTGTCTCCAGGGCACGGCATCCTCACCGCATCCGGGTCACGATGAAGGTGCCGTGCCGGCCGGACCCGGCCAGCACTTCCACGACCAGGTCCGTCTCCACCCGCGTATACGGCTCTCCCTCCGCCCGCCGCTCCCCCACCACCGCCGCGCCGCTCAAGGCCTCACCGACACGAGCCGCGAGGACGGGCTCCAGGCGCGCGGAAACCTGGGCTGGCCCACCCTCGTCCCGCACCGCCAGGACCAGATGGTGCGGTCTGAGCCGGGGGCCGGTGAACCCCAGCACCAGGGCGTCGACCGTGTCCGCGTGCCGAACCTTCACCCACTGGCCCTGTCCTGACGGCGGATAGCCCGCGCCGCCGCGTTTACAGACGATTCCCTCGATGCCCTGTTCACGCAGGGTGTCGTACCAGAGCACGGCGACGTCCCGGTCGTCGGTGGTCGGGGCGGCCTGGATCGGCGGCCCGACATCGGTGAGGAGCTCCAGGAGGAAGGTGCGGCGCTCGGTGTACGGCAGGCGTCGGCAGTCACCGATCGCCGGGTCCGGGTGCTGCAGGGAACGTCCCAGCAGATGCAGGAGGCCGGGTACCGGGTCGCCAGGGCGCGGGCCCAGGTCGTGGATGACGCGGCCCGTGACTGCGCCGCAGCGAAGTCGAGCCGGCCGTCCCGCCAGATCACGGCCTCGCCGTCCAGGACCGTGCCGGGGCGCAGTCCCATGCCGGCGACGGCCAGGTCCATCCAGTGCTGGGTGACGACTCGGCCGGACCGGGCGTACAGCACGACGGTCTCGTCGGTACGGCGCAGCACGGTTCTGTGGCCGTCGTACTTGGGCGGGCCGGGCTGCCAGGTACGGCCGGGCCCGCGCGCGGCCGGGATACGGATCGCGGGCCCGGACTTCAGCATGGGGATCTTCGCGTACCGGCCGGTGTGGTAGTCGACGGCGACGACGCCGGAGTTCGCCCGGCACACCGACCCGGGTGGCGCACCGCACCGTGGGCACGGTTCGCGCTCGATCAGCTCGGCACGGGCGATCTCATCCATCTCGGCGTTCACGCGTTCCCCTCCCGCTTGGCCGCCCGAAGCGGCTCGTCCCGAAGCCTCTCCGTGGCGCCCGCCGGTTTCGGGACGCCTCCCGCGCTCCGGCCGCCCCGGCGGGCGACCGTCCCGGAATCGGGGATCTGGCGGGCATCTGTGCGGCGGGAGTCGTTCCTGCCACTCTGGAAGCCAAGGACACCGCTCGGTAGCCCTGACGGACCGGATGGATCGGCGAGGGACAGCGAGGGACAACGGATGCCAGGCTTCTTGACGGACTTACCGACCTTCTGGGCCTTCGCGGCGGTCTGGGTGGGCGCTTTCACGACGTTCATGGCGTTCTCGCTGGTCCGCCTCCGTTACGTGCTCCGGCGCGACCGGCAGGCCATCGGACGCTTCTTCGAGACCGGTGGCGCGAAGCCCGTTCTCGCCATGTATCACCTTGAGGGAGAGCGGGCCGCGACACAGGCCGGGATGCTGCTGCTCTCCGCCGGGCCCCGCTCCTTCCGCGGCCGGCGCCGGGCGATCCCGGAAGCAGGACCGGAAACGCACCCCCTGCTGGCATCACTGCAGACGGCCGTTGACGACGCCGGAGGGAGCGGCTCTCTGGAGGAGGTGAGAGCATCGTCCCGCTTCCCGGCCTTCCGCTCCCAGTTGCGGCAGACAGCACGGCGCAACCTCCCCGTTCGTCGGACGCGCGACGTGCCCGGCGCGAGGGAAGGGTGGGCCGCGGTGTGCGGTCTGTTCGCCGTCCTCGTCCTCGGCGTCGGTTTCTACGCCCGCCAGCCGGGCGCGGAGGGGATCTGGTTCGTGATCGCCCTGGCCGTGCATGTGCCGGTGGCGATCTGGCTCGGTGTGGCGGACGGGCGGAGGGGACCGGAGCAGTGGCCCGAGTTCGGGGCGCTGTGCGAGCGCTGCGTCGCCGAGGCGGGCGTTCGCGTCCTTGAACCGGAGCGGGTTGCCGGTACGGGCTCCGCCGCCACCTCCGGCTGGGCCAACGACGGCGGTGTCGGCGCGTCCAGTTCGTGCGGCGGTGGCTGTGGCGGCTGCGGCGGCGGGGTATAAGCCGGCGGTCGTTTCCGGGACGGCCGAAAGAGGTCAGGGCCTCAAGGCGTTCGAGTTGTTCAGCGGCGCCTGCCACTGCTCAATCAGCTTCCACGGGCCTGAATTCGACGCCTTCGGCCGGTGCATGATCTGTTCCACCGTCTCGCCGTCCACTTCGGACGCGGCCTTGCATCGGTCATCGGCAGGACGCCAGTCCGAGTAGCGGAGGTGATGGAACTCTTCATGTCCTCCAGGAGCCGTCCGAGGTGGTCGGACAGGAGGTGAAGAAGGTCGACGTGCTCCTGGCGGGCGCGGTCAAGCGCCGCCTCCTGGCCGCGGGCATGACCGGCTGGCAGCTCGCCGACCTCCTCGGCGTCCACGAGCACCAGATCGACCTCGACGAACTCCCCGACCTGCCCGTCCGCGTCCTGCTCGAACTCGCCCGCCGCCTCGACATGCACCCCGCCGACCTGATGACCGGTGCCGACGACCTCTTCGAGCTGCCGCGCCACCGCCAGGTAGTCGACCGACGCCCGGCCGGCGCCGACCACGACGCGCTCACCGTCGTCACCGCGCTCGCGCACGCGGACAGTCCCCTCACCGCCGACGGCCTCGCCGCCGCCCTCTCCTGGACCCGCCGCCGGACCGACGCCGCCCTCGACCACGCCCGCGCCCACCCGGACACCGGCGGCGCGCTCGTCCTGCGGCACGTCCCGCCCGAGGCGTTCACCGTCGCCCCACGCCTCGACGTCCTCGCCCCGCACCAGGTCGACGCTCTCTGGGGACGGAAGGACCCCCGCCCCGACATCCGCGGCCCGATCCAGCCTGCCGAGGCGGAGGTCCTCCTGCGCGTCTCGATGGCGGCATCGACACCGGCGATGCCAGGCCCTCGAAGATCTCGCGGCCGCGACATGGTCACGCGCGGCGACATCATCGACCGCTTCCACGACAACGTGCTCTACAACCTGCGGATGCTCTCCGAGCCGCCCGCTCCTACTGACACGGACTCTGCGCTCCCAGTGCCATAACCCTGCGCGGCGGCGTTCGTCTTGTTCATGTTCAAGGAGTGCCGCCAGGATGCGTATGCCTCGGTGGGAAGTGATCGCGGCCTTGAACGCGGCGGCAAGGACATCGGGCGACAGGGCCTCGGCCTGGGTGGTGGAGGGGCCGCTGAACGAACGGTGATCACTGACCTCCGGCGGCACGGTGGGCAGCTGGCGGTCGGCGATCTACCGAAGGCACCAGCCCCCTGGCCGCTACCAGAATTCTCAATACATCTGCGGGATTCTCATCAAGCCTGCGGTACTGCAGCTCAAGGTCGTGATCCGCGCGGAGAAAGCACACCAAGGCATCTCTCAGCCATCTGCAGCCTCGTAGGTCAGAGCGATCTCTCTACCGCAACAAGGATGAGAACGCACACCGGGCGACCTCGCGGGCCGAGCCATGCTCGTCGACGGCCGTGACGATCAGCTCGTCACCGTGAAATCGGGCCCGGACCCGGCTGTCGATCAGCTCGTGCGGGACCGAGTAACGGACCGCCTCGACCGAGATCGTCGACTCCCAGGTGACCCGGCGGGTCGTGCCGAAGATCGCGGTGAACGGGCGCTTCGGCAGCGGGTGAAGACGCTGGCGTTCCTCCGCGAGACGATCGACAGGTTTGCTCCGAGTCGCCCTGTGAGCACGGGAGTTGACCTCATCACAGAAAGCCCGGCAGGCCGCTTCGAGCTCGCCGAAGGTCTTGTATTGCTCGCGCAGGTTCACGTCCTTCGGGACCAGATCGGCCTTCGCGATCTTCACCGTGGACTCGCTGCCGCCCTTGGTTTCCGGGTCCGCAGGCAGACACGTCCTGATCGTCGTGCCGTAGTGCCGGGCGACCTCGACGATCTCCGGATTGCGGACCGCGATCCCGGCGACGTGGTCGGTGGTGACCGTCTTCTCGTTGTCCGTGAGGACGTAGGCCGGCACTCCGCCGAGCCTGCGGAAGGTGGCGTCCAGAGCCGCGGTGACCGTCGGCAGCGTCTTGTCCCAGATCGGAATGACGACACGGAAGCGGGACCAGGCCAGCCATGCGCAGAACAGCGTGGTCTTGTGGCCCTTGATCACCGGGCCGTCGCCGAAGTCGTACTGAATCCAGAGCCCCGGCTCGGTCACCCACGGCCGGTAGATCCGGCGCCGACCGGCCCTGAACTGGGCTTTTGCCTCGGCGACCGTGCGGCGGGTGGTGCGTTCCCCGCCCGCGAAGCCCATCGCGGTGATCCGCTTGTGGACCACGTCCGCACGGACCTTGCCCTGCGAGCGGACCACCAGTTCCTCGATCTTCGGCAGGTAGTCGTCGATCGCGCGGGTCCGGTGACGGTGCTGGCCAGGGTTCTGCCCGGCGGCCCGCATCTTCACATAACGGGCCACCGTGTGGTGGTCGCACCCGGCCAGCTCGGCCGCGGCGCGGTAACTCCCCGTGAAGTCGTATGCCTCAAGGATTTCCATGATCTCCCTGCTGTTCTTCACCCGCTCGAGCTTCGCCGAGCAGGACCTGTCGGGGCGAGCGGGGAGAAATCTGGCCGTACGCGGGGAATCCCGTGGCCATCAGTGGGGCCTTAAATGGCCGCCTATGGGGAGCTTGTCATGGCCGCCGTCACCCGCGTGATCAAAACGCCAACCACAAGCTCAACACGCCCTCATCCCAACCATGCACGAGCTCGTAAGACCGTGTCCTATGTGGTGATCACTCGTTGAGCTATTCATGGGGCGGGATACGTGGAGTTGGATTGTTCCGGACGGGCTGTGGGAGATCGCGAAGCCGTTGATCCCGCCGTCGAAGGTGCGCCCGCAGGGCGGCGGGACGCAGGACACGCCTGATGAGACCCTGTTCGCGGCGATCGTCTATGTGCTGGTGAGCGGGTGTGCGTGGCGGGCTCTGCCGCCGTGTTTCGGGGTCTCGAAGTCGACTGCACACCGGCGCTTCGTCATCTGGTCCAGAGCCGGCGTCTGGGGCCGGCTGCACGAGGCGGTGCTCGACCGCATCGACAAGTGCGGCCTGCTCGACCTGACCCGCGTGGTCCTCGACTCCGCCCACGTACGGGCCAAAAAGGAGCCGTGAACACACGTGCCTGGATCATCTTCCTCGACGAATCAGGCGTCTCCCTACTCCCTCAGATCCGCCGCACCTACTCGCCCCGAGGGCGGACTCCACTCCTGCGGCACCGCCTGAACTGGAAGCGCGCGTCGATGGCCGGAGACTTGGGCTACCACTCCACCGACCCGCATCGCGGGGCGCGCCTGTGCTTCCACCTCAAGCCCGGCAGCTACGACACCGCCGGACTCATCGAGGTCCTGGAGCAGATGAAGG
>NZ_JBEYFB010000079.1:0-18449 GCF_040634135.1 Streptomyces sp. NPDC007164
CTCAGGGCGAGTTGATCACGAACCTCACTCGATATGTGCATACCAGACCAACGCGCCAGAGCCCGCAAAGCAACGCGTTGATTCTTTACAAGCCCCGGCGGAGCGGAAGCCTTTCATCGCACGTTCACGCTGCCGGGTGGGCTGGTGGCTGTTCTCCGCCCGGTTGTTCAGCCTCTTGTGCGAGCGGTGCTCACCGCGAGGGCATGACCTCGCGGTGAGCGGCGCCGTAGGAGCGGAGCTTGTCCGTGACGGCCACCCGCGGCACCGTACGGGTCGTCTTCACCGGACGACGGAAGAATCGCCTGGCCGCGGTCTCGTCCCGCCGGTTCTGTACGAGGATGTCGAGCATGTCGAGCATGTTGCCGTCCTGGTCGACAGCCCGCCACAGGTACTTCCGCTCACCGTTGATCTTGATGAAGACCTCGTCCAGATGCCACTTGTCGCCGGGCCGGGGCCGCCGGCGGCGCAGTCCGTTGGCGTACTGCTGACCGAACTTCAGGCACCAGCGGCGGACCGTCTCGTACGAGACGATCACGCCACGCTCCAGCATCAGCTCCTCGACCTCACGGAAACTGAGCGGGAACCGGAAGTACAGCCACACGGTGCGAGATCACCTCGACCGGGTACCGGTGACCCCTGCACGACGGCGACGCGCTCCCCACGGACGACTCCCCCTCCACCATGATCAACCCGAAGATCACCCCACCCACTCAGTCAACGTGACAGCATCCGCGGCAGGCATTGGAGCAGCACCGGCGCCGGGCCGATCCGGTCCGGGGAGCCGGGGAGCCGGGCACCGCACACCGCACACGTCCGTCTCACCCGAGACTGGGCATGCCGCACTGCCGATGACCTGCCGGTGCCGAGAATCAGGACGACGACGTCGGATCCGGGATGGACCGTTAGCCGCTTGCCCACTCCAGCCCTGCCGGCAGGCTCCATACGGTGGCCGCGCGACCGCCCGCCGCACCTTCACAGGCCCGGCTGCTTCTGCTGCTGCCATGCGTTGCCTTCCCAAGTTGGCTGCAGAAAAGGGGTTCTCCTTCCCGATGGTGTGCTCATGGCGATGATGGAGTCTGGTGCGCAGATGACGAGGGGGAACGAACGTGATCGAGACGGTGATTCAGCTCTTCACTCAGATGGCTGGCGGGACGGTGACCGCAGCGGGTGCCGGGGCGAGTCAGGCGGTGATCGAGTTAGTCCGGGAGCGGCTCACACGCAGTGGCAGCGGTCAGGCGGCGCTGCAGGCGGTGGATGAACACCCCCAGGACCCGGCTGCCGGTTCCCAACTCCGGTCCCTGCTGCAGGCAGAAGTGGACAGCGATCCGGACTTCGGCCGTCAGATCGCCGCGATCTTTGAGCGCGATGCGCTGGAGGTGGACGTCCACTCCGCCCGGTCGACCTCCGGGAGCGTCACCTTCGACAACAGCACGGTGCGCGGTAGGAACAACACGATCGCTCTGGGTCCGGTGACGTCCCACAACACGCGGAACGTCCGGTTCTCCCTCCTCGCGGTGGCCCTGGTGTTCGCCGCCCTGGTGGCGCTGGGCATCTACCGCGGCGTCCAAGCCGTCACGGACGATGGGAGGGGGGAACGGTCCGTGGCCGCTCTTGGCTCGGGTGCGGCACGCCAGGTCCTCCCGGAGCCGTTGAGCCTGCCCGGCGGCTGGGAGCTGTCGTCGGGGCCGGAGACCGCAGGCAATGGGATGGCCCAGAGCCTGGGGGTCAAGTATGTGGAGACCGTGACGTTCTCCATGGGCACCTCAGACGCTGAGGCGAAATTTCAAGTGGCTGCCGCCTCCGGCGTGAGCGAAGCGCATGCGTTTTTCGAGTCCGCGGCCAATCGGGCCTCCAGTCGCCGATTGGAGGTCCCCCGGGTCGGAGACGAAAGCCTGGCAGAGACGGCGCCTTCTGATGACGGAAAACATCAGGACAAGGTGATGATGCTGCGTGTCGGTACCGTCATCCTCATCATCTCCGGTATCAGCATCGAGGAACAGCCCTTCGAGACCGCACGGCTGGAGATTCTTGGGAAAATGATGGCGGAACGGGCACAGCAGGCCCAGAACGGCCAAGCCCCCGTCGCCAGCGCTCGCAACGCCTGACGAAAGGTCGAGCTGTACGCGGCGATCCGGCGCGATCACTGTCTCGGAGATCACCCAGCCTTGGCACAAACACGCAGGTCGTGTCTTCAAATCGCCGGGTTGGATTCCAACCGTCCGACGCTGTCCACGGGCGCTGTCACGTTGTTGGATGTGTGGGTGTCTGACGGTGTGTCGGGGCATGGTGGGCTTGCGGTCCGGGCCTGTGTTCAGGCTGTGGTGGGCCGGCTGACGGCGCCGGTGATCCGGTCCCGGATGGCGAAGCGGATGGTCATCTCGGCTCGGTGGTCGGGGGCGGTCATCAGGTGGCGGTGGGGTCGGAAGTGGTGAGATGCCGCTGAACGCGGACAGGAACCGCTGGGCGGCGCCGACGCTGCGGAAGCCTTTCATTGCGCGTTCGCGCTGGCGGGTGGGCTGGTGGCTGTTCTCGGCCCGGTTGTTCAGGCCCTTGTGGGAGCGGTGTTCGACCGAGGGCATGACCTCGCGGTGGGCCGCGCCGTAGGAGCGGAGCTTGTCCGTGACAATCACTCGTGGCACGGTGCTCGTCTTGGTCAGCAGCGTGCGGAAGAAGCGTCTGGCCGCAGCTGTGTCCCGGCGGCTCTGTACCAGGATGTCGAGCATGTTGCCGTCCTGGTCGACAGCCCGCCACAGGTACTTCCGCTCACCGTTGATCTTGACGAAGACCTCGTCCAGATGCCACTTGTCGCCGGGCCGGGGCCGCCGACGGCGCAGTCCGTTGGCGTACTGCTGACCGAACTTCACGCACCAGCGGCGGACCGTCTCGTACGAGACGATCACGCCACGCTCCAGCATCAGCTCCTCGACCTCACGGAAAGTGAGCGGGAACCGGAAGTACAGCCACACACAGTGCGAGATCACCTCGACCGGATACCGGTGCCCCTTGTACGACGGCGACATGCCCTCCACGGACGACCCCCTCCACCGTGATCAGCCCGAGGATCCTCCCACCCTGTCAGCCAACGTGACAGTGCCGGTCACGGAGCTTGTTTCGCGCCCAGGGCAGGTCGGAGGCGTACGAGCGGTATCGCCAGACGGCGGGATCGGTCAGCGTGGCGGGCTCGTGCGGCGGATCCTGGCCTCCCTCCCCACCAGCGGCGAACCAGGTGACAAGTAACCTGCCAGTAGCTTTCGGGTCGAAGGCCGGCGCCCTCTCAAGCCCGCACGACACTCGCCACCGCCCCGCGAGTGCCTGCCCCTCGGCGTCCTGCTCAGCGTCGCAGGCGCTACGCAGTGGCCTGTGGAGTCATCGATTCGGGGTGGAACTGCTCGACGCGGTCGCGCTTGGTGTACATGTTCCAGTAGTGCTCCGCGAGGTCGTCCGGGTCGACGACCGGGAATTGCGGACCGTCGGCCGACTCGAAGGCGGCCTGGGCCGCCGCGGACACCTCACTGCGGGCGATCAGTGACGCGATGGTCAGGGCGCCGACGTAGATCCCCGTGTCAGCCAGCTCGGCGTTGAGGGAGTACAGGTAATTACGGGTGGCGGACATCACCGGGCCCAGGCCGCTGAGATGGGGCATCGGCTGCGCCGCCGAGACGCCCTGAGCCAGCAGGAAAGCACCCTCGCCGCGCTCGGTCCACTCCGGCAGCACAGCCCGGACCACCTCGACCGGGGTGAACAGCAGCAGCGGGGTCAGGCCCTCCAGGGTGGCCGCGTCCAGCTCGGCGGCCGGGGTGAAGCCCTTGTCGCCGCTGATCGGCCCGTACTCGACCACGTCGATCCGGCCGAAGCGGTCACGGATCGCCTCGACGAGAGCGGGCACCTCGGCGGGCTTGGAAAGATCGGCGGAGAACGCGACCGCCTCAATGCCTTCACCGGCGAGGACCTCGACGAGAGCGTCCAGCCGGTCCTTGCGGCGGGCCACCAACGCGACCCGGAAACCTTCACGCCCGAAGCGGCGGGCCACGGACACCCCCAGACCGGTACCGGCACCAAAAACGGCGATCACTTTGGACATAGGACTACTCCTTGCCATGCCAGCGTTCTTGACCCGTGGGTCAACTTGCCTGCCGACGGTAACATGTGACTTGACCCAGGGGTCAAGTTAATCTCGTGGGGAATGCGACCATGGAGGCCGCAATGCCAGAGCCGGGAGGAACGACCTGATGCGGGCCGACGCGCAACGGAACGCGGAGAAACTGCGGGCAGCCGCCGCCGAGCTCTTCCAAGAGCGCGGCCTCAAGGTGCCCCTGAAAGAAATCGCCCGCCGGGCCGGTGTCAGTCACGGCACTCTCTACAACCTCTTCGGCACACGCGAGGCGCTCATCGACGAAGTGGTGGCCGGCCTGGCCGCAGACCGTCTCGGCAAAGCCGCCGAGCACGCCCTGTCCTTCGAGGAGGCCGGGGAGGGGTTCGCGTACTACGTCGAGAAGGTCTGTGAACTGCAGGCCACCGATCCCGCGGTCGCCGACGTCGTCAGCGGACGCTATCCGGCTGCCGAGTGCCTGATGGCCATCTGCGGCCGGGCACAGGACGCCGCCACACGGATCATCGAGCGAGCCCGGCTGGCCGGCGCCATCCGCCCGGACTTCACCTGCGAGGACCTCCTGCTCTTCTTCGGCACCAACGCTCTGCTCGCTCGCGCAGTCGCGGACACTGCGCCCGATGCCTGGCGTCGCCAAGTCGCCTTCCTGCTTGACGGCCTGAGCACGGAAACAGCGCAAGGGCCGCCTTCCGTCGCCCCTCTGACCCCGCAGCAGATGTACGACGTGATGGGCAGGCTCGCCGGCACGCCGTAGCAGGAGCGGACGCCTCAGGGAGCGCAAGGACGTCTCACTCCATCTCGTGGCCGGCTACTTCCTGCCGGGCCGTGTGCCGTCCCCACCCCAGAGCACGGTTGAGTGACGCCTCGTCCGCCTCGCGGGGCACGCTGTCGCCGCTGTCCTGTTCCGGCCGGGCGCCGGCACTGGCGATCGGACGTCGGGGGAAGGCATGGCGGCGGGCGCCGACGATGATGAACCACGCCGCGGCCGCGGGCACGGCGGCGAGTAGCGGCAAGGACGCCACTCCCAGACGGTCCAGTACCTGCCCGCCCGCGATGGAACCGCCGCCGATACTGAAGTTGACGCCGATGACGTACAGCGCGGACACCGCGGCCTGGGCCTGCGGTGCGGCCGTGAGCGCGGTGGACTGCAAGAGCGTGGGCAGACCCGCGAAGGGCAGGCCCCATACGACGATCAGGACGAGACTCACGAACGTGGTCCTGCCCGTGGTGGCCAACGCCGCGAAGACCAGTGCCATCGCGCCGGCGAAGAGCAGGGTCGCGCCGCGGGGACGGCGATCGACCAGTACGCCGGTGGTCCACACTCCGACAACTCCCGCGAGTCCGAAGGCGAGCAGCGCCGGGCCTGCCGCTGCCGAGCTGACGCCGATGTGCCGCAAGTAGGGCGAGATGTAGGAGTAGAGGATGAAGTGGCCGAGCATGACCAAGGTCGTGGCGACGGTGACGGTGAGCACGCCCGGGAGTTTGAAGGCGGCCAGGGCCGTGACCCGCGTCGCCGGCGGGCCGGACGCCTCAGGCAGCAGGAGTGGCGCGGGGATGAGGGCGAGTGCGGCCACCGCGGCGAGCAGGACGAAGGCACTGCGCCAGCCCAGTGCGTTGCCGACCGTGGTTCCCAGCGGCACGCCGAAGGCCAGCGCGGCGGAGTTGCTCGCGAATACGATGGCGACGGCGCGGCCCGCCCGCTCCGGGGGGACGAGGCGGGTGGCGTAAACGGGTAGGACCGACCAGAGGACCCCGTGCGTCGAAGCGGCGATCATACGGGCGACGACAGCCACAGCGTAGGAAGGGGCCGCGGCGAGCAGCGGATTGCTCAGCACGAACACGGCCATGATGACGAGGAGCAGACGCCGCTGCGGCCAGTGCGCGGTTCGGGCCGTGATCGGCAGCGTCACCACCATGATGATGAAGGCGTACAGGGCCACCAGCAGGCCGGCCCGCAACTCCGAGACGCCGAGGCCACCGCTCACCTGGGGCAGCAACCCCATGGGCAGCGTCTCAGTCGTGATCGACATGAAGCCGGCCAGGAACAGCACGGCCAGGGCGGCACGCCCGGACCGGAGAGATGACGTCGTTTTGACAAGGTTGTTCACGGCTGGAGCGGTAAACTTTCACACCGATGTCAAGGTCAAGACGACGGAGAACAGGATGCGGCTTGAAGATCAGTGAGCTGTCTCAGCACACCGGGATCAGCAGCCGCTCGCTGCGCTATTACGAGCAGCTGGGCCTGCTTCACCCCCGTCGTCTCCCCAACGGCTACCGGGAATACTCCGAGGAGTCCCTCGTATGCGCCGAGCGGGTTCGCGACCTGCTCAGGTCCGGCCTCGGCACCGAGGCCATCAAGGACATCGGCTGCTGTTTCACCGGGGCGGGGGAGTCGCTGCGGGCGAAGGTGGACACGGAACTCGCCGCCAGCCTGGCCCGCGAGCTGGAGAACATTCAGAGCAGGATCGACATCCTCGCCAGGCACCGCGACGCCATCCAGGCCTACTTGGCTGAAGCACGTCTCGCGGCGGATTGAGCCCGCACTCGCCCGACCGGCATGCCCGACGGCACCAGTCGAGAGGGGGCTAGAGTTCACTATGCGTTCCCATGCCTCGAATGACCCATCCAGTGATGGCGCTGCGGCGTCTCCAAGGGCCGTCTCGCCGCGCGGGGGCAGGCCGGCGCACAGCCTCGAATCGACCTCCGAGTCGGGCCCCGAGTGGAACCCCGATTCGAACCCTGTGTCGCTGTCGATCAGTGAACTCGCTCACCGGTGCCAAGTGAGCACGCGGTCACTGCGGTACTACGAGGAGCAAGGTCTCCTGCTCCCGTCGCGCAACGCCGTGGGGCACCGCAGGTACCAGGCCAAAGACGCCGACTGTGTCGGGTTCATCCAGCGTCTGTACGGCGTGGGCCTGCCGAGCGACCTGATCCGTACGGTGGTCCAGGGGTGGAAACTCCCCGACTCCGCGCCCCGGGTCGAGGCTCTACTGCGTACGCGGCACGCCGAACTCTCACGTGAAGCGGAAGAACTGCACGCCAAGCTGACCGGCCTGGAAGCCGTACTGAACGCGGTGACCGACAACAGCTGACTTGCCCTTCACGCCAGTGTGAACGTCTACCTTCCTGGTGAAAGTCCCGACGGGACCCGCAGGAAAGGCAGACAGATGAGCAGCTACATGCTGGCGCAGCTCCAGCTCAAGTACGGTTTCGCGAATCTGGCGCGCTACGAAGCCGCCATGGTGACCATCCGCGAACTCTTCGAATCGCAGGGCATCTCGCTGGTCGCGGGCACGGTGACGCAGGTCGGGCCGCTGTACGAGGCATTCAACCTGTGCGAGATCGAGGACCAGGGCCACCTGGAGCGCGCACTCGGTGCCATGACGCTCAGTGATCCCCGCGCTCTGGAGGCCATGGGCGAGCTGGACGCCACGGTGGAACACGAGCAGACGCGCTTTCTCGGATCACTCGCGTTCGCAGGGGGCCCGAACACCGCGTGAGGCTTCCGGGCGGCGGAAGCGACCAAGTAGCCGCCCCGACCGCTCAGTAACACGCACACGGTTCCGGTCGTCCCTCCCTCGATTCGGCCCTGTTCTCGTATAGCTACCGCCAGGTGGCGTGTAGCGCTGAGTAACTACTTGGGGCTGTGTTCGCGCTGTTGGAGGGCGACGAAGTCGGCGTGTGCGGTCTCGACGGCCTCTGAGTACGCCCGGGCCTTCTCATGCTCGGCGAGCGCCCGGTAGATGCTGGAGAGGCTGGGGCTCTGTCCCTTGCGGCGGCCGGTGGGGATGAGCAGGTCGGGCTGGATGTCCTCGACGGTCTCGCCGTTCACGCGGCGGCGGAGCACGGTGTGCAGCATGTCGTCGGTGATGACCGAGGGCCGGCCGCCGTGGTTGCCTTTGCGGGCCGCAGTGTCGAGTCCTTTGAGAGTGGCCTCGCGGATGCTCTCTCGCTCGGTCTCGGCCATCGCGGCGAAGAACCCGAACAGGAGGCGTCCGGGACCGCTGGGGTCGTACATCCCCTGCAGAGGCCCGGCGAGCATCTCCAGTACCAGGCCGTGGGCGGTGAGGTGGTCGGCCAGGGCTGTCAGCTCTGCGGCGTCCCGCCCGAGACGCTTCATCTCGTACACCGTAAAGATCAACGACAGTGCGGTGCGTGGGCCTTGATCTCCCGGGCGGCGGCGAGGGCTGCCTCAAACTGAGGGCGGACCCGCACCCGGGTGCTGATCTTCTCCGAGAAGATCTTGTCCCGGGGGATGCGCTTGGCTGCGAGTGCGTCGAGCTGTGTCTGGAGTTCCTGGGTGAGGGTCGAGCAGCGGGCGTATCCGATGCGGATGTCGGCGCTAGGGGTGTCCGGGGCGACGGGCGCGGGCGCCGGGGTGTCGGGCCGCCACGGCTGGCCGGGCCCGCGGTCAGCGGGGGTGGGCACGCGCAGGAGTTTCGCGATCCGGGGCACCTTGGTGAATCGGCCGGTGTGGTAGTTCCTGCCGCTCGCGCCGGAGCGCGAGCGGCAGGGTGAGCGGCAGGGTGAGCCTGGCTGAGCGTTACAGCGTGGGCAGGGGTGGCGCTCGACGTCGCCCGCTTCGGACGTGAGTGCGGCCTGAGGTTCCGTCATGACCCTGGATGCTGTCACAAACATTTCCCAGAACACGCCTGGTTCCACTTTTGAGTGAGAACGAGTTGTGGCAATGAATCCGCGACCTGGACGGCTCCCGCCGACTGTTCTTGATCTTGATCCGGGAAAGGGTCATTTCTAGGAGTCGGGCCACTTGCATCCAGGAGTCGACAGGGCGGGGTGGCTTGAGCGTCACGGCGGGCCAGTCCGCCACGCTGGCGGGGCTCACATAGTACATGGATTTTCCAATGATTGGATTATCCATGTACTATGTGGTCATGGATGATCGGCAGCTGACCGAAGAGCTTCACGACTACCTGTTCGCAATCCGCACCCAGGTGCATACCGAGCTCAGAGACCTGGCCCGGGAAGCGGGGCTGACTGACACTCAGACCGATGCGCTGTGGAGGCTGAGTCGCGGGCGGGAGATGACCGCGCGCCGTCTGGCCGACCTCTTGCAGTGCGACGCCTCAACCGCGACGTCGATGATTGACCGGCTGGAGAAGCGCGGCCTGGTCCGCCGCGTGCCCCACCCCACCGACCGCCGCGCGAAAGTCATCCAGCTCACCCCCGAGGGATGCGCGCTGCGCGATCGCGTCATCCAGCACACCACCGAGCACTCACCCTTCGCCCTCCTCGACCACGAGAGCAGGCTGCGCCTGCACACGCTTCTCCGCGAAGTGATCGACGGCCTCCGCCCGGCAGGTGAGGCCGCCAGCGTCAAGGACACCGTGAAAGAGGAGCAGCAATGAGCAGCGGGATCGCGGTCATCACGGGCGGAGCCTCGGGCCTGGGCCTGGTGACGGCACGCCACCTGATCAAGGCCGGTCAGAGCGTCGTCCTCGTCGGCCGGGACGCGACGCGCACCCGGGCCGCCGCCGACAGCCTACGCGGCCTGGCCCCTGCGGGCAGTGAAGCGGCACCGCCGAGGACGTACACCGCTGACCTGGAACAGCGGTCGCAGGTACAGGAACTGGCAGCGCAACTGGCCGCCGACAGACACCCGGTGGACGTCCTCGTCAACAACGCAGGAGCGGCGTTCCCTCGGTACGAGCAGACGCCGGACGGCGTGGAACGCACCTACGCACTCAATCACCACGCCCCGTTCCTACTCACCCACGCCCTTCTGGCCGAGGGAGTACTCACGCTCGAAGCGCGGATCATCAACATGTCCTCGTTCGTGGAAAAGCGTGGCAGGCTCGATGCCACCGATCCGGATGTCGCGGGAACATCGTGGAGCAAGCGCTTCTACAACCAGATCAACGTCTACGCGACGAGCAAACTCGTCAGCCTCCTGGCCGCGCGAGAACTCGCACACCGCCTGCCCGACGGCATGAGCCTGTACAACGCCAATCCCGGCATGGTCAAGGGCACCGCGATAAACAGCAACGCCGGCGGTCTGATGCGGCTGACCGCCCCGCTGTTCCGTCCGTTCGCCATCACCCCGGACGAAGGTGTGCAGACCCCAGTCTGGCTCGCCAGCGCCTCGCCCGCACCGCGCCCCAGCGGCGGATTCTTCAGCGAGTCCCAGCCGGACACCCCTTCGCGCCTGGCCCTGAACGACGCTCTCGCCCGGACCGTCTACACCAAAACCGCAGCCCTCCTCGGAGTCGAGCCGCTCACGAGGTAGGGCCGGCCCGGAACCGGTTGTCACGCCAGGGTCGCGGCTGCCTCGTCCTGCGGGGTACGCGGGCCGGGCACCGTAGCCCGGGACAGGTCCAGATCGAGGCGGCTGTTCATGTCCAGCTCGAACCGGCCGTACGGATTCACGTGGGTCCAGAACAGCGGGGAGAGCGCCCTGCGGTCCGCGTCGGTGAGCTTGTCCGCCCATTTTGGCTCGGCCAGGACCTGCTGGAGCAGCAGCGTATTGACGTGTTCTCTGAACTTCGAGAATCGGTGGCCGCGCCCGTGGTTGAAGATCACGTCTGGTTCTCTGCGGTTGTGACGGTGCGGCCGGCGATGTCGCGAAATGAAGATCCACCATCCTGAAAGTTGCTGGTCAGCGGCGCTGGTGTGAGTGCGGGTGGTGCTGCTCGGGCTGGTCGGGGGCGAGATCGTTACCAGGTGATCGTCCGTCACGGGTCTGTTTTCCCGAGCGCCCGGTGCCGACGGCCGCTTCTTCGTACGCTCCGTCTCGGAGAGCTGGTCCGGGAGGGGAGCAGGGATGGCGGACGTGCTGACGTGGACGATGGAACAGCGGTTTCAGCTGGAGGAGCGTACTGAGCTGCTGCGCATGGAGCTGGCCGAGATCGAGGCGCAGGTGGCCCGGCTGGAGGCTGCCGAGGTGGTGTTCGGGCAGTGGGCCGAGGAGACCGACTGCGGGCGGCGGTCGTCGGGCATCGTGCCGCCGGAGCCGGAGCCGGAGCCGGAGCCGGAGCCGGAGCCGGAGCCGGTGAGGGTGGTGGCCGGTCCGGGTGCGGGTGGGATGCGGCTGGTTCCGGACCGGGCTGAGAGTATGGGGGTGGAGGTCCTGGCCTCGGAGTATCGGCGGATCATGGAGATCGTGGCCGACGCGGACGGGCCGGTGATGGCCAAGGACGTTGCGGGGGCGCTGGGTTGTGAGCTCACGCCGGGGAAGGTCGAGCCGGTCCGAGGGCAGTTGCGCAAACTCGCCGACCGGGGCTGGCTGACCCGCACCGGAGCGGGCCGCTACCTTCCCCGCTGACCGGCCGGTACGACGGCTGACCGGCTGATTCCTGCCGTAACACGAGGGCCCCCGGCGGGTGTTGGTGAATCTGTGACGAAAAACCAGCCCGCCGAGGGCTCTCAGCATGCTGTCTACCAGGTTCAGCTTCCCGTGTCGAAGCGGACCCTCGACCTCGTCGGTGACCTGATACGCCGTGAACGCAATCGGCTGGGCACCCGCTGGCGCAAGGTCACTCCCGGCACCCAGGCATTGATCGTGCTCGCTGTCCTCCGCCATGACCAGCGGCTTTCCGACATGGCCGGAGGCAACCAGATCTCCGCCTCCACCGTGCGCCGCTGGGTCCAGGAAGTCCTGCGTCTGCTGGCCGCCCGCGCCCCGCGCCTGGACCGCGCATGCAAGAAGATCGCCAAGAAGGGCGGAGTCGTCGTCCTGCTCGACGGCACCCTGATCCGCACCCGACGCCGCACCGGAACGGAGAACCGCAAGAACTACCGCGGCAAGCACAAGTCCCATGGCCTGCTGTTTCTCGCGCTGACCGACGAGAAGGGCAACCTGATCTGGATCTCCTCCGCCCGGCCCGGCCGGTCCAGCGAGATCACCACCGCCCGCCACGACAAGATCACCGCACACCTCCGCGAGGCCGGCCTCGGCGCTCTGGCCGACCTCGGCTTCGTCGGCCTGGACGACGACCCCGACGACCACCCCGTGATCATCACCGGCCGCAAGGCCACGAAGAGCCACAAACTCACCGCCGCCGAGAAGGAAGCGAACCGCCACTCCCGCCCCACACCAGCCCCCTGACCTGCGAAATCAGGATGAAAAGTTCTCATTCGTGACAGGCCTTCCGATCCACAGGTCTTGACTATTCCTCGAGTCCCCTCCAGCGGCCGTCGGCGTCGAACGGCCACGGGTAGGCGTTGGCTTCGATCCGTGCCAGCTCACGCAGCGCCTCCCGCCCGGCCGGCAACTGGTTCTGATTGGCCGTCATGTGTCTGTTTGGGCAAGTGGCGATGCGTCAGGTGTGGCCTGTCAGGGCTCCGCCGCTACCGCCTCCTGGGGAAGCCCTGTCGGGTATGGCCGTATTCGGGGCTCGGTGGTGGTGAGGTCCGTAGGGGCTCTGGCGGCCGAGGAAAGGCGTACGGTCTGCGCCGCTGGGCTGTGGCGGCGTGGGCAGCTGCGGTGCCGAGAGGGACACGATCCTGTTGACTCCACGGCGACGGACGACGGCCTGGAGTGAATCTAACCCGCCAGGCTCGTGGCCTGAGCTGTTGCGGCCCGGTCAACGCCCCCTTCAATTGCGGGTTGGCTCTGTGCCCGCAGTGACCGACAACCGGATCCACGGACCGCGCGACCGTGGCTGCCACCGGGATGAGACGTTAAGGGTTGTGGCATCGAACATCGTTAGTGCCGAACTTGAGCAGCCAAGGCTCCGGCCCGAGGCCCCGGCTGGGGTTATGTCCACCGGGACAGGGTCAGCCAATGCGCTTGAGAGTGGTGGACGACCGGGAGACCGCTGCCGTCATCTGTTCGCGCGTACCGGAAGGGAGTTTCAGGCGTCAGACCCTCCTTTGTACGTTGAAGGCCGTCGAATTGCAGGCAGCGTACGGTGCCTGTGGCAGGTTCCGTGTGGGCCAGCAGCCACGGGGCCAAGGACAGCGGGGTGTCTTCGCGGGACGCGAGGATCGGCTGTCCTGTGATCACCGGTGCAGCGGTCGATACCGTGTTGGGGGTCGGCTTTCCGACCCCTTGAAGTGTGAGTACCTCAAGGGTGTATCGGGCCCCGTCGTAGGTCATGGAGGTGGGCACTGCGAGATCGGCGCACCAGGAGGATGCTGCACGATGTGCGATTCGGCGCAGCAGTCTGTCGAGTTGGTCGGCCTGGTCCGCTGTGGGCGTGTCCCGGCCGTGTGCCAGGGCATTGCGTACGGAGATGAGGCTCTGTACCGGTTGGTGATCAGCGCGCTCGGGGGTGATCCAGGAATGTACTCGCCGGAAATCGTTGCCTGCATCGGGCAGGCTCGCGAGAGCGGTGCAGATGTCGAACCAGGTGCCCATGCTCGGGGCTGCCAGCCGATCCGGCGTGATCCCCCGTAGCGGTGTGGGCGGGGTGCTGCTGAGTCCCAGAACGGCGGTGAAGCGCAGTATCGACTCAAGCGTATGCAGGCCCTCGCGGATCTTCTTGTCAGGATCGGTGGCTCGGGCATACCTGGCAAAGCGATTGGCCAGGGGAGTCGGTAGGCGGTGGGCGGCGCGTTCCAGGGATTCGCCCAAGCGATCGGTGACAGTCGCTGCGCATCGGTCCAGCAGTTCTTCTCCGGCGGTGTCCTTGACGACCCAGTCGACTGCATCGAGGCGGAGCGCCTCGATGACCTGCTGCTTAGAGCCTTCGCCGGACAGTACGAGGCTGGGAATGCGGCACTTCTGTTCTTTGAGCTGCCGTAGCAGCCACAAGCCACCCCATTCCTCGGGCGGCATCTTCATATCGATCAGCAGGAGGTCGAACGGGTGGGTGTCGATCTCCTGCAGGGCGGTGCAGCCGTTCGCAGCGAAGCGCAGGCGGGCACCTTCCTTGTGCAGTGGCCGGCACAGAGTACGGGCCACGTCCATTTGGTCGTCGGCAACGAGGATTCGCAGGTTGGCCAGTCGCTGGGTCATGCAGACTCCGTTGGCGTAGGGGTAGCGAGCGGCAGGGTGGTGAGCCACGCGGTGCCGGAGGGCGTGGCTATGAGGCTGAGTTGTCCGCCAACCTTGGCGAGAAGCGAGCGGACTCCGAGCAGGCCGAGGCCGTTGCCTCCGGGTTTGGTGCTGCGGATTCGCTTGCCTGAGTTCAGGGCGGCGGCGATGTCCGAGGGAAGCCCGGGTCCGTCGTCGGAGATTTCGACGGCGGCTTCGTAGTCATCGGCTGTCCAATCCAGGGTGATGGCCCCGCCGTTGCGCAGCGCTTCGATCGCGTTGCCGATCAAGTTGTCGAAGATAGCGGTCAGGGCTCGTGTGCCCAGTGCGACGTGGACTGTGCTCCTGGCCGTGGGAACGGACAGCGAGATGTTGGCAGGTAGTCGGGTGAGGACTGATCCGGCGTAATGGCGAAGGAAGGCTCCTAGCTCGATGCTCTCGGTATTCGCTGACGTGAGCATCGAAGTTGCTGCACGAAGGCGGAGAGCGAGGGTGTGTGCCTCGTCGAGGTGTCGGCTCGCGGCGAGTTGTTGCTGCAGCCGTGCCGTGCGGCTCTCAGCGGATTGGGAGTCGGCGAGGCGGGCGGCGACAAGTTGGTTCTTGAGATCGTGCAGGAGATCTGCCACAGCTGCCCGGTATGGCTCGGGGCTCGGTTGGAGTGCGGTCATGACGGCTTGGGTGATCGGACCTGGTTGGGGCGGGGCCTCCGTCATGGCGACGATCACGTCGATGCCCTGTTCGGTCGCCTCTACGGTGATCGCTTTGCTGGCCGTGGACCAGAGCGAGCACACGTCCTCCAGGATGGTCAGAGACGGTGGTTGAGGCGACCGGAATCCCAGTCGCAGCGGCCGCTCGGAGAGTACTTCGACGGAGGTTCCTCCGCCGCATGAGGTGAGGGTGGATAGTGCGGCATCGAGGACTGCTCGTGCCCGACCGGAGATCCGGACAGAAGGAAGCGACGGCAGGGTCTCAAGCCGACCCCGGTGAAGGATCCGCCAGTCGTCTGCAAGATCGGGTAGAAGTATGTCGGGGTCGTTGGAACCGAGGCACCGGTACACGTCGCACAACTGCACCAGGCGACGTACATGCGCCGTGGTGATGTTCTCGGGGGTCTCGATCCGCTCCAGGGTGTCTATCGCTCGCGCCAGGACGGTGTTGATGGGGTCTGGGATCGCGGGCTTCTCGACGGCCTTCCGGAACGCGTCCCGCAGATGACTGCCGGGTTGTAGGGGAAGGTCGAGGTCCAGAAGCTCATCCACGCCAACTGCCCACTTGAGCAGCGCCGGAGCATCCGGGGCGAGATGAAGCCCGAATAGGCGTGCGGTGATCCAACGTTGCGTTGGAACCGGCGCGGCATCGAGCACATAAGCTTGCTGGGCGAGGAGGAGCCGGGCGAGGGAGCGGTCCTCTTCCTTGGCGCCGTCAAAGGACCGGGCCGGGGATCCGTCGGCGAGTCGGTCAAGGACACGGAGCACAGCCAATGACGCGCTGTGCTTCGCGGGTACCTTGCCCGGAACGGCAGCGCCCTGCGTTCTGAGGGTGACGCCCAGCGCCTTGCTGTGCAGAACGGCGACCGCCGTGAACCGTTGCAGGTGGTCCGGCCCTGTGATCTTGTGCTCGTAGGTCACGGGGAGCTTCATGATGCTGGCCGTGCGGCCCAGGCGCGTCGTGGGTTCGACCGGTCGTGGTGCGCTCGGTGCCACCAACTGCCATATCGTCGACCACTCTTGCGGCCAGCGGTCGGCCAGCGATCCCTGAAAGTCCCCTGCCTCGGAGACTGCGCCAATCACGGCTTGGAACGAGTCGGCCCCAATCTCCAGGGGTACGCCGAGTGCTCGCTGGCCCGCCCCGAGGAGCAGCCCTGATGCCAACCCGACCTCGTGGAAGGCGGTGTTGTACACGTCGTTGGGGAGAGTAATGAAAGCGAATTCGGCAGGGGGAGCCACGACAATGCGTCGTGCAGTGGCGAGCAGATGCTCGTAGCCGAGTATCTGCGCCCCCAGGTAGGCCAGGGCCTGGTAGTCCTGCTGACGATATCTCTCCATCTGGTGGCCGTTTTCGTACGCCCATGACGCGTGTACGAGTGCTTGGGAGAGCAAGGGGCGTGACGTCTCAGGAAGGGAAAAGAGCGTCTCAAGGCGCCGCACGGTACCTACATGGGCATGCGATGTGGAAATCTCCTGGGCGGGCAGAGGTGGTGAGGCAGCGGTATCCCGCACCGTAAGGACCTGAGGTACGTGCTGTTGTAGGAAGTCGAGCGCTGCCAGCTGCGCGGCGGTCTTCTTGTTGCTGCCTCTTCCCTCGCCGGTCCGCCGACGCGTGTCAGCGACGACGGCCTGGAACACAGGGGAGTGATCGGGACCACTGCGCTCGTACTCCCAGGTCAACGCTGCGTGGCCCAGAGCCTCATACAGGGTGGTTTTCGGGTCGGTGATGCCGGATGCGATCTCGCGCTGCTGCGTGGCCAGGTGCCCATCGAGCAGCCGTCTGGCTACTTCCTCCTCGCCTTCCAGGCACAGCACACCGATGATTTGTTGGCATAAAAGAGTGGTGACCTTCGGCGGAAGCGTATCTCTGTCGAGTCCCACGCTCAGGGCCGCGGATTTTCTAAGCCACTCCTGACGTGCGGTCCAGGCCGGGAAGGTAGCGACAATCCGGGCGACGTCTTTGCTCATCGTCCCGGAGGTGGGGTTCGCGATCCTGCGGTACCGCTCCACTGCTGCCGTCTTCCACAGGAACGTGCTGCCCAGTCGGCCAAGTGCATCCAAGGAGGTCTGTGTGATGCCTGGTAGCGCTCCCCGGCTCTCGTAGAGGTACGACTGGTGTACCAGTGCCGCGGCGATGGCGTTTCGTGCACCGTCTCTCGGGGCGGGAAGTCCCAGAGCGTCCAAGTGCGCGAAGGCTGGCGCAGCCTCGCAGACTCGAGCCTCAATGGAAAGTTCAAGCACGCCTAGGCGCGCCCTGCTCTGATCATCCTCAACGGTCGTCATGCACGCACCCCACCTCCGTTGGACCGTCAGCTCCCGACGAAACAGTATGGCCGAGGCGCAGAGGGATGAGGCCGAACTTCTTGTGACACAAACTATGTTGCCCACCAGCACGGCCCATGACCCGCTCCGTCGCAGAAGCAATCTGCTTTCGAGCACGCTCGCCAGGAGAAGCTGTTGTGCTCTGCCTGAAGGGCATGGGCCCGGCCGCTGCCTGCCCTCTCCAGGATCCTTGCCGAACGGGCAATGGAGTGTGCGGGCCGTGCCGGCCAGTCAAGGGCGCCTTCGGCGGCGCTCCGCGCTGGGCCTCGCCCACCCTGGACAGACCGCCCCGCCCCTGGGTGGCCCTCCCTGGTGGCGTCGGGGTGTGACCAGATGCGCGTCAATGGGGCAAGCCGTTGATCTCGAAGGTCTGACGGGCATCCAGGCTCACCCGGTGCCGTCTGCTTCCCCGGCGTGGATGCGTCGGATTGGCCTCGGGGACCGTCAGCGCGCCAGTTTGAGGCGTGCCGTCTCTGCAGCATGGGACGCGGCTTCGATCAGCCCAAGTTCGCCGGCGAGTGTTTCCACGAAGGCATCGACCACCTCGATCGCCCGGCCCTCTATGGTGTCAGGCTCTGCGAAGTACGCCGCGAACTCTCCCGCGCCCATGGTCGCCATGGCGGGTCGACGGGCCCGGTAGTCGGCCCACATCGGTCTGTAGACGGCGCGTACTCGGTCAAGCTCGGTTTCGTCGATCTCCTCGTGCCGGAGGCGGCGGATTGTTTGTTGGCGCGCCCTCCACATCGCGATGTGGTGCTGAACGGAGACTGGCCCGAAGGTGCCGGGAACGGCTCGTTCGATTCTCGGCATGTCCGGCTGGACGTGCCAGGGCGAGTACAACTCCGTGAGGACCGCGGTCAGTCTGTCGATGTCGATCCGCCCAGTCCGCTCGCCCTCATCTAGTGTGATGCGCCAGAAATTCTGATGGTTAGTCACTACCCTGTTGGCATGTCGCATCCGGGGCCTTCTGCCGTACCGATCACGTTGTCCGCGGCCGAGCGTGCTGAGTTGGTACGCCGGTCAGGGTTGTCGGACCGGCACTTGGCCGAGAAGGCGCGGATCATCCTGGCGTGTGCCGATGGAGCGTCAAACGCGGCCGTTGGGCGGGTCATTGGCGTCCAGTCCAAGGCGGTGGGCAAGTGGCGCCGGGCCTTCGCTGCAGAGAGGATCACCGGCCTTGAGGACGCCGGCCGGATCGGCAGGCCCAAGGCCGACTTGGTCCTGGACGATGCCGAGCGGCGGCAGCTGACCCAGTGGGCACGGCGGGCGAAGACCGCACAGTTCCTCGCGTTGCGAGCCAGGATCGTGCTGCGCTGCGCGGAGGGCGGGACGAACCAGCAGGCCGCGACCGACCTCGGCATCGACAGGTCGACCGTGG
>NZ_JBEYFB010000080.1:0-18243 GCF_040634135.1 Streptomyces sp. NPDC007164
TCTCATCAGCGTCTCCGACGGCACCTCCCGGGCCCGGTGACACCACCCCCCAGGTCATCCGTTCGACAAGGGGACACAGCCATGCCGGGCCCGGAGGCCAGCGGCCCTCTTGCAGGACCGCGAAAAACATAACGGGGGCCGCTGCCGGCGGTACGGGGCCCGGGGCTGCTGTCGGCGGTACGGGGTCCGGTACGCCCGGGGCGGGGTCTGCCGGTGCGGGAAGCCATCGCACCGAGCCCATCAGGGACTTCGGGAAACTTCACTCTGCGGAGCCGAAGTCAGTACTTTCGGCCTCACAAGGCAGCTCCTCATTGCCGACTGGCTGAAACGGCGCCTGCCTCGTATGGCACATGGGAGACACCTTGAGATGACATGTTCTACGCTCTTACTGCTTGGTGTCTTGGTGTCTTGGTGTCCTGGAGGAGGCAAGTGTGACAGGCGAATTACGGTACGTGGCCGCCATTGCTGCGGTATTACTGACAGTAGTGGGCTGCTCGTCTTCGACGTCACCCAGCGACGACAACCCGGAGACTGCCTCCCGGAGTGCTCCTTCCCGGGCTGACGACCCGTCCGACACTGGGGCATCGAAGACAAAACAGAGCATCTTGGAACCTCCCACCTGCAAGGAGGTCTCTCGGTTCCGCGATCGAGTCATGGCCGAGTACACCAGCACTCAGGTCGGCACCTACCCTGCCGAAGTGGGGTACCACGAGAAGACCGATATCTTGGGGCAGGTCTCCCACACCTCCCATCGCGCGCTGATGGACGGAAGCGAATCACACAGCACCAAGCAGCTGGACGAGCCGATCTTCGGCGCGACCATCAGCTATCAGATCGAAAGCTGCGAAGACCGTGTGGCCTCCCTCTATCTCGGGTCGGATGCCCGTTTCGTCCGTGCCGTCGATGCCCAGCCCACGACACTCAAGGCATGCCGCGAGGCTCCCGGCCCGGTGATCACGGACTTCTCCATCCAGAAACTGCTGGGCAAGAAGTTCTGCCTCCCCACCACGGACGGAGCCTTCTACTTCGCCGTGGAGGCACACGGCGAGCCCAACAGCCACGGCGCTCCCGCAATCGCGTTCACCGGTGTCGAGTACGCCAACCCCTGACCGGAAAACTCAACGGGCAGGTGGGCATGGCGAGGTAGCCCCGGACTCGCCGGCCACCTATCCGGCGTGTCGATCGACTGGAGCCTGAGCGTGACCGTGGTGGCAGTGGCCGACAGGCTGATCCGCGGCCCGCTCCAGGAACGCATCCGCAGCAGTCGTACGTAGAACCCGCAAAAAACATCTCATCGCCGCCCTCACTGCACTCGGCGTGAACTGGGCGCAGCAGTGCCGTCGGGTCGGTTGTCGAGCACTTGGATCCCGACGACGCACTGCTGTTCCTGCAGATCCGGGCCAGGGCAACCCGCTACTGAACGCCTCACACCGGACCGGACCCCCGAAGGGCTGGACCGGCTGCGCAAGGGTGGGTTCGTCGGCCGGCTCATCGCCCTGTACGAGAACTGAGCCGACAATGACGGCAGGCACGAGCGAGGCCTCGGATCGAGTGGGAACGGTCCGGGGTCCACGCCCGTCGGCGTTCTGTCAGTCGGCCGTCACGAGCAGGTCGGTGGCCACCATCCGGGCGACGCCGAGCCGGTGCACGGCGAAGCCGCGCGGCGGCCCTGCGTGATCCTGTTCCGGGAGTTCGTCCGAACAGAATTCCGGAGCGAGGCGACGGTCACCGGAGGCGGCGACACCACCACCCACACGGACACCAACCCCACCACCATCAAGCGCGACAAGCACTGCGGCAAACCCGACCACCGCAAGCCCAGCCACCACAGTATGGACGCCGCGGCGGATGAGTTTGTCGGTCAGCAGGCCCAACCACCGCTCGACCTGGTTCAGCACGGAATACGGCCCGGGGGGGCCGCCAGGGCAACGCTGACGGACCCGTGGTTCGTCAAACTCGGCATCGTGGCTGGGGCAGGACCAGAGCGGGGCCGTACGACGTGCCCGGTCACCCGCGATGGGCTTCGCCGCGAACCATCCGGTGGTAGTCGCGGCTCTCGCGGCGCCGTTGAGCAGGGGCGCGGGGCGTCCCCTGTGGCGAGTGCGGGTGATGTGGCCACCGAGCCGGCATCGCCCCCGACGCGACCAGCAGCGGCGGAGGCGGGTGAGCCGGCATGGGATCAGGGGCGTGCGGTGATCCGGTAGTCGGCCTGCGCATCGGGTAGTCCGGCCGCGCTGTGGGCCGTGATGGTGAAGGCGGCCTTTGTGGCCCGAGCGGGCTTTCCGGTGATGCCTCCGGTGTCCTTGTTCAGCCGGAGTCCCTTGGGCAGGGCGCCGCCGGTCACTTCGAACCGGACCGTGGCCGGGGTGTTCGTGGTCACCTTCGCCTCGTACAGCTCGTGCGTGGTTGCCGTCGGCAGCGGGGCGGAGCTCAGCCGTGGAGTCGGCGTCGTGACGTCCTGGGCGGAGCCGATCGGGTTCCCACCGGTGTCGAGTTCCTGCAGCGACCACTCCTTGCCGGGCTTGGTCACCGTGAGATGCCAGTGGGTGGACTGGTCGCGGAAGCGTGCCTTCTGTGCCTCGGTGAAGGCACCGAGGTTGCGCGCCGTGTCCCACTGCTTGATCGCGTCGAGCACCAGCTCACCCTGCTTGCCGCTCGCGGTGAGACCGGCCACCGAAGCCTGGAAGCCGGCGCCGGCGTTCAGGCCGGCACCCCGGGCCAGCACGCCCTCGATGCTCAACAGGTCTTCCGTGCCTGACAGCTTGATCCAGCCCAGCATTCCTGGAAGGAAGTTGTCCTGGTAGAACGCGTTGTTGATGAAGACCTGGTTCATGCTGGTCACACCTACTTCGCCCCAGCTCGCCCGGGTGAGCGCGTCCCACGTGTTGGAAGTCATCCGGCTCGTCTCGGTGATGAAGCCGTCCTTCGCCCGATTCCCCTTATACGCACCGTTGATCAGCCGGGCTTGGCCGTAGGAGCCCCAGCCGGACTGCGAAGCGGACTCCACGCCGTCGTAGGAGTTGGACATGATGCCGGTGTTGTTCCAGGCGGTGGCCAGACGGGTGGAGATCTCCTTGATGATGCCGCGCCCGCCGATCGCGCCGCCGTAGCCGTTGGTGACCACACGGGCGGTGCGGTTCCCCGTGGCGTGGTCGGCCGCGACGGAACTCCACTGGGCACGATGGAGTCCGGTCACCTCCCACTCGGCTCCGACCTGCCGGGCCGCGTCATATCCGACGAACTCGTCACCGATGCGCAGGAGTCGGCCATACACTCCGTCGGCGAGCAGCGCGTCGGAGTCGAGGTACAGAGTGGTGTCGCCGGGCGACAGCGGGCGGGTCAGCGTGGCGTGTCCTCCCGTCGCGAGCCGGTCGTCAGCCGGTGAGGATGCGATGTAGGGGTCGTCGGTGCTGATGAAGTCCGAGATGGTGTGGACCCCGAGCCGTACCCCGTTGGCCTTGGCGATGTCCACCGCTGCCGCGGCCCCGGCGTCGCTGCCGCCCAGGCGGGCGTCGAACTGGTAGTGCCCCGTCGACTGCCACGGTCCGACCGCATTGGGCAGGGAGTAGATGTAGCCGATGCCTGCTGCCTTTGCGAAGCGTGCGGCTGTCGGGATGTTGGCGGTCCGCAGGTCCCCGAGCACGAGGAAGGACTGGCTGCTCACCTGGGCCGACTTCTGCCACTGACCGTTCTGCGTCGGGTAAGGCAGGTCTTCCCCGGTCGCGATGTTCGACAGCACGGTCGGGGTCATCTCGGGTGAGGCGCCGAACAGTGCGACCTTGGAGCCGGTGACGTACGCGTCGGCGCCGGGCAGCGGGCCGACCGGGATCCGGTAGCCGTCGATGTTCTGGCGCTCGCGTTCGCGCGTGTAGTCGTAGGTGAAGGATCGCAACACTGAACCCCATGCCGTCCTGCCGGCGACGCTCCATTCTTCGTGGGGAGCCACCTGCAGCCGGGAGGGGTTGTCCTCGACTTCGCTCTCCCAGCCGAACTGCTGGTATTCCTGCGGCCAGGCGCCTTCGGTCCGGTCGGTGAGCGGCCTCAGTCCGATGGCGAAGTCGTTGTCGCGGACCACGCCGACCGTTTCACCGATGGTCTGTGTGAGGGATGTCGCCATCGGGCCCCAGAGCAGTGTCTGCACATCCGCCCCGGCCGGGCCCTTGACCCTCACCGCTTCGAGCGTGGCGTAACCGCCCTTGTTCTCCACCTTCACGTCGACCGCGAAGCCGGCCTTCGGGTTGGTGAAGGTCAGGAGACCGCGGTGGCTCCTGGAGGGGGTCACCGCGGTCGGTCGTACCTGCTGGCCGTCGATCACGAGGCTGACCAGGGAGGCGGACTTTCCGGGTGCCAGGTAGTCGGTTCCGGTCCGGGAATCCCTGAGACCGGTCACGGTCCCGGTGGAGTCCAGGCCGATGGTCAGGTATCCGGCCGTTATCTCTGTCGCGGTATGAGTCCCGTGTGGAGCCGTTCGGGCGGACGTCGCTTCAAGGCCCTGCGCGCCATTGGCCGGCACAGCCGCCGCGATGCCGATGCTCAGTACCACCGCACTTGCCCCGACGGCAGTGCTCCATGCGCGTGCACGTCCCATGTGCCTTCCCTTTCCCTGGTGGTGGCGTGGTGCCCGGGAGGGCGGTCCTCCCGTCTCCTGATGACGGGGTACGGATCAGAGCCGTACGACGTGCCCCGTCACTCGCGATTGCTCCGCAGCGAACACCACCCGGTGGCTGTCCCGGCTCTCGTTCGCCCCGGAGAGCAGCAGTTCGGGCCGTCCTTCGTGGTGGGCCCGGACGAAGGCTTCGACCAGGCCCGCGTCGCCGCCGCCATGGCCCTCGGCCGCCGACGCGCCGCCGTTGTCCGTGTCGATGACGGTACGTTCGTCAGTGACGAAGTCGTAGATCTCGATGGTGCGGCCGTCGCCGGTGAGCTGGCCACGGGTGCCGAAGATCTTGGTGTGGCGGTTCTCCTGCGGGGTGAACGCGGTGAGGGTGAAGGAGACCGTGACGCCGCCCTCGTACTGGAGGTTGACGACCTGGTGGTCCACCACGTCGTTGTCGCAGCGGTAGACGCACCGCCCGTACGGGCCCTCGGCCATGGCTTGTTCGACGGCTTCCTCGGTCAGTTCGTCGGAGGCGATCCTGGCGAAGTACCGCTTGACGCCTCCCTCACGCAGCCCGATCTGGTAGAGCTTGCGCGCCGAGTACGGACAGCTCCGCTCGACCGCGCAGGACACACACCGCTCGCCCGCGCCCTGCGGCGCGTTCTCCGGCCGGAAGTGGCTGAGCGAGCCGAACGACGACACCGCTTCCACCGGTCGGCCGACGACATGGCCGAGCCAGTCGATGTCGTGGCAGGACTTGGTGAGGAGGGCGAAGCTGGCGAGGTCCTCTCGGCGCCAGTTGCCGCGTACGTACGAGTGCGCGTAGTGCCAGTAGCCGATGGGTTCCAGGTGTTCGATGGAGACGATGTCGCCGATCCGTCCCGCGTCGACGAGCGCCTTCAGCCGCACACTGTACGGGGCGTACCGCATCACATGGCACACCGTCAGCGAGACGCCCGCGGCCTCGGTCGCCGCCGCGATCCGGTTGCACTCCTCGGTGCTGATGGCCATGGGTTTCTCCAGCAGGATGTCGTACCCGCGGGCGGCGAACGCCTCGGCGGCCTCCAGGTGCTGGGCGTCCTGCACGGCGATGATCACGGCGTCGGCGAGGCGCGGTCCGGCGGCGATGTCGCGCCAGTCGGTGTAGCGGTGTTCGGCGGGTATGCCGTGCAGGTCGGCGAGTTCGTCGCGCCGGCCGGTGCGGGGGTCGGCGACGGCGACGAGGGAGACAGGGGTGGATCCGGCCGCGGCGAGCCCCGCGTACCCGGTGCCGCGGGCGCCCGCGCCTGCCAGGACGAGGGTCAGCGGGCGGTCCAGCGGGCGGCCCCGGTGGTCGCGCAGATTGCTGAACTGCTGTGCGGTTTCTGTCGGTTGGGTCACGGTCACGGTCATCCCTTGACGGCCCCTCCGGTGAGGCCCTTGACGAAGTGCTTCTGCAGGACGATGTAGAAGAGCAGTACGGGCAGTGCGGCGAGGAACATCAGGCCGAAGACCTGGCCGAAGTCCTGCTGGTGTTCGCCGATCGCCCGGTAGACGCCGACGGTGACGGTGGTGCCGCCCGCCGGACCGAGAATGATCAGCGGGTTGAGGAAGTCGTTCCAGATCCACACCCCGAGGAAGATCAGCACACTGGCGGTCGCGGGACGCAGCAGCGGGAAGACGACCTGCCAGAAGGTGCGCCACCGGCCCGCGCCGTCCATGGCGGCGGACTCCTCAAGCTCCATCGGGACGGTGCGGATGAACCCGGAGAAGACGAAGACGCCGAACGGCACGTAGTAGCCGACGTTGAACGCGACAATGCCCTGGAGGGTGGCCATCATCCCGGTGAGCTGGAGCATGTCGGTGACGGGGACGAGGATCACCTGCGGCGGGATCATCAGCCCGGCGAGCAGCACCAGCATGGTGATCCGGGTGGCCTTGCTGCGGCTGCGGCACAGGTAGTGGCCGAGCATCGCGGAAAAGACGGTCAGCAGGACGATCGACACGAAGGTGATGGTGAGGCTGTTGATCAGACCGTTCCAGAACAGCTGGTCGGGCCGGGACAGCGCGGCGGAGAGGTTCTCGAGCGTCGGCGGCCAGGGCAGCGCGGCCGGGGACTCGGTGATGTCCTTGCCGTGCTTGAAGACATTGGCGAGTACGAGGTAGAGCGGCAGGAAGAACACGGCGGTCGCGAGGAGGGCCACCACCGGACGCACCCAGGGCGCGCGTTCACGTTGTTGCATCAGAAGTCCACCTCACGGCGCTGCAGGAAGCGCAGCACGACGCTGGAGACCACGGCGACGATCACCAGCATGATCAGCGCCATCGCCGACGCCTCACCGGTCCGGTTGGCGGTGAAGCCGGTCTGGATGACGGAGAAGGCCAGGGTCGCCGTGGTGCCGGTACCGGGTCCGCCGCCTGTGAGGACCTGGATGTGGTCGTACGCCTTGAAGCCGGTGATCAGGAGCATCACGGTGTTGATGGTCAGGGCGGGCGCCAGCATCGGCCAGGTGACCCTGCGGAACCGCAGCCACGGCCCAGCGCCGTCGATCGCGGCGGCCTCGTGCAGTTCCTGCGGCACGCCTTGGAGTCCGGCGAGGTAGACGACGGCGCAGAAGCCGAGCATCTGCCAGCTGATGATGAAGCCGACCGAGTAGAGCGCGACGTCGGGGTCGGAGAGCCAGCCGGGCGGGCTGTGGACGCCCAGCGAGCGTAGTACGGAGTTGACGAGTCCGTCGTCGGTGAGCATCGCCTGCCAGACGACGGAGACGACTACCGCGCTGAGTACGACGGGTACGAAGAAGACGCTTCGCAGTGCCTTGTACAGCCGGCCGCTGCGGTCGAGGAGCATGGCGACGGCGAGGCCGAGCACATTGGGGAGGATCACCACGATGAGGGTGAGGATCGTCGTCACCTCAAGCGCGGTGAGGAATTCCTCGTCGCCGAGCAGCCGGGTGTAGTTGTCGAGGCCGGTGAAGTGGGTCTCGGGGGCGAACTGGTTGGCGTTGGTGAAGCTGTAGCCGACACTGAGCGCGATCGGGGCGAGCACGAAGCAGGCGTAGACGAGCAGGCCCGGGGCGCCGAAGCCGAGGAGGTGCCGAACGGCGGGCCAGGGGCTGCGGCGGGGGGCGGCGGCTGTGGTGCGGGAGACAGGAGCGGCGTCCGCGGCGGGCCGGCGCTCCGTCTTGACCAGGGGGGCCGTCACCGGTTGTCAGCCTTCGTCCAGTCGTCGTCGAGGGCCTTCGTCGCCTGGTCGGCGTTCTTGTGGCCGGCGATGATGTCCTGGGCCAGCGCGTACGACTTCTCGACCATGCCGGGGAGCAGCGAGTCGTCACCGGTCTCGACGAGGAAGGCGTTGACGACGCCCTTTTTCTTCGCGGCGTCGTCGTACACCTTCACCGTGGCGTTGTAGACGGGGCCCATGCCGGTCGGTGGGGTGTAGTCCTTCATCGCGATGATGGCGCCGTCGCTCTTGACGACCGCGTCCTGGTTGACCTTGTCCTGCTGGAAGGCGAGCGCGAACTCCTTCGCCTCCTTGAGGTTCTTGGACTTCGCGGAGACGGACATGCCGCCACCGGTGTACGAGGCGACGGCCGGGGAGCCGTCGTCGGTCGGGAACGCGAAGACGCCGATGTCGTCCTTCATCTCGCTGCTGTCGGCCGCGATGGCGAACCAGGTACCCATCGGGTACATCGCGCCCTTGCCACCGAGGAACGCCTTCTCGGTGTTGGCGTAGTCACGCGAGAGCCCGGCCTTGTCGACGTAGCCCTTCTTGACCAGGCCGACGAACTTGTCCGTAGCGCCCTTGAAGTCGGCGTCGTTGAACTTCACCTTGCCCGCGCGACGCTGCGCCATCCAGTCCGGCGTCTTCTTGTAGACGTCCGTGCCGACGAGCGCGGTCCACAGATAGGAGGAGGCGAAGGCGTCCTTGCCGCCACCGCCGACCACGAACGGGTCGATGCCCTTTGCCTTGAGCTTCGCGGAGTCGTCGAGGAGTTCCTGGTACGTCGTGGGCGGTGCAGTGATACCGGCCTTCGTGAACAGCTTCTTGCTGTAGTAGACGAGCGGCGTCGGCTGGGTGTTGTAGGGCAGTTGGTAGATCTTGCCACCGATGGGGTTGGACTGCGGGAACGTGAAGGATCCCAGCTCCTTGTCCGTCCACGGCGCCATCTCTCCGGCCTCGGCGAAGCCGACCGGGGACACGGAGATCATCACGTCCGGGAACTGGCCGGAGGCCAGCAGCTGTTTGGCGTAACCGGTGCGGTCGGTGCTGGGCGCGACGAGCTTTTTGACCTTCAGCCCGGGGACCTTGCTCTCGGCCCGCGCGATGGCGGCGTCCCAGTACTTCGCGTCCAGGTTGGGGGTCTCGAAGGTGAGAAAGGTGATCGTCCTGCTACCCTTCCCGCCTCCGTCCCCGCCCGTGGTGTCGGATCCGGCCGGGGAACAGGCGACGGCCGTGGTGCTCAGAGCGGTTACGGCAACAGCTAGGCGCGCGATGCGGTTCACTTGGTGGTCCTCGATTCGGAAGGTCAGCAGCGCCGCTGAATATTTTTGGTACCTTCTCAAATAACAGTGCGCTGATAGTGCAGCGCTCATCCGCATGGAGTCAAGGGATCGACACCACATGACTGTTGCCGGGGGAGACTCGTCCCTGCTGCGCCGCCTCAACGCGGCGGCCGTGCTGCGCGTGCTGTACGAGGCGAAGACGCTCACGCTGACCGAGCTGGTGCAGTCCACCACCGTCACCCGGGCCACCGTCGAGAACGCGCTCACCGGCCTCGTCGAACAGGGCTGGGTGGAGGAGGTCGCGCCGCCCACCGACGGCCGCCGTCAGGTCGGCCGCCCCGCCAAGCGTTACCGCTTCCGCGCCGAGGCCGGCTGCGTCCTCGGCCTCGACATCGGCGCCCACAAGGTCCTCGCCGTGGTCACCGACCTCGGCGGCCAGGTCCTCGCCACCCGGCAGACCGCGGTCTCCCCCGAGCTCCCGGCCGCCGACCGCATCGCGGCCGCCCGGACGCTCGGCCACCGCACCCTGCGGGGCGCCGGGCTGCGCGCCGCAGACGTGCAGGCGGTCGGCGTCGGCGCCACCGGTGTCGTCGACGCCGCGGGTACGGTCCGGCTGAGCTCGCTGCTCCCCGACTGGACCGGCACCGACCTGCCCGGCTCGTTCTCCGAGCCGTTCGGCGCCGAGGTGATCGCGGGCAACGACACCAAGCTCGCCGCCCTGGGCGAGCACTGGCGCGGCGCCGCGACCCAGGCCCGCGACGTGCTCTACATCCACGCGGGCCGCCGCATCTCTGCGGGCGCGCTGATCGACGGCCGGGTGCACACCGGCCGCAACGGCGCGTCGGCCGAGATCGGCAACCTCCCCGCCTCCCGCTGGCACACCGCCCCCGCCCACCCCCTCGGCTGGCTGGGAGAGGGCCGGGGCGACGCGGAGGATCTGTTCGCGGCGGTACGCGACAACGACGCGAGCGCCCTTGAGGCGCTGGAACGTTATGCGGACGACCTGGTCCAGGGCGTCGCCGCGATGGTGCTGGCCCTCGACCCCGAACTCGTCGTGATCGGCGGCGGGGTCTCCCTCGCCGGCGACCTCCTGCTGGACCCGCTGCGTGACCGCCTCGACGGCCTGTGCCTGTTCCCGGTGGATGTGGTCGCCTCCCGGCTCGGCGACCGGTCGGTCGCCACAGGCGCGGTACGACTCGCGCTGGACAGAGTGGAGAAGCGACTGTTCGAGGTTTCCGCTCAGGCCTGACCTCTTGACGTCACGTTGGGTCCGAGGGCAGGATCAGCCCGCGTTATTTGAGAAGGTACAAATAATAAAATGGCGCACTAGGCAGATCCCACGCTCTCATTCCCTGGAGACTTGATGCCCCTGCCCCTCAGACCACCCCTCGCGTGCCTGGCCCTGACCGCCGCACTCCTGACCGCCGCCACATCCCTGGCCCCGGCCGCCGAGGCCGCCCCGGCGGCCGGGAAGGGCACCGGACCCACGGTCTTCCACGTCGCCCCCGTCGCCACGTCCCACGCCTGTAACCACAACAACCCCTGCTCGCCCGAGCGTGCGCAGCGGAAGGTCCGCGACGCCGTCGCGGGCGGCATCAACCGCGACATCGTCATCGAACTGGCCGGAGGTACCTACCGGTTGGACAGACCGCTCGGCTTCGGCCCGCAGGACTCCGCGCCCGTCGGACACACCATCACCTGGCGCGCCGCCCCCGGCGCCGATGTCACCTTCAGCGGTGCCCGTACGGTGAACGGCTGGAAGGTCTCCGATGCGGAGAACGGCATCTGGTCGGCCCCCGCCGACTTCGACACCCGCCAGTTGTACGTGGACGGCAAGCGCGCGATCCTCGCCCGCTCCGACTACAAGCACCCCACCAGCGGCTGCTCGACCAGCACCTGCGCGTGGACGGCCGACGGTCTCAAGGGTGCGGGAGTCGCCTCGTACGCCAAGCTCGGTGACGTCTCACAACTGGAACTGGTCCGCCATGTCCGGTGGAAGGACTACCACTGCCCGGTAGCCGGCATCGAGGGCGACCTGATCAGGATGGCCCAGCCCTGCTGGAAGAACGCCGCCAGGACGCCCCGGATCCATCCGGACTGGAACGGCGCCACCTGGGAGGCGTACGGCGGCGGGGTCACGTACGCCGTCAACGCGTACGGACTCCTCGACGAACCCGGCGAGTTCCATCTCGACCGTACTGCCCACCGCATCTACTACAAGCCGCGCGCCGGTGAGAACCTGAAGAAGTCGAAGGTCACCGCCCCGGCCATCGAGAGCCTCCTCACGATTACCGGAACCCCGGACCAACGGGTGCGCGGCCTCTCCTTCGAAGGCATCGCCTTCACCGACGCCACCTTCCTGCGCCCCGGCACCGGTGAGGGCTACGCGGCCACGCAGGCCGGGATGACCCTGACCGGCGAGACCGGCGAGGCGCCCGACAACGCAGGCCGCTTCGGCACTCTCCCGCAGGCCGCCGTGCAGGTCACCGCCGCCGAGGACATCACCTTCCGGAACAACGAGTTCACCCGCCTGGGCGGCGCCGGCCTGCTCGTCCAGCAGAGCCGCCGTACCTCCCTGACCGGCAACCACATCCACGATACGTCCGGCGGCGGCATCTATCTCGGCCCGACCTGGCACGCGCCGCCGGAGGCGGAGCAGTCGCGGGACAACACGGTCGCCTACAACACTGTCGACCACACCGGCCTCGACTACACCGACACCGTCGGCATCTGGGCGGGAAACGAGATCAACACGGTCTTCGACCACAACACCATCGACCACACCCCATACTCCGGCATGTCCGTCGGCTGGGGCTGGACCTCCACCGGCAGGCAGAACGTCGCCACGAACATCCGGATCAGCAACAACCGGATCACCGAAGTCCTGCGCGCCGAGACACAGATGTTCGACGGCGGTGCCGTCTACACCACCAACAACCTCAACGGTTCGGTCATCGAGGGCAACTACGTCAACCGGTCCGACAACGGCAACGCGTACTACCTGGACGCGGGCACCGACAACGTGACCGTCCGAAACAACGTGGCGACCCGTCTCGGCTTCAAGTGGGTATCGGCCAACCTCGACTCCCTCCACGACAGCCTGACGGGCTACGGCAACTGGGCCGACACCACGTTCTGCTCCTTCGACGGCAACAACGACTGCACCGTCGGCAAGGACAGCCGACTGTACGACAACCAGACCGGTCTCCGTACGCTGCCCGCCGAGGCGGTCGCGGTCGCAAGGGCATCCGGCGCCACTCCCGGCAGGGACATCGAGCTGATCGCGCCCAACGCGGCCCTCGACAAGCCGGCCACCCAGTCGTCCACGTCGGGCACCCAGACGGCGAACCTCGCCAACGACGGCAACCTGGGCAACTACGCGGCGACCGGCACCTCCGCCAACCCGTGGTGGCAGGTCGACCTGGAGAAGTCGCAACCGGTCAGCCGGGTCTCCGTCTGGGCTCAGGGCAACACCAGCCAGGAGAAGCTGACCGACTTCTACGTCCTGGTCTCCGACGAGCCATTCGTCGACGGCACACTGGCCCAGGTCCTCGCCCAGCCGGGCGTCCACGCGGTACGCATCCAGGACCAGGCGGCCCGCGCCACCGAGGTCCCGGTCAACACCTCCGGCCGGTATGTACGCATCCAGCTGGCTCACGCGGGCTCGATCAACCCGTCCGAGGTCCAGGTCTGGAACTGAGCTTGTCCTACCTTCCAAGCGTGGGTCTGAGCCGGTCATTCGTAAGATCGGCGGACCCGGGGGTTCCGGGTATGGCTGTGAGCTTGTCGCCGTTGGATAACCCAAAGAACATCGCCGCCCGGAGCCCCGCGACGACTCGACCGCTAATTGGGATACGCGACTTGATCGCTTCGTAGGACAACGTCGGTGAACAGCTCGCGAAGTACCAGTACGTGATGTCGACGATGCTGCACGGGGAGCGAACTTCTCCCTTCCGGGTGCGGGGCGTCGCGGTCCATCAGGTGCTGGCTGACTACCACCGCCCCGACCTCCTGCCCGGCCTGGTCGAAGCGATCGACCAGGCCTGAGGCGCCGGCCGGTCGGTGAGATTCTCCGCGTACTCGACGGGGACGACGACCGGCTCCCGGGCCTGGACGACATGCGTCATCCGCCGAAGCCAGCCGCCTCATCCCCAACTCCTGATGGTCCCGGGTTCAAAGCGCCTCAACAGGCCCGGGCGCTCGGCGAGGGACCCAGGGACCCAGGGGGTCAGGGGGTCAGGGGGTCAGGGGGTCAGGGGGTCAGGGGGTCAGGCCAGGTTGAGAGCTCGGGCCACGGCCGTGGTGACCGTAGATGTCTCCACCGGGTCGTAGCCGTCCAGCATCGACGCATCGGGGTCCTTCAGACCATTACCTGTGACCGTGATGACGATGCGCTGCGCGGGGGGCACGCGGCCCGCCGCGTGTTCGGTGAGGAGGCCCGCGATGCCGACCGCCGACGCGGGTTCCACGAAGATGCCCTCATGGCGGGCGACCAGGCGGTACGCCGCGAGGATCTGCTCGTCGGAAACGGACGTGATCTGGCCGCCCGACTCGTCACGGGCGGCCAGCGCGCCATCCCGGGACGCCGGATCGCCGATCCGGATAGCAGTGGCCACGGTCTCGGGGGCCTCGACGGTGTGGCCGAGGACCAGCGGGGCCGCGCCTGCCGCCTGGAAGCCCCAGATCCGGGGGCGGTGCGAGGCGCGTTCGGCCCTCTCGTACGCCGTGTAGCCGCGCCAGAGTGCCGTGATGTTCCCGGCGCCCCCGACCGGCAGGCAGTGGAGGTCGGGGGCGTCACCCAGCGCGTCCACGATCTCGAAGGCCACGGTCTGCTGTCCCGCCAGGCGGTGGTCGTTCACCGAGTTGACCAGGGCCACCGGGTGCTCGTCCGCCAGTTCGCGGGCAATCCGCAGGCAGTCGTCGAACGTGCCGGCCACCTCGACGATTTCGGCGCCGTACCGCACCGCCTGGGCGAGTTTGCCCAGTGTGATGTCGCCCTTGGGGACCAGGACGACGGCCTTGATACCGGCCCGAGCGGCGTACGCGGCCGCCGAAGCGCTGGTGTTGCCGGTCGACGCGCACACGATCATGTCTGCGCCCGCCTCGACCGCCTTGCTGACGGCCACTGTCATGCCACGGTCCTTGAACGAGCCAGTGGGGTTGGTGCCCTCCACCTTCAGCCACACGTCACAGTCAGTGAGGCCGGAGATGTGGTCGGCCCGGATCAGCGGCGTGTTGCCCTCATGCAGGGTCACGATCGACATGTGGTCAGTCACCGACGGCATCCAGGCCCGGTAGGCGTTGATCACGCCCTGCCAGACAGGAGCAGCGGCCCGTACGGGCTCGAGTGTGTTCACAGAATCAAGAGTCACGATTGTTACTCTATCCCAGATCTGAAGGAGTTAACGTAACGATTGTTTCATGCAATGAGTATCCGACCACCGCGTACGATCAAGCACCATGTCGTACGACCCGACCCGCAGCCCAGACCTGGTGACGAAGCGCCTCAGCGAGATCTATCCCGAACTGCCGCGCGGCGAGCAGGCGATCGTGCGGGTGCTGCTCGACGACTATCCCTTCGCGGCACTCGGCTCGCTGCGCTCACTCGCCGAGCGGGCCAAAGTCAGTCCGCCCACTGCGTCCCGGCTCATCGCCCGGCTCGGCTGGAACAGCTTCGCCGATTTCCAGGCTGCCGTGCGCGCGCAGAGCAGGGAGCACGACCAGTCCCGGCTGCGGGAGTTCGTCAGCTTCTCCCCCACCGAGCCGAACCAGGCCGCGCAGGATCTGCTCACCGGGCTCAATGGCACGATCGAGGCAGCGACCGAACCCCTCCTCGCCCGCACCGGCGCGCTGCTCGCCGGTGCCGGCAGCGTCTGGGGCATCGGTGGCCCGCTCAGCGAACTCGCCGCCGACTACCTCGTCCGGCAGCTCTCCGGGCTGCGCCCGCGCGTGAACCGGGTACCGGACGGGGCGGCCGCCCAGGCCAGAGTGGTGGTCGACCTCGGCCCGCACGACGTGGTCGTCGCGTACGACTTCCGCCGCTACTCACAAAATACCGCGCGCTTCGTACGAGCCACCCGGGCGCGCGGGGCACAGCTCGTTCTGGTCACCGACGCCTGGGAGTCACCCCTGGCCGGGGATGCCGAGGTGCTCCTCCGGCTCCCCAGAGAGGCGGCTGGCCCGATCGCCCCCCTGACCCACGTCGTGGCCGTCACCGAACTCGTCCTTGTCGCCACAGTCCCCCACCTCACGAGCTCGACCGGCCGCCTGGAGGAACTGGAAGCCTTGACCGAGGAACTCAAACTGCCTCACTGAGCTTGCTCCGGTTCGACGGACATTCGAGATCAGGGGGTCGTCTCCGGGAGGATGTCCCTCATGGAGAGCATGGGGAAGAAGCCTCGTCGCGCTCGCCGCTCGTTCACGCCGGAGTTCAAGGCCGAGATAGTGGAGCTGTGCCGTCGCGGCGACCTGTGGGTGTAGTCGGGGGCTGTCGGTTTTCGAGGTCGCCTGCGCGGGTTCCCACGCCCGGCTGCACTCCTGTCCGGGCGCGGCGGGACGTGCGCCGAGGAACGAGCTATGCACCGTCGTTGCCATCGCGCAGGGAATGAATCACGCTCTGCAGGATCCGGAACGCGCCCGACTGCTCGGCCTCGGTCATACCGGCCAGCATTCTGACCTCGACGGACCGGACCGCTACCGTCGCCTTCTCCAGGCTCCATCGGCCGCGAGACGTGAGATTGGCCTGCGTCAGGTCTGACATGAAGAGAAGGAGCATCATCATGCCCGCCACCGGCCCCGCCCCGACTTCGTCTCGCTCCAGGTGCTCGGCCTCGACGCTTTGCGGCGGTGGACATCGGATGCTGTGCACTCTCCATCGCGGCCGTCGGGCAGTTTCCGCAGCCATCCGCGATCAACGGTCTGACCAGCTTCCCACGCAGCGATTCCAGCTTGGCCCGGACGCTGACGTCGATACCCAGGGCATCGCCGACCTGCCGGGCCATGACCGGTCCGGCGGCCTGCCGCACGACAGCGATGATGCGCTGGTAGTCCTGCGGGAGCTTGTCCTCCTCCATGCCCGGTTCGCGGCGTGGGATCAGCATCACCGCCCGGCCGTCCACCTGCCCGGATATCGCGCGACCGAGGCGCGTTCCTCGGCAAGCTTTGCGGTCGTCCCGCTCGGCTCGCACCTCGGCCAACTGCTTGGCCAGGTGCTCTTCGAGTTCGTCCAGCTCGGCGCGCCGCGCGGTGATCCGTTCCAGCAGCTCGGAATCCAGCATGCACAGATCGTAGAAAGCCGTTGACGGGGATTTCCGGAAATCCCCATGGCCGCACACTTGCACGAGCCACGTGGGGGCGCCCGCCCGGCGCCGTTGAGGTGCGCCAGGCCGTGTTCGGTGTCAGGACGGGGTGACGGCCTGCATGACGGCGTGCCAGGCAGTGGCGTCGAAGATTAGGCGGATGGTGTCGATCCGGCCGTCGGTGAGGTGGAAGTGTTCGGCTGTGCGCTGGGTTCCGATGGCCGGAACCGAGGTGTGGACGTCGTAGAGCAGGACGGCTTCGCTCTCGCCGTACAGTTCGCTGACCAGATCGACGCCGTTCACGATCCCCAGGAAGGCGTCCAGCCCGTTGAGGTGGTCGTGCGGGCTGTCGGAAGTCAGCAGGGGGCTTTGGAAATGGAAGGGCTCAGCGAGAATGCGGACCGCGGCGGGGACGTCGCCGCGGAATCGGGCCTGGTGGTAGGTGCGGACGGTGGTGCGTGTTGTGGTCGTGGCACTTGTCATGCGGGGGTGGTTCCTTCGGTGGCAGTGAGGTGGGCGGCGATGCGCTGCTGGTTCTGAACGAGGCGCAGGCACAGGTGGCGGAGTTGGTGAAGTTCGGTGTCGGTGAATCCGTGAAACAGTGCCGCCATCGCCCTCTGCGTCGGCGCCCGGAACTCGTCCAGCCACGTCAGGCCGGCGGGGGTGATGCGGGCGAGGACGGATCGGCGATCTGCTGGGTCGGGGTCGCGCCGTACGAGTCCTTGGCATTCGAGCGTGTCGACCAGGCCGGTGGCGTTGCGGGCGGTCATACCTGCAGAGCGTGCGAGGTTGCCGAGATGTGCACCGGCCGCGCCGAGAGTGCGCAACCGGATCAGGACGTCGACTGCTCCAGTGCTGAGGCCACGGCCTTCCGAGCCTTGTGCGCGAAGCCGCTCGACGGACTTGTGCGCGGCACGCGCGGCGGCCGCCGCCTCCAGACGGAGGATGCCGCCTCCTGCCGCGAACTCGGCCATCGACGCGCGGACCTGGGGGTCATGGAGCAGCCCGTTCGCATCGCGGGAGAGCTCGCCCGAGTTAGTTACGTACTTCATAATGAAGTACTAACGAACCTTGTCAGGTCCAGTCAAGGCGGAGGAGGCGTCTGGGGCGGCGCCCGCCCGCAGTCGGCTGCACGCTTCCCGGTGGGAAACAAGGTGAGCAGGCCTGGAGAGCAACAGAGCATGCGGTGAGGATTCTCAAAGAGAGCCATCGCCGTCCGGCCACAGGAACCGGCAAGCCGACCACTGACGGACGATCTACTCCGCAGACAGCCGCCCACGACCAGCACGAGTGCCCCGAGAGCCGGTCACGCCAGCCCTTTGACCTGCCACTTCAAGTTGGCGGCAGCTCACTCTCCGGGACATCGTCGTCGCTCCGGATGCGCGGTGGGGTCCACCGTGTCCACTCACTTCTGACGGCGGCGCAGGCGCGCGGTGCGCCACGGGTTCGGTCGGCCACTGGGGTACACCTTGAGCGGCGCGAGCAGCGCCAGGCCGGCGGCGGCTTCGGCGACGGGTACAGCGCCGCCCGCAGCCGGGACGCGTCCGCGAGCTGCTGGAGGTGCTCCAGGCGCTCTGGCGACAGGTACGGCGGGATCGGCGCAACCATCGGGGCCTTCATGCTCAAAGGGTCGGTCCCCGCGCCCTCGCCCCTCCCGGCCGACTCCAGGGCAGGGCCGCTGGTCGCGTCCCGACAGGTGGCCCGGCGACTTCGCTGGCCGTTCCGCAGGATGGGCCTGGCAGTGGGACTCCGAGCACCGAAGGCGCACACGCCGACGCCCACGGACGTCTGGTCCGTGGGCGTCGGCGCGTACGGCGGTCAGCTCTCCAGCATGGCCTGGAGGTCGCGCAGCGTCAGGTGCCC
>NZ_JBEYFB010000081.1:0-18104 GCF_040634135.1 Streptomyces sp. NPDC007164
GGGGTCTCACCATGTCCGGAGGCGTGATCACCTCGGCCGGTGTGGTGCTCGCCGCCACCTTCGCGGCTCTGATGGTGATCCCCTTGGCGTTCATGGTGCAGATCGCCTTCATCGTGGCCTTCGGCGTCCTGCTCGACACCCTTGCGGTCCGGTCCCTCCTCGTCCCGGCGCTGGTGCTCGACATCGGTGCCCGGGCCTGGTGGCCCAGCACCTTGGCGCGCAAGGGCACGGGTCCTGCCGAGGAGGCTTACGAGCTCGTGCATGGTTGGCAGAGCCATCGTCACCGCCAACCATGCACGAGCTCGTAAGTCGCCGGCGTGACGGCTGCCGGTACGTGCCGACGCCGTCAGACCTGCCGCGACTCCATGGCCCCGACACATCGCGGCGGTGGTGGTCGCAGGGCGCCGGCTGCCGGGAAGTGCGCGCGGTCCCGACGAATCGTGGAAGCTGTTGATCGACGGGGCGGGTGTGCGGACGGGGCCGGGAGCAGCCTGCGGCACCCGGCCCCATTGGATTTGCCGCAGGCCTGTCAGGGCAGTTTGGTGAAGGCCCTCGTGCACCGCTCGCTCAAGGCAACCGCCGTGGCTGCCAGGATCTGCGCCGTGGCCGGTGCCGGCTTCGTCGGATACGGGTACATGGCCGCCCAGGCGCAGTCGCTGTCGGACTTCATCACGGGAGCGGTGCAGGGCCACGGGGGTCATGGGGGCCACGGCAACGGGGACTCGTTCTCGGGGACCAAGAAGATCCGCGTCGACGGTCACTCGGTCAGTGTCTCCTCCTACGACCGGCTCGGCGAGGGCGATAGCGAGAGCGACCAGCCGAAGGACACCCAGACCGTCAACGACAGCGGCAGGATCCTGACCGGGGTGCTCGACCGGGTCGTCGGCGACCGGCGGGTCGTCCTGGCCGGCCACTCCATGGGCGGTCTGATCGCGCCCGGTACGCCCCCGACCACCGGGACCGGGTCAAGGGCCTGGTCCTGATGGATGCCACGATCCCGGCGCTGATCGCCGGCATCAACAAGGCGATCCCCGCGCCGGCCACCGGCATGGCGGCCGAACTGCGGGACCAGACCATCGCGGTGAACGAGGGCCGGAACCCGGAGAAGTTCCTCATCGCCGACGCCGGGGTCCGCTCCGCCGGGAACATCCCGGTGCAGATCATCAAGCACGAGACCCAGTACTCCGAGGTCCCCGAGTACGGGCCCGCCCTGGAGCAGATGTGGGCCGACGGCCGGCGCCAGTGGCTCGCACTCTCCCACCACGGCAGCATCAGCACCGCTGCCGGAAGCGGCCACTACATTCACATCTACCGCCCCGACCTCGCCGTCAAGGCCATCCAGCGCGTCACTGCGCAGGCTGCGGCCCACCGGTAGACACCGGGGGCGACCAACGACGCGCGGCGGCTGGAGACCACCCGGGACGGGGCGCCTGTTCTGGGGAGGCGCAGGGGGCGACCGCTACGAGCGGCAATCAGACCGCGCAGGCCGTGAGCCCCTCCACGCACACCATCTGACGGCATATCCGCAGTAGGAAACGCTGTGACGCGCGGATCGTCATGCAGGGCCTGGTCACATGGATGGCGGCGCGCAACCAGCCATGGTGAGGTCTCCTCGAAATCCGCACCCGCCGCACCCTCCGCACCCGCCCCGGGGCCGGTTCGTGAGGTCTGTCCCCCGTGCGAGCTACACGCAAGTGTCCTCCGGGTGGTGACGAATTCCGGCCGCTTGATCCGTAGGTTCGATCCAGCCGCGGCGCTCCGGCCGCGGATCCGGCGTAGGAGTGTTCATGAGGCTGGTCTGGCAACTGTTGGCCGTAATAGCGATCGCGTTCATCGGCGGTCAGGGGATCGCGGCAGTGGACGGGAAGCCCTGGCTCACGTTCGGCGTCGGCCTTCTGACGGCCGTGCTGTCGGTGTTCGTCTACCGGTGGGTGGTGGGACGGACCGAGCGCCGTCCGGTCACGGAGATGGCCTGGGAGGGGGCGGGCCCCGCGTTCGGTCGGGGGACGCTGATCGGCCTCGCGCTGTTCGCGGCCGTCATGACGAACCTGTTCGCCTCCGGGTACTACGACATCGACGGTCTGGGCTCGGAGACAGGCGCGGTCGGGTTCATCGGCTTCATGGCCGCCGCCGCAGTGACTGAGGAAGTGATGTACCGCGGTGTCCTGTTCCGGATCACCGAGCAACGCACCGGCACCTGGCCAGCCTTGGCGCTGACCAGCGTCCTGTTCGGTGCGTCCCACCTGCTCAATCCGAACGCCAGCGTGTTGGGAGCCGCCGCCATCGCGGTCGAGGCCGGCGGAATGCTGACCGGCGCCTACATCGCCACTCGCAACCTGTGGGTGCCCATGGGCCTGCACTTCGGCTGGAACTTTGCCGCGGCCGGTATCTTCAGTACCGAGGTCTCGGGCAACGGCACCTCGGACGGACTGCTGGACGCCACCATGTCGGGCCCGATGCTCATCACCGGCGGTGAGTTCGGTCCCGAGGGAAGCGTGTACTCGGTGCTGTTCGGTGTGCTGGTGACCATTGTGTTCCTGTGGCTGGCCCGCCGACGCGGTCACCTGGTGCCCCGCAGACGTGCCGACCGCGCGGACGCCATATCTAAACTCTCCCTGTGATCACTCCTCGGTGGATCCCGGAGCAATGGCGCCGGATCGGGCCCGCAGCCTGGTATCCCACGCTCGGTCTGCTGTTCCTGGCTGCGTCGTTCGTGCCGGCGTTGCACAGACAGGGCACACTGCTAGGCAGTGTGCCGAACCGCTCCTTCGACGCGTTGGCCGTCGTTGTGATCGTTCTTGAATCACTTCCGTTGCTGGTGTGCCGGCGGTGGCCGGTGATCTGTCTCGCCTTGGTGTCGCTCGGCTTCGCCGCCGACCAGCTCCGTGGCTACCACTCGTTCGCGGGCAGCGCGCTGCCCGTCGTGCTGCTGACCGTCGGGTCCCGGCTGGAGAGCCACCGGCGCGCCACTGTGCTCGCTTGCTCCGCGGCGTTCGCACTGCTGTCGGTCGCGCTCTACCGGCTGGGCACGGGCGATCCGCTGATCGAGTTCGTGACGTTCTATCTGGCTCTGGCCCTCGCGTGGGGCATCGGGGTATGGCTGCGCGCCAACCGGATCGCGGAGGCCGAACGCCGCCGCCGCGTCGCCGAGGAGACCCTCGCTGCCGAACGCTCCCGCATCGCACGCGAGCTCCACGACGTGGTCACCCATCACGTGACGGCGATGGTCGTGCAGGCAGAGGCAGCACGCTATCTGACCGCCGTGCCCGACCGTCTCGACCAGACCCTGACCGCCGTCACCGACACCGGCCGGCGGGCCATCACCGATCTGCGGCACCTGCTCGATCTGCTCAACCCCGGCCACGGCATACAGGCCGGCCACGGCATACAGGCCGGCCACGGCATACAGGCCGGCCGCGGCACCGAGGCCAGGACGCCGGCCGTCGGCAGACTCCTCACCCTCGTCGAGCAGACCCGCCGGGCCGGGCAGCCGGTGGAGTTCACCGAGGAAGGAACACCGGCCGAATCGACCGGCAGTGCCGACCTCGTCGCCTACCGTATCGTGCAGGAAGCCCTGACGAACGCACTCAAGTACGCCCACGGCAGCCGCACTTCGGTCCAGGTGCACCACGGCGGAAGGGAGATCACCGTGGAGGTCAGCACGGACGGATCCGGCTCGTCGGCCGCGACCCTAGGAGGGAGCGGGCGTGGCCTGGCCGGGCTCCGCGAACGCGTCGATCTCCTGGGCGGCGACTTCGAAGCGGACCCGCAGACGGACGGCGGCTTCGTCGTACGGGCCCGGATACCCGGCGGGAGTGCGTCGTGACCGAGCCCATCCGGGTCCTGGTCTGCGACGACCAGATACTGATCCGCACCGGTCTGGTGACCATCATCGATGCTCAGCCCGACCTGGAGGTGGCGGGCGAGTGCGGGGACGGACAGGCCGCGATCGACCTCGTCGAACGGCTGCGCCCGGATGTCGTGGTGATGGATGTACGCATGCCGGTGCTCGACGGCATCGAGGCAACCCGTCAGCTCGCCGGCGCCGGGGTGCGGCATCCCGTCAAGGTGCTCGTCGTCACCACGTTCAACCTGGACGAGTACGTCTACGAGGCGCTGCGAGCGGGAGCGAGTGGGTTCCTGCTCAAGGATGCGCCGCCGGCTCAGCTGCTGCTCGGCATCCGGACCGTGGCCACCGGCGCGGCGCTGCTGGACCCCGAGGTGACACGTCAGCTCGTGGGCAGATACGCCGCCCGTATCCGGCCCGCCGAGGGAACCCCGCGCGACAACCCGCTGACCCCCCGCGAACTGGAGGTCCTCCGCCTCATCGCGGACGGCCTCTCCAACAGCGAGATCGCCGCAGCTCTCCTGCTGAGCCAGGAGACCATCAAGACCTTCGTGTCCCGCATTCTCGCAAAGCTCGGCCTCCGCGACCGCGTCCAGGCAGTCGTCTACGCGTACCGCCAGGGCCTGGTTGCCTGACGCGACTCCGTGGCTACGGGACCCCGTGGCCACGTGCGGGGACGCCACGCGAACATCATGCGTGGTGCTCAGAAGTTCCAGGTGGTGGTGATGTGGCGTGCGTGGACGAAGTCGCGGATTCCGGTGCCGGCGGGTGAGATGATCCAGGCCGGACGGACCCAGCCGCGCGCAGGTGCATACGAATCGTGTTGCGGCTGATGCCCAGGGCCCCGGCAGTGTGCTGCGCGTCGGTGTCGGCGTCGATCCATGCCTGGAGAGTGCGGCGGTCCGAGAGATGCTTCGGTGCGTTTGAGATGTGCGGAGACGGGTTTGCACCGAGGCCGAGGAACGTGGCCATGGCGGACCGAGGCATGCTCACCGTCGGACGGGTGATGCCGGTGCCGGCCTTCATGGCTGTGTCCAGCCGTCGCAGGAGTGTGCGGGCCCACTCCCGGGCGGCCTGGTGGGGAAGGACACCTTCCAGCGGAGTCCGGCCGTCACAGGAAGCCACGCGGCCGGGTGCTGCGTCATCTGGTGGTCGCCGCCCAGGACCCGGTCAGGTTCCCTGCGCTGCCGACCTCGATACCGAGGCGTTTGACGGTCTCTGCGGGGAACGCCGCGACGAGGATTCCTGGTCCGTCGCCCCGGTCTCTCTGTCACGGGGCCATGGGGCAGTAGACCGTGAGCGCTCCTGCCAGCTTGTCGATCGTCAACTCCGTTCCTGAGTAGGCAACTTCACCGTCGTACGCATACGGGGTTCGCGGTGCCAGGCCGGTGATCTGTACTCGGTGCCGACGTACCGCCGCGTGGACGGGGGAGCGGGTCAGCGGACCGGCCACCGCTGCTGCCAGCAGTCGCAGCCCTGGAGTCCGGCCGCCGTGGACTGCTCTGATGTCCAGCAGGCCGTCTGCCAGGTTGTGCCGCCGTCCGGGAGCGGGCCCTACTCGCTGGAAGAGCCCGTTGCCCACGAACAGGAGCCACAACGGCCGCTGCTTTCCCTGTAGTTCGGCCACCAGCGGGCGTTGACCACGCAGTACTTCGAAGGCCGCGAGGACCCCGGCGGGCCAGCCGCCGACCCGGGGCGCCCAGCGCTCCCGGGTCCGCACGAGCTCCGGATAGACCCCCAGGCTGAACGCGTTGAGAAAGTAGCCGTCCGCCCCGCCCGGCCCCCGGGGACCGGGCCGGAACCGGCCCAGGTCCACCCGGACCGCGCCCCCCGAGGCGAGGGCGGCCGCCGTGTTGTGCACCGTCTCGATGCCCAGATCGTACGCGAAGTGATTCAGCGTCCCGCCAGGAAAGACAGCGAGCGGCAAACCGTGCGTCGCCGCGACGGACGCCGCCAGATTTACCGTGCCGTCACCCCCGCAGACCCCCAGCGCCCGGCCCCGGCCCGCCGCCTCGACCAGCGCCCCGGACAGCTCGCCGGGCGCGCACTCCACGACCTCGGCCAGTGGCAGCGCCTCGCACACCACCGAAGCGGTCGCGATTGCGGTGCCGGACTCCTGGTTCACCACGACGACCAGGTCCTCACCGGCGGGCAACGCAGGAGCCGCCGCCGGCGGACGGCCCGGTGCGGGCAGCTGACCCCGCGTCGGTACGACCCCACGCAACGCGAACGCCGCCCCTATGCCGAGCGCTGCACCGGCCAGCACATCGCCCGGATAATGCACACCCGTGTAGACGCGGGAGGCGGCCACGGCCACCGCGACCGGAGCGACGACCGCACCCCAGCCCTTCGACTCAAGGGCGACACCCGTGGCGAAGGCGGCCGCGGACGCCGCGTGCCCGGACGGGAACGACGTAGTGAACGGCTGCCGCTTGAGCTGCCGCACCATCGGAACCAGGTCCAGTATCGGCCGCTCCCGGCGCACCGCCCGTTTGCCGACGGTGTTGATCGCGGCCGAGGCTACCGCCAGCGACGCGACCCCGCGCAACGCCGCCCGGCGTGCCCGCGCGCTGCTGCCCAGTGCCGCCATACCGGCCGCGGCGCCGAACCAGAGAAGTCCGTGATCGGCGCTGCGGCTCAGTCGCGGCAGCACCTGATCGGCGCCCGGCCAGCGCCGCCCGGCGACGCTGCGGAACAGGGCGAGGTCGCGGCTGTGCAGCAGGCCGCGCAACCGGGCGGGGACGGCAAGAGAGACGGAACAGGCGGCGGAGAGGGGAAGGGTGGGGCTGCTGTTCGTAATAGACATGAGTCAGCGAATACCCGGCCCGGACCAGATGAAGCGGCAGACGCGCCGAGAGGCGGTCGGTGCTATCGCGAACGGGCTCGGCTGTGGAGCCGGCGATAGCCATCGGCCCGCCACCCAAGTGGACGGTGGGCCCCTCTCATGTCCGTGGCTCGGGCCAATCCGCCAACCCGCTCGTGCCAAGACCTGCTCTTCTACCAGCGCATGCCGAGGGCGTCGAGGTCTGTTCGGCGCTGTTCGGTGAGTTTGTTGGCGTGTTTGTGTACGTTGTCGAGCCATGTGCCGAGTGTGACCATCACGGCCCCGTCAGCGCCTGCCTGATAGCCCGACGGGCCTGCCGTGCCCTCCTCTACACCCTCCAGGTATTCGATGTGCTTCCGGGTTCCCGCAAGTGCCCCTCGCGGGCGCGGAACTGCTGTACTGCACGCAGGTTGAGGGCCCACATGTTGTCTTGCGTGCGTTTCAGAGGCCGCTCTGCTTCCCCGGCGGGTTCGATCCCGAGGACGATCTCCAGGAGCCACTGCTGTGCGGGCAGGAGCTGTTCCTATCCGTGCCGCTGCGCTGTCACCCAGCGTCCAAGGTCCTCGCCCTGCACAATCGTTTAGTCAACCACCACCGGCAGGGCCCCGCCGTCCTGGAGCAAGTAACACCGCTCCGTCCAGGCCCTCGAACACGACATCCGGGCCTGGCTCGCCGACTGGAACGACCAACCCAGACCATTCGTCTGGACGAAGACCGCCGACCAAATCCTCGAAAAGGTCGCCGCCTACTGCCACCGAATCTCTGACTCAGGTCACTGATGGTGGAGTCGGGTATTGGAACTCCCGGAATGCCTGGCCGTAGGGTTCCTCCAGTCGTCCCGTTGCTATACGTTTGTTCGATCTGGATAGCTCGACTTGAGTAGGTCTCGTCGGTGCTGGCCGAGGTACCAATTGGCGGACTCGTCTAGGTCGATCGTGGTTCTGATTACGGTGGTCTCGTCAGAGTTCGCCTCGGCGAGGACCTCCCCTCTCGGTGAGATGACCATGCTGGGGCAGTGCTGGCGAGGATCTGCCACGTTGGCTGCCAGGACGAACCGTTGGTTCTCCGCTGCGCGGCTGATGAGGTGGCTCCGCCAGACCCCTGCAGGCTCGGAGGGATTGGCCGCATGGGTGAGGTAGATGAAAGCCTGTGCTCCGCGGTCGGCTAGATGGTGCCATTGCTCGGGGAAACGGATCTCCCGGCAAATTTGGACGCCGAGCGTGATGGGCCCGCTCGCCAGATGGATCGGGAGCGTCGAGAGCTCAGAGCCGGCATCGAGTTGGCCTCGCTCGTTCATCGCGAGATTGATCTTCCGGTAAGTCCAGCGGGTGCCGTCCGGAGAGAAGTAGAGGGCGGCATTGCTCCAAGCACCACGTTCGAATAGCAACGTGCCGCAGAACAGGTGGATAGCTCTGCGCTGAGTTAGCTCTGCGAGGCAGTCCATGGCATGCGCGAGGGCCGAGAGCGATAGGCGTTCGAGGGCTGAGAGGTCGGCGCCATAGCCGGACAGCGCGCCTTCGGGGAGTACGACGATCTCGTCTGGCTGGGCGTCTGCCAGAAGCGAGGTGATGGCTGCGAGGTTTTGCTCGATGTCCCAGGTGATGGGAAATTGCGCGATTGCTATGGAGGCTTTCATCAGTCCTTCTTTCGGCGGCTGATCTCGTCTGCGTAGGCGGCCCAGTCACCGCCGGATGCCTTCTGCCACTGGACGGCGACTTGGATGTGGACGCCGAGCATACGAGCGAGGATCGAGGCGGGGAGCTCGGCGACGAGGGTGAACAGGGCGGTGGATCGGTCCTGCTGGGGCCGGATGCCGATCTTGTGTAGCCGCAGAGCGATCTGGCTGTCGCTGAGCGGACTGCCGGGCTGTACTCAGGGGAAGAGCCAGGAGATGTCGTCCGGGGTGCCGACCTTGGCCTTGCCGCGTCGGGTTGCGACGAGCTCGCGGACCAGGGTTGCCAGCGGCATCGGGAGGATGACGGGTGAGGTTCCGAAGGAGATCGCGACGGTCTCTCCGGTGATGTCGACATCATCGGCGGTGATTTGGCGGATGATGGCGATCTTCTGTGCGTAGAGAGGATTAGCAGCAGTCCGGCGACGCGGTCCGCGGTGGGCAGTGTGTTGTCGTTGAGGAGGCGGCGTGCGTCGGCCCAGCGCTTCTCGCTGTCGATGGTGCCCTGTGGGCCGGTCCAGCGGACGGTGTCGTGGGTGAGGCCGTGGGCATGGCGGTGCTGTACGGACCAGCGGACGAAGTGGCCGCTCTTGTCGCGGTAGGTGAAGGTGGGATCGGTCATCCAACGTTCCAGGTCGGCCTCCGTGCAGGTGCCCAGGGTGATTCCGTCGGAGGCGAGCCAGGTGAGGAAGTTGTCAGCCGCGGTGACGTGGCAGCGAACGTTGAGGTCCTGAAGCTGAGTGGTGTGCTGGTCGCCGATGCGGCGGCGGAGTCTGCGCAGGTGGTGCCAGACCGCGTAGCCGTGCAGGATCCGGCGTTCGACGGGGTCTGTGTGGGCCTGGACCGTCAGGGTGATCCATTTCTCCAGGGCGACGAGCCGTTCTTCGCGCGGCGGCAGGGTGCCCGCGGCGACGAGGACGCTGCGAAGGTGAGCCAGCACCTTCCCCTGAGGGAGTTCGTCGAGGTCGTCGTGGGTGACGGGACGTTCATCGTGGCCGATGCATTCCAGCAGGTCCTGGGCCGTGGCTCGGAAGATCCAGGCCAAGGCGACATCGGGACGCTCGGCACTGGTCAATGCCTCATGGAAGGGCGCAAGTTCGGGTCCGATAGCCCCTGCGCTGTCGCCGAGGAGGTCGCGGATCTTCTGGTCCAGGAAGCATCGCTGGCAGGCGCGAGGGCTGAGCTGCCACGTGGTCGCGCAGGCAGGGCAGCGTCCCCAGAAATCGGGGTCGGGGTTGGTGCACTTCGCGCACAACGGGTCCTCCCAGGTGCCGCCGCGGGCCTGGGCGACGGTGCCGCAGCCGCTGCAGGTCACCCATCGCTGCTGGCAGCGTTCGCACCAGGGCTGCCCGGTGGCCCGGGAGATTTCGCAAGGGGCGGTGCGGCTGCAGTGTCCGCACTCTCTGATCTCTTTCGGCCTGCAGTTATTGCAGCGGGCGCCGTCGATGAGCCGGACCGCGACGGGCTGACGGCGTCCGCAGCCGACGCAGACTTCCAGGTGGACCGGGGCGCGGATCAGGCAGTTGGGACACAGCGGCTGACCGGCGGCGTCCCGGGTGGCGGGTTCACGGACGGCGCCGCAGCGTGCGCAGGGGACGGCCGCGTGCCTGGCGAAGCAGGCTCGGCAGATCCGCTTGCCGTCCAGGAGTTTCGACAGCGCCTTCACTCCGTGGCAGCGCGGGCAGGCCGGCTTGACGACTGTGGTGGTGCCGGCGGCGACGAGTTCGCCGATGAATCGCAGCATTGCCGGAGTGGGGGCCTCGTGCCCGGCGCTGGTCAGCAGCTCGGGACGGTCGATCACGGCCCAGGCGAGTAGGCGCTGTCCGGCGGGCCGCTTCGTGGACCGCTCCAGAGCGGTCCGGACGGTGTCCGCTTCGAGCGCGGGGTCGAGTCCGGTGATCAGCCGGGTGAGTTCCTGGAGCGGATCGCCGTCGGTGTCAGGGCACTTGGCGCATCGGGGCTGCCCATGGCGGTCGCGGCTGACGACTCGCCGCTGCTGGTGGCAGCCCGCGTACATGGCGGGTGTGTCGAAGCAGGGCGAGCATCCCCATCGTCCGCCCGAGCGGCACCCGACATAGGGGTGTGGGCGTCCGCACTTGCCGCAGCGGGGCAGGGCGGTGTCCTGGGCGCCCCCTTCGTGCAGGGCCATCAGCAGTTTGGCGACGCGGAACGGCGCGGGTGGCTTGCCGGTGCGCAGCAGCGAGGGGTTGTCGTGCAGGGCCTGGGCGAGGTTGCGGCGGCCGGCCCGTGTGCGTACGAGCGTGCAGACGATGCTGTGGATGCGGTCGGTGTCCAGGCGGTTCTCGACGTTGCTGACCAGCCGCACGATGAGGCCGACCGGATCGGCGAGAACCTCCTCGGTCATCGCAGGTGCGGTCACCGGTCAACTCCGGTGATCCGAACTCGCCTTGGCCGCAGTTCGCCGGCGCCTTCGGAGACGGAGGTCCCGCCTGCGGCGGCCTTCTTGGGCTTCTTCGCCGCCCCGGCCGTAGCGATCGGCTCGATGAGGTCGTCCATCGTGCAGTCCAGGATATCTGGCAGGGCCATGAGGATTTTCAGGCTGAGTCGCTCCGGTCGCTCGACGACGAGTCGGTAGACCTGGCTCGTGGACAGCGTGATGCCGCGTTCCTTCAGCTGTGGGAGGAGGCCGGTGGTGGAGAACATCCCGCGGTCCGCCATGACCTTGCGCAGGTGCCAGTGGTAGTCGAGCTTGGCGGCCGTCATCGGGTCCTTCCTCGTCAGACCCCGGCGAACGCCGGGGCCAGTGCCTTGCTCAGGGCAGTGTTCATGAAGTCGTCGCTGACGTGCGTATAGATGGCGGTGGAGCTGTCGCAGTCGTGGCCGACTTGCTGCTGGATAAAACGACGGTCGATCCCGTCCTCGGCCAGATGCGTGACGTATGAGTGCCTTGTGTCCGCACTCGCTGTGTGCGCAGGTGTTCGTGTGGCGATTGACGCGGTGGTTCGGCGAGGGCCGCTTCGCGACCCTGATAGTTACGTGTGTAGCGATTCTCGGCCTGTGTGGTGACGGAGATCAGGCCGGGCGGCCGGTCCGTGAAGTGATCCAAATTGAGTCGCCCGGCGACTGCCGTCGCCCTAGGGTTCCCGCTATGGACTGGCGGACCTGGCATGACCAATACGATCGTCCCGACTCGTGGATGGCACGGCGATTGCAGGCTGTTCAGACGCAGATCCGTGTCGCCTTGGACGGCAGCCCGTCCGGCCCCCTGCGGACGATCAGCCTGTGCGCCGGCCAGGGGCGTGATCTGCTGGAGGTGCTGGCCGACCATCCCCGCCGCGATGAAGTGCGCGCGCGGCTGGTCGAGTTGGACCCGCAGAACACCGCGTTCGCTGAGGAGATGGCCCGATCGGCCGGCCTGGACCACGTGGAAGTGGTGACGGCGGATGCCTCGCTCACGGATCACTACCGCGGCATGGTGCCGGCGGACCTCGTGCTTGTCTGCGGAGTGTTCGGCAACATCGCTGACGAGGACATCGAGCGCACGATCGACTCGTGCTCCCAATTGTGCCGGACCGGCGCCACCGTCATCTGGACCCGTCACCGTGCCGCTCCCGACCGGGTGCCGCTGATCTGTGAGTGGTTCAAGGTGCGTGGGTTTGATCTGCAGTGGCTGTCGGATCCGGATGCGGGCTTCGGCGTCGGTGTGCACCGCTTCACCGGCGATCCACGGCCGCTCGCGCCCGGCACGAACATGTTCACCTTTGTCGGATACGACGTGCTCAGACAAGCGAAAGCGCAGGCAGCAGGAGACGTGTGACGGAAGCCGCCGTTGGATTGTCAACTGCATGGTCCGATGACGGAGGCGCGGGTCGGCAGCCGGCGCACGGACCCGGCCTGATCGGCAAGCCGCCGCAGCCGGGTGAACTCCTTGTGCTGGGCGGCAAGCCGGCCAGGGCCTGGGTGCGAAGTCCGTGAACTCGTCGATCGCCTGCTCCGACGCGGCCATTCGCTCCCCGGAGCTTGGCGTTCTCCGTCTTGAGGCGGGCGATCTGGGCTTCGCGGGGGCCGGTGAAGGTCTTCGTCCAGCCGGAGAACGACTCGTTCGAGGCGATCGCCACGCTGTTCTTTTCCTCCCGCTCAGTCAGAACCTGAAAGAGGAGTTCAGCGCCACGGCGGTCGAGTTCCATGTAAGCGGCCTGCCGGGCGAGGCCGGGGGCAGTGCGGTCAGGCCGAGTCCCCGAGCACGCCAGCCTGCCCCGCCAGGGCGGGTGGATGACCGTCGCCGGTGGCGACGGGCCGACCCACTCTGTCTGTCTTGTGGCGAACTACGGCCGGTAAGGCGCCCGCAACCAGCGTGCCGAGGGCCGTGCGCTGGTGGGTGACCGAGCGGCCTGTGCGGGTCGTCGTTGCCATGCCTGCCGATCTGAGCGCCGCCGCGTGGGACGAGGCCGTCGCGTTGCTGACGTGGAGGGCGCGGGCCAGGGATGTCGTGGTGTGAGGCTCGGCGAGGAGGCGCAGGGTGTCCAGCCGGGTGCGGCCCAGGACGGCGGCCAGGTTCTCGGCGGGGTCGACTGGGCGCTCCGCGGTGGGCGGGAGCCCGGGACCGGCTGGGTACGTCAGGACTGCGGGATGGCCCGGGGTGTACTGCGAGGCCGGCGAGAGGGGCCAGTCCGCTGTCTGCGAGGTCGTTCAGCCACCTTGGCAACGATGTGGCGTCACGGTTGTCGAGCATGGCGGAGAACCGGAGGACCAGGTCGTGGGTGTGCCTGAGTTCAGGGCACTGGTCGAGGAGCCGGGGCAGGCAGTCGTTGATGTGTGGGCTGCGGCGGCCCGGATGGGTGGTGATCCAGCGGGCGGCCTCGCGCGTGGAGGGCGGCCGCGCGCGTGGCTCATCCAGGGGCAGACCCCGCCGCAGGGGTGCGACGGCCATTTTCACCCGCTGGTAGTGGCCGAGGTAGCCCTTGCCCTGGAGTTCCTCGTGCAGGATCTTCGCGCTGTGCTGTCCCTCGCCCAGCGTTGTTGCAGGTAGTCGAGGTAGGGGTCCAGGGTGGAGGGCTTGCGGGGCGGGCGGCGCATCACTTCCTGCCAGGTGCGGGCTCGGGCGTACTTGCGTACGGTGCGGCGGTCCAGGCCGAACTCCCGGGCCACGGAACTGTGGCTCCGGCCGGTGCGGGTCAGGGCGTGCACGGCCCCGAACAGCCTTCGGGCATGCCGCCCGGCCCGGGTGTGTGCCGCGGTGTTCCCCGCAGTCTCCTCGATCGGTTCGGGATCGGTCGCACGGGCCGGGGCAGTGCTGCGGGCAGGCAGCCGCAGTGGGCGGAGGCGATGTCCTGGACGCGGCGGGAGAGGCCCTGCCAGAGGTGGAAGCGTTCGCTGACCTGCACGGCGTCGGGTGCACCAGCAGTGATGCCCTGCCGGTAGGTGAGGGAGCCGTCGCGGCAGGCGACCTCGATACCCGGGTGCTCGCGGAGCCAGCGGCTGAGCTGTTCCGCGTCGCGCCCTTCCCAGAGTGTGAGCGGGAGCCGGGTGGTGGCGTCGACCAGGAGGGCGCCGTAGGTATCGCCGTAGAGTGCGAAGTCATCCACCCTCAGCACCCGGGGTGTCTCCAGTGGCGGAAGCGGCACCCGCATCAGCTGGGACAGAACGGTGCACCGCGAGAGCGTGACGTTCAGGATCCGCAACATCCGGGCACCGCCCCGGCCGGCCAGCACCACACCGATGGCCTCTACCAGGCGCTGCAACTGTGGGGTGCGCCGCTGGTAGCGCACGGTCAGCCCCGGCACTTGCTCGGCGAAGGTCACCTTCGGGCAGGCCGGGTTCTCGCAGTACAGGCGGCGTACGGACAAGTCGACGCGCAGAGGTCGGCCTCCAAGAGTGACGTCGGCGAGACGCCGTACATAACGGCTGTGGCACCACGCGCTGAGCTGGCCGCATCCCGTACATCCCGCTGGAACACCGGATCTCGTGCGGGCGCGGACCGCCACGACAGCATCAGAGACATCGGCCGAGACCGCCAGCACATTGGCCAACTGTGGTAAGAGAACTGCAAGTTCAACAGAGCACAGTCACAGGCTGCCCGCTATCCGGACCGGCCGGCCATGTCACCGGGATGATCTCCGGCTCGAAAATCTTGAAGGCATCGGCGCTGTCGGCATCGTCAACATGCCCGTGAGCGTCCATCGTGATGGGTCGCCGGGCGAGGAGCTGGGCCAGGATTGAGCCCCCGGATCTGGCGACTTCCGACTCGCGCTCGATGGCCTTGAGGCGGTTCTTCAGCCGGTAACTGGGACCGTTGATGGCGACGACTTCGCAGTGGTGCAGGAGGCGGTCGAGGATCGCAGTCGCGAGGACTTCGTCGCCGAACACCTGGCCCCATTCACTGAAGGTCTTGTTCGAGGTCAGGATGATGGAGCCCTTTTCGTGGCGCTTGGAGATGACCTGGAAGACCAGGTTCGCCTCGGCGCGTTCGAGGGGCTGGTAGCCGACCTCATCGACCACGAGAACGCTCGGTCGAAGATAGGAGCCCAGCTTGCTGGTCAGGCGCCCGGCCGCCTCGGCTGCCTTGAGGTTGCGGACCATGTCGTCGAGGCTGGTGAAGTAGATCGAGTATCCGGCCCGGCAGGCCGCGACCGCCAGCGCGATCGCGATGTGGGCCTTGCCGACACCGGGCGGCCCCAGCAGGGCAGCATTGGCCTTCGCTTCGACGAAGGACAGCGTTGCCAGATCCTTGATCTTGCGCGGGTCGAGCTCCGGCTGGAACGAGAAGTCGTACTCATCCAGCGTTTTGTGGTGCGGCAGCCGAGAGAGCCGCAGGCCCTGGCGGAAGCGACGGTCGTCGCGGACGGCAAGTTCTTCCGAGAGGACCAGGTCGAGGAAGCCGAGGTAGCCCATCTTTCCCTCGTCCGCCCGCCGGGTGTACTCGTTGACGGTTTCCGCCAGATGGGGCAGGCCGAGCTTGGTCGCCGTGGTGCGGATGCGGTTGCCGGTCAGCTCGCTCAAGACGATTCCTTCGTCGCTCGGTTACTGGTGAAGGGGCGGGTCCCGGTCAGTTCGTCATAGACCGACAACGGCCGGCGGCCGACCTCGACGCGGGTGGCCGCAGCCCGGTTGAGGAGGGCTTGCAGCGGTCCGGCCGCCTCGCCCAGCGGGCGTTCGTGACGCGGCCGGGGCAAGACATCACTGGTGATGGTCCGGCGTCCTTTGCCGGTGGGCAGGCCGTCCCAGTGCTGTTCCTCGACGACACGGACCCCGCGTCCGACGGCCCGTGGATGCATGGCCAGCAGCGTCTCGCCGCTGGGGTCGGCAACGGTGGAATGCAGCATGACCTGCGACTTCGTGGCCCTGATCTCCACCAGCTGACGCGGTCGGACCTTGCGGGCCGGGACCGAGTAGAGGTTCCCGCCGAAAGCGACCAGACAATCCTTGCCGACCGGCCGCAGATGACGTTCCGCCACCAGATACGGAGTCGGTGGCAACGGCTCGAGGGCCGCGTGGTCACGAGCTGCCCGCTCACCGATGACCTGCTGGTGAGTCCGGTGGGTCTGGGTTCGCCGTTTCGGCACCCAGTCGGTGAAGGCGGCGTCCATCTCCTCGACACAGGAGAAGGCCCGGCCGGAGAGAACGTGGTCGCGGACGATCAGTACCTGGCGTTCGACGCGGCCCTTGCCCTGGGGCCGGTCGGCAGCCAGCACATCGGTGTCGAAGTCGTAGTGGCCGGCGAACCCGATCGCCTCCGGATGCAGCGGAACCGCCTCACCCGGGGCGACGTGACGGCGCACGACTGTCTTGGTGCGGTCGTAGACGATCGTCATTTGCACCCCGCTGAAGTGCGCGAATGCCCGCCGATGGCAGCCGAAGAACGTCTGCAGGTCCAGGCTGGTGGTGAAGCAGCAGAACGGATCACGCGAGTACGACAGCACCATGTGGAAGGAGTAGACCCTCGGGATGCCCAGATGAGCGAGGATCCTGCCCTCATCACCACAGTCCACCTGAACCTGAGCACCGGGGATCACCTCGAACCTGCGATGCATCCCTGCCAGCTCCCGCGGGGTGATCCCCAATTTCTCCGCGATCCTTGGGCGGGCCTCCTGCACGTAGAGCTTGACCCGCTCGTGAATCACCGCGGCCTTCGTCAAAACCTCGGCCCGCAGCGTCGCGTCGATCAGTCGAGGCGAACCATATTCCTGTGCAACCCGCTACCCGCGCCCGGTCATATGCCCCGGCTGGGTGGGGCCGAGGCGGTGACAGGGCCGTCTACTCTCATGTGGGGCGGCTCCCGCCCGGTGGTGACCTCACCTCGAAGCCGATGCCACCACCGGGTTCATCGTCGGCCGGCCGCGGCGAGCGCTGGCCCACGGGAAGTGCGGGATGTATCGGTCCCTCAGGCGCCGGTGCTCCGGGGAAGAGCTCGTCGCCAGTGAGCCGGCAGCGATTCGGTCGGGTGGGCGCAGGCATCTTCGCGATGCTCGGTCAGGGCGTCATGAGCGCTCGGTAGACGTCGTCGGGGATTTCGACCTCGGTGATGGGCGTCTTCCGTCGGCCGAAGTCCGCGCCGTGCTCGGAGGCGAGTCGACTCAGATGATCCTCCGCTCGCTGTGTGTACGACGTGTCGAATGCGGTCGGGTCGATCGCCGCGGCGAACAAGCCCAGGCGCGGGGACCGGGTTCCGGAGTCGAAGGGCGCCGCATCCTGTGAGAACGATCCGCCGGCCACGGCTGCCAGCATCTCGACCATGATCGCGATGTTGGCACCCTTGACACCTCCGAACGGCAGGAGCGCGCCGCTCAGGGCGGCGCGTGCGTCGGAGGTCGGGTTGCCGTCGGCGTCGAGCGCCCAGCCGTCCGGAATGGTCTCGCCTCGCATCGCCGCGTCGCGGACGGTCACCCAGGCGGTCGCGCTCGTTGCCTGATCGAACATCCGCGGACCCGACGGGTGAGGCAGCGCGCACGAGAGCGGATTGGTGCCCGTGATTGCCACGCGCGCTCCGTACACGGCCATGAGCGCCGGCGAGTTGGCGCATGCCAGGGCGATCAACCCCTTTTCGGCGACGCGCGATGTGTAGTGACCGAGCTCTCCGGCGCTGAAGGAGTTATACATGGCGAGAATGGCCACACCGCTGGTGCGAGCCCGCTCGACAAGGGCTTCGAGGGCGTGGTCGAACGCGAGCTGCGCGGTGCCGCAGTCGGCGTCGACGGTGACGATGGCGGCCCGAGCCGAGGCGACGCGGGGTCGGGCCACGCCGTTCAGACGTCCGTATCGGAGAGCGGAGAGGTAGTCGAGCAGATGCGCCGCTCCCACTTCACGCCTGCCTCGTCGCTCGGCGGCAACGGTCGCTGACGCGAGAACTGCAGCCGTCTCTGGGGATCCGCCTGCGGACCGGATGGCAGATTCGCACAGTGATTCCAGAGCGTCCAGCGGTATCCGGTGGGAGGAACGGTTCGAAGTCATGTCCCTCGAGGCTATCGGAAAGGCGCAGAGTCACAGGCCGCGTGGAGTCGTTCGGCCACGATCCTGTGGGAGCAAGAACTACTGATCTTTTCGTAAGTTCGGTGGGTGTGGTGGGTGGACGGTCAGGCCCGTATGGGCGAGGAATGACCATGGCAGTCGGGGGTTGGCGTTGATGCGGTGGATGCCTTGCCCGGTAGCGTCGGCGACATCGGCGAGGTGGTCGCCGGCGAGGTTGGCGAGTTCGCGCTTCTTGAGCGAGGACCACAGCAGTTCCACCGGATTCAGCTCGGGAGCGTAGAGCGGGTAATCGTTCCAGGGTGAGCCAGTCCTGTTCGGCGACCCAGGCCCGCATC
>NZ_JBEYFB010000082.1:0-17864 GCF_040634135.1 Streptomyces sp. NPDC007164
CGAACTGCCCCCAGCTTCAACCAGGTTGCTGCGACAACCCGGCGGTGAAGGTCTCTCACCTCACTCGATTCCATGGCGCCTCGTGGCGCACCCACCCGTTACGACAAGCGAGCCTATGCCTCCCACGCCACAGTCACCGCAGCCGCGATCCGGGTATGGCTCCGACCACGATCCGCCGGACAGGACCCAGCCGCCCGAGTGCCTCGTCGGTGTGGCGTATCCCGTTGACGTCGGCGGCCTCGTGCGGTCGGCGTGCGGCGACAAAGGCCCTTACCCGGTGGGTGATCTCGCGGACCGCGGTCGACGCCTCGGAGATCTCGACGTGCTCGATGTCGCACACCTCGCGCAGCACGAACACCGGCCGCCCGGTCGGCGCCAGGGTCTCCAGCACCAGGAACGCGTGCTGGTTCTGCACAGTGCCGGGATCGGCACCCGCCCTCAGCGGAAATTCCCCGTGAGCCAGGCCAGCAGTCGCGGCTTCTCGTCGCAGTTCCGTATTCCGTCGGCTGCCAGGTGGTCGCTGTAGCGCACGGTCTTCATCGGCGCGTCGCACTGTGGGAGCCGGACAGGCTGCCCCAGGTACCAGCCGGATGCGAATACGGAGGCCAGGACGGCGGCGACCATCACCCTGCGCGGGGTGATCCATGCGAGTTTCGATACGGGCATGGCGGACGAGCCTACCGGCAGGCCGACAGGAGGGTTCGGCCGAGGCGGGCGGTTCGGCACAACTCCCGACCAGAGCCGCCAGGCTCAAGAGACGCTGTCGGCTCAGCGGGATTCCGCAATCACTTTCACGCCCCGGCCGCTGAATGGCTGTTGCCTGCGCCGCAGCACTGGTGCGGCTGAAGCCGGGAGACACCTCTTCGGCCGCGCAGCTCGCCCGGTACTTCGTTCTGCCTTCCCCCGCCCCACCTCGCCAAGCAGATGCAGACGCTCGCCAGAGCCGACGCACCCAGCGTGACGACCGGTCCACGCGTGGACGGTAGGTCTGCCTTGGTATTTGGAAGATCGGTGGTCGCAGGGGCGGCCTTCGGGACGGCGTCCGGCAGCACCGTCCATTGTCCGAGCGCAACGAGATGATACATTGATGTCTCAATTAAGACTTGAAGGTCTTACTCAACCCCATGGAGTCTCAATGTCCCGCCCCGCCGTGGCCCCGGTCGCAGACCGTGTGCACGCGCGCCGCTGGGTCGTCCTGGCGATCCTCTCCGGCAGCCTGCTGCTGATCGCCATGGACACCACGATCCTCAACGTCGCCTTCCCCTCACTGGTCGCCGATCTTCAGCCTGGCGCCGTGGAGCAGCTGTGGATCATCGATGTGTACGCGCTCGCCCTGTCCGGACTGCTGGTGACCGCCGGCGCGCTGGGTGACCGGTGGGGTCGTAAGCGACTCCTGCTGGTCGGCTTCGCGCTGTTCGCCGCAGCCTCGCTGGGCGCGGTAGCAGCCACCGAGGCATGGCACGTGATCGCCGCCCGCGCGCTGCTCGGCGTCGGCGGCGCCGCGATCATGCCCACCACCCTGTCGATCCTGCGGCACGTCTTCACCGATGCCCGCGAGCGGGCGTTCGCCTACGCGGTGTGGGCAGCGGTCATGGGAGGCGGCATGGCGCTGGGCCCGGTCGCGGGAGGGCTCCTGGTCGAGGACTACGGCTGGCAGTCGGCCTTCCTGCTCAATGTGCCCATCGCACTGACCGTCATCGCCCTCGGTGCCTGGTTCCTGCCCGAATCGTTCGCGCCGCGCGCCGGACGCTGGGACTGGACCGGCGTCGCCCAGTCCATCGTCGGCATGATCGCCCTGGCCGCCGGTATCAAGCAGCTCGGCAAGAGCGGGCTCGCCTCGCCCCTGCCCTGGCTGATGCTGGCGCTCGCAGCCGTCGTCCTGACCCTGTTCGTGCGCCGCCAGTTGCGCCTGGCCCACCCTCTGCTGCATGTGCGTCTGTTCACCAGCCGCGCCTTCAGCGTCTCGGCCACGGTTCTCTTCCTGGGCATGGTCGCGCTCGGCGCGGTGCTGTTCCTGCTCACGCAGTGGTTCCAGTACGCGCAGGGCTACTCGCCTCTCCAGGCGGGACTGCGGGTACTGCCAGCGCCCTTGGCCCTGGTGGTGACCTCCCTGCTCGCCCCGGCACTCATGCGTGTCCTTCCGATCCGCCATGTCATGGCATCCGGTCTGGTCCTGATGGCCACGGGATTGGTCCTGCCCCGGCTGGCCCAGGACGGTGACGATCATCTCGGCTACCCCGTCATGGCGGCCGCCCTGGCCCTCATCGGCTTCGGCGCCGGGCTCGCCACGACGGTGGCTTCGGTCACCCTGATGGCCGCCACACCAAACGAGCACGTCAGCGGCGCGGCCGCGATCGAGGAGACCTGTTACGAACTCGGCGCCGCCCTCGGCGTGGCCTCCCTCGGTTCCCTGGCCGGCGCTCTGTACCGAAGCAGCCTGCCGGCCTCCGCACCGGCTGCGGCACACGATTCGGTGGGCGAGGGGGCCCATGCCGCCCAGGAAATCGGTGGTGCCCAGGGCGCCTCGCTCCTGGAACAGGTCGCCCGCGCCTTCACCCACGGCATGACACCGGCTTTCGCCATCGGATCCGTCCTGGCCCTGGCCGCCGCGGCGGCAGCCTGGGCCTGGATCCCCCGCGGCATCCGGCCCACCGAGAACGCACACTGACCGGTCCTCGACCGTCCCCGTACTGGCAGCCGGTGCGGGAGTCGCTCCCCCAGCGCTGCTCACTCGGCGAGGACGGCGAGGTCGAGGCGACGGAGGCGGGCGGGATCCGCGATCACTTCGTACGCGGCGATCCTGTCCTTCTCGATGGTGAAGGTGAGCGCGATCAGCAACCCTCCGCGCGGAGCCACCACGAGCCCCACCGTGCCGTCGACCAGGGCCAGTTCCGCGAGCCGCGACCTGTGCGCAAGGAGTGCGGTCCCCTCCGCCACGGCCCGCGCGCCACGGAGCTCGGCGGCCGCGCCAGGTGGCAGCGCCGCGGGGTCGCTGCGGCGCACCACGTCGGGTGCGAGCACCGCGAGGATCGCGTTGAGGTCACCGGCCCGGGCTGCCGACAGGAACGCGGAGACGACCTGCCGGTGGCGGGCGAGTTCATCCGCCGGGACGGCGGGAGTACCCCGCACTTTGTGGCGCGCACGGCTGGCGAGCTTCTTGGTGGCCACGGGAGTGCGCTCCAGGATGGGCGCGATCTGGCCGAACGGTACGGCGAACATGTCGTGCAGCACGAAGGCAACGCGTTCGGCGGGCTCAAGGGCGTCCAGTACCACGAGCAGCGCATGGCTCACCGAGTCGGCCAGCAGAGCCCTGTCCTCCGGCTGGCTGCCCTGAGCGGGCTCCGAGATCTGATCGAGCACCTGCTGTTCGGCGAAGTCCTCCCGCCGTGCTGTGCGAGCGCGCAGCATGTCGAGGCAGATGCGGGTCACCACTGTCCGCAACCAGCCGGCCAGATTGTCCACGGTGCTGACGTCTGTCCGGCCCAGACGCAGCCACGCCTCCTGCACGGCGTCCTCGGCCTCGTTCGGTGAGCCGAGCAACCGGTAGGCCACTGCCTGAAGCCGGCCGCGTTGCTCCTCGAAGTGTTCGGCCAGCCCATCGCACTCGTTCACCGGTCACCTTTCCTCGTCCCGACTCGTCACCTCTATGACGAATGCAAGCCGGCTGAGGTGACAGGAGAAACCCATGACGTCCTTGCTGCATCTGGATTCCAGTGCCAATCGCTCCGGTGAATCGGTCAGCAGGGAGCTGACCGCGTTGTTCGCCGAGACCTGGCGCGCTGTGCGCGGCCCGGCCGGAGACCGCTGTCGCTACCGGGATCTGGCCGCAGATCCGGTCCCACCGTTGGATACGGCCTACTGCACGCTGGGGCGGCGATTGGAGCGGAACGGTCTTCCTCCCCTGGCCGACATCGACGCGTGGATTCGCAGCCCGGCGGAGGAACGGGAATGGGCGCTGACCTGCTCCCTGATCACCGAGCTCCTGGCCGCCGACACTGTTGTGATCGGTGCCCCGATGTACAACTTTTCGGTATCCGCCCTGCTCAAGGCATGGATCGACCGGGTGGGATTCCCTGGCGTATTCACCGACCCGGACACCGGGGAGAGTCTGTTGCGCACCACGAAGGTTGTGGTGATCACAACGCGGGGCGGGTCCTACGGCCCGGGTACTCCGCAGGAGGCCTGGGACTTCCAGACACCGTATCTACGGGCCTATTTCGGCAAGCAGGGTGTGCCCGAGGAGAACATCCACTTCGTCAGCGCCGAGCTGACGATGGCCGCGGTGGTGCCGCACCTGGCCCACCAGCAATCGCAGGCAGCGAATTCGCTGGCTTCGGCACGGGAGGAGGTGACCGCGCTGGCCGCCGCCGGCCGCCCGGCGAGCCGGACCACCGTGTGAGCGCAGCTCCGGTCGTACGGGAGACGCAGACGTGGGAGAGCCCGGCCCGGCCGGACTGCCGCCGAAGGTGAAGCTGAAGAGGACTCCCGAACGGGACGTCCTCCCGGGCGGCATGCGGTCCCGGCATGACGGGCGCGCCCAGCGCAACCGACGCGACCGGCGCGACCGGCGGCCTCCTCTCCGCCGAAGCCGCCGGTCGGATCGTCGATGTCCTGAGGACTGCCGGGGTCAGGACTTGATGTCGGCCACGAGTACGTCGATGAATACCTCCCGCTCGGCGAGCGTCGACGGCCGTCCCACGATGCCCGGACGGGTCTGCCACGGCAGGGGGCCGGTCTCGCGGCGGTACTCGACGCCGACGGCGTCCAGGCGGGCCAGATGGTGGTCCAGACGGCCGCGGAACTCCTCGTACCGGCGCTCGCCGGTGGTCCACAGCGCCTCGGCGACGGCGCAGAGGCGGGGGAACGCGAAGTAGTCGACGGTCCGTGGCGAGTCCATGTGCTCGGTCCAGATGTTGGCCTGGCCGCCCAGGACGTGTTCGCGTTCCGCGTCCGTCAACTCGGGCGGGACCGGGTCGAATCCGTACGCCGTCTCCACCGTGACGGGCACGGCCACGGGGATCGGCTCGTCGGACCGGTCGGACTGCCGGTAGTCGAGATACACCTGGTCGTCCGGGCACGCGATCACGTACAGGCCCCGGCGGGCCGCCGTGACGGCGCCGGTCATGCCGCGCCACGAGGCGACGACGGTTCCGGCCGGCACCTCGTCCTCCAGCAGGTCGTCCCAGCCGAGCAGACGGCGTCCGCGCGATGTGACGTGTGAGCCGAGTTGCCGTACGAACCAGGACCGCAGTTCGTTCTCGTGGCGCAGCCCGCGTTCGCGCATCAACTCCTGTGTGCGCGGGTCCTCGCTCCACTCGGTCGTGGGGCACTCGTCGCCGCCCACTCCGATGACCGGGCCGGGGAAGAGGCCCATGATTTCGTCGAGGACGTCGCGGAAGAAGGCGACGGTCGACTCCTCGGTGTTGAGGACGCGAGGGTTGACGCCCCAGCGCGTCCACACTTCCGCCGGTTCACCGCCGACTCCCAGTTCGGGATAGGCGGCGATCGCGGCCTGGGAGTGCCCGGGGATGTCGATCTCGGGGACGACGGTGATGTGTCGCTGTGCCGCGTATCCGACGATCTCACGGATGTCGTCCTGGGTGTAGAAACCGCCGTGCGGCCGTCCGTCCCCGGGCGCCTCGGGCGACGCGCCGAGCGGGGACTCGTGCCGCCACGCACCGACCTCGGTGAGTCTCGGGTGCCGAAGGATCTCCACCCGCCAGCCCTGGTCGTCGGTGAGGTGCAGATGCAGTGTGTTGAGGCGGTGCATGACCATCAGGTCGAGGAAACGCAGCACGTCGTGCTTGGGCATGAAGTGCCGTGCCACGTCCAGCATCGTGCCGCGCCAGGCGAACCTCGGTGCGTCCTCGATGCGTACGGCGGGCACCGCCCACCGCACGCCGGCCACCTCGTAGCGGCGGTGGACCTCGGCGGGCAGCGACTGCAGCAGGCTCTGACATCCGTAGAAGGCGCCGGCCCGGTCGCCGCCTTCGATGACGATGCCGTCGGAGTTCGCCCGGAGCCGGTACGCCTCGGGGCCGAGGCCCTCGCCCAGCCGCAGGTCGATCGTGTGCTGTGCCTCGGGCAGATGTGAGAGCAACGGCAGGTCCAGGCCGGTGGAGGGCCGCAGGACCGACTGCAGCCAGCGGGCCGTGGAACGCAGCTCCGGCGCGGCGGTGATCGCGGTCGAGGTGTCGAGCACGAACTCGCCGCTGTCGGGCCGCACTGATGTGGGGCGAGGGAGGAACATCGGAGGGATCACCCTTTCACTGCTCCGGCCGACATGCCGGAGACCAACTTGCGCTGAATGAGGAGGAAGAACACGACCACCGGGAGGGAGAAGATGACCGAACCGGCCATCTGCGCGCTGTAGTCGGTTCCGCTGGCGGGGTTGGTGAAGGATGCCAGCCACACCGGCAGTGTGTACTGGCTCCGGTCCTTCATGAACGTGTAGGCGATCAGGTAGTCGTTCCAGGCGGCGATGAACGCGAAGATGCTCGATGCGATCACGCCCGGCAGCACCAGCGGGAAGAGGATCTTCCAGAGCACCTGCCAGGTTGAGGCTCCGTCGAGGCGGGCGGCCTCCTCGATCTCTACGGGAATGGCCGCGAAGAATCCCCGCATCACCCAGATCGAGAACGGCAGTGCCAGTGCGAGGTAGGCGAGTATCAGCCCGGTGTAAGTGCCCAACAGCCCGGCCTCGTTGAAGACCAGGAAGGTGGGGATGAGCAGGGCTGTGCCCGGCAGCATCTGTGCCACCAGGATCGCGACCATGACGGTGCGCCGGCCGCGGAACCGGAACCGCGAGACCGCGGCTGCCGCGAACAGCCCGAGCACGACGGCGACGAGCACTGTTCCGCCGACCACGAGCAGACTGTTCCACAGGTTCGTCCAGAACCCCGTCCGGTTGAGCGCGACATCGAAGTTGTGCAGAGTGGGTGAGCTGGGCCAGAAGTGCGGCGTCGCCGTCATCGCCTCGGCGCGGGGCTTGAGCGCGGTGTTGACCATCCAGTAGACCGGGAAGATCCACACGAGACAGAACACGATCGCGAGGCTGTTGCTGAGCAGCCGGCCCCGGGCCGCGGTGGAACGGGCGCCGCGTGTGCGGAGCTTGGTCACAGGTCCTCCCCGGAACGCAGCAGGCGTCGGATGTACAGGGCGGTGACGGCGAGCAGCATGATGGTCGTGACGACGGACAGCGCCGCGCCCTGGCCGACCCGGAATGCCACGAATGCGGTCTTGTACGCGAAGACCCCCAGTGTGGTCGTCGCGGAGTCGGGTCCTCCGGCCGAGATGAGCCAGATCTGGTTGAAGACGTTGAAGTCCCAGATCACCGACATCAGGGTGACCAGTGTGAGTGTCGGGCGGAGGAACGGGAGAGTGACCGACCACCACAGGCGCCACTCCCCTGCCCCGTCGAGCCGGGCGGCCTCCTGCAGCTCTCCCGGCATCTGGCTCAGCGCCGCGTACAGGGTGAGCGCGATGAAGGGCACGGCCTGCCAGACGATGAGCAGCCAGATGGACAGATAGGCCAGGGGTGCGCTGTTGGACCAGTCGGTGTTGGTCATGTCGCCGAACAGGCCGGTCTGTGTGAGCAGCCAGTTGACCACTCCGTATCCGGGCTGGAAGAGCCACTTCCACACGAGGGACGAGGCGACTGTCGGCATCGCCCAGGCCAGGATGAGGACGATGGTGACGGTCATGCGCATGGCCGTGCCCAGCCGGGTGAGGAGTTGGGCGACGCCTGCTCCCACGGCGATGCTTCCCGCCACCATCGCGGCGGTGAACACAACGGTCCGGGTCAGGGCGTCCCAGAACTCCGGCTGCGACAGGAGGTCGGTGTACTGGCGGGTGCCGACGACGTCGAACGCTCCGGTGAACAGGGAGCGTTGGTCGTAGTCGGTGAACGACGCGTAGACGAGGAAGGCGATCGGTGCGACGGTGACGGCCAGCATCACCAGCCCGGCGGGAGTCAGCAGCCACCACGCCACCCACGGTCCGCGGTGCCGTGCGGACGCGGCTCGGGTTCCGGCGCCGGCACGGTGCCGCGGCAGCGTATCGGCCGCAGGCCCGGGTGTGGAGTCCTGGAAGGCCGCCTTCGGGCTGCCTGCCGCCTTCGGGTTGCCGCGGACGGGCTGCTCAGTGCTGGGCATTGAGTACCTTGCCCACCGTCTTGTCGAATGTGTCGGCCGCCTGCTTCGGGCTGCTGGTACCGGAGGCGATGGAGGAGAACACCTTGTCGATGTCCTTGTTGCCCTCCACTGCCGCCCAGTCGGCGGCGGCCGGGGTGGCCTTGGATCGCAGAGCCGCGTCGAAGAACCCCCGGAACAGGGGGTCGGCCTCGCCACGGGTGGCCTTCACCGCGCCCGTGCTGTTCGGGATCCAGCCGTCGTGGCCGGCCACCCACTGCTTCTGCACGGACGGTGCGGTCGCGATCTTCACCCACTGCAGGGCGAGGTCCGAGTTGGCGCTCTTGGCGGCGATGCCCCAGTCGGATCCGCCGAGCATCACGGGCTGGGACTTGCCGGACCTGCCCGGGAACGGAAAGGTCCCGAGGTCGGATTCCTTGAAGGCGGGGTTGGCCTTCTTGATGAGAGCGATCGTGGCGTTGGTGGCGCTCATCGCCGCCGTCCTGCCGTCCGCGAAGACCCGGGTCTGGTCGGGGTTGAGCGTGTCGATGGTACGGGTGGCCGGTGCGGAGAACTCGTTCTGGAACTGCTTGTACTCGTTCAGGCCGCGCTGCGCCGCTTCGGAGCCGAGCGTTCCCTTCCAGCTGGAGCCCTGCTTCGCCGCGATGTCGCCGCCCGCGTCCCACACGAACTGCACACCGGTGTGCCAGTAACGGCCCGGCAGGTAGAAGGGGGAGAAGTCGGGGGCGGTGTTGGCCGCGCGTATCTTGCGCAGGGCACCGGTCAGTTCGTCGAAGGTGGCGGGAGCGGACTTCACTCCTGCCCGGGCCCAGATCTTCTTGTTGTAGATCACCGCGCGGGCACCGGCGAACGAGGGCACGGCGTACAGCCGTCCGTCCACCGTCGCGGGCTCTTCGAGACCGGCCAGCCAGGACTGCCCCTGCTTGAGATCCTTGGTATACGGGGTGAGGTCCATCAGCCCTCCGCTGGCGGCGAAGCTCGCCACCTGCGTGTTGCCTATGTCGATGACGTCCGGCGGGGTCGAGGTGGCGAGCGCTGTGGTGATCTTGGTGGTGATGCCGTCCCAGTTCTGGACCTCCACCTTCACCTTGGCGCCGGTCTGCTGGGTGAACTGTGCGTTCATCGCCTTGAGCGTGGCGTCGGAGTAGTCGCCGTCCATCACCCACACGGTCAGGGTCTTTCCGTCACCCTTGACCACAGGGACCGCCCGGGGCTTCGTATCACCGCCCGAATCGCGGCCCGCAGACCCCGAGCAGGCGCTCGCACCGAGGGCCGCGGCCAGAGTGACGGCCACAAGTGCGCTGTACCGCATTCCTTTATGTGTCATGGAAACTCCTGGGAAAATGGCTCTGGGGATGAGCCCTGAGAAGGACGGGTTCCGAGAAGAACAGGCTCTGGGAGGAACAGGCTCCTGGGAGGCAGAGGCTCCGGGAGGAAGGCTCCGGGAAGAGGGCTTTCCGGGAGGGACGAGTAGGAGCCGGGCCGTCAGCCGGGTCGGCAGCCGGTCGGGAGCTCGTGTCTCACCACACGCCCAGCTCGCCCGAGAGGACGATGCTGGCTCCGCCGAGCAGGATGAGGTCCGGGTCGCCCGCGAGTGACCGCATGGCCAGTGAGGCGCTGATGGGCGCGTAGGTCCGTGCCCGGATCACCGCGGCCGCGGAGTCGAGGAACGGGCCCTCGACAAGGTCCGGCGGGCCGAGCAGGGCGATCTCGTTGAGGTTGAGCACGCTGCTGATCGGGGCGAGTACGGTGCCCAGCGCCCGGCCCGCGTCGGCAAGTACGTCGTCGTGTTCGGACGGGTGGCGGCCGGCCAGGCGCTTGCGCAGTTCGGCCGCGTCGATCAGTGGTTCCAAGCATCCGCGATGTCCGCAGATGCACGGATCGCCGTCCTCGTCGACGGTTACGTGCCCGATCTCGCCGGCGGCGAACTGCTCGCCCTCGACGAGTTCGCCGCCCACGATCAGGCCCGCACCCACGCCGTGCTCGATGGTGATGACCATGAGGTTCTGCGTCTTGGCGTTCCGGAAGTGCAGTACGGCGAGTGCGGCGATGTTCACATCGTTGCCGACGTAAGCAGGCACACCGAAGCGTTCGGAGAGCTGGGTGGCGAGTGGCAGTTCGCTCCAGCCGAGATGGGCGGCGTGATGGATGACTCCGGCATCGCCGACGATGCCGGGCGAGCCGACCCCGATGCCGAGTATGCGCCGTGGCGCGAGGTCCACCAGCTCGCCGACAAGATCGAACACCAGGCCGATGGCACGTTCGCCGACGATGTCCCCGTACCGCACGCGGGCACGATGGACCACCTCACCGCGGAGGTTGAGGACCGCACCGCTGAAGTATTCGCTGCCGGACAGGTCCAGGGCGAGGATGTGGGCGGCGTCGTCGTCGATCCGCATCACGCTCGCCGGCTTGCCCAGCCGGCTGTCCTTGCGGGGACCGGTGTCGACGACGAGTCCGTCGCCTTCGAGATCGGCGATGAGCGCGGACACCGTGGGGGCCGTGAGACCCAGGGTCCGCGCCATCTCCGATCTGCTCATCGCGCCCTGGTGGTACAGCGTCGCCAGGACCAGCGCGCGGTTGTGGATCCTGCTGTCCAGCGTGCTCGCCTTGGTCCGCTCGGGCGGCTGCCGACGCGCGGACACCCGCGCCAGCCCGCGCTCGGCACGGCGGCGGGGGTCGTTCGGCGGCAGGTACGGCTCGGACACAGAGGTCGCCTCCGGGTAAGTAAAGACCCTTTAATTAAAGGACTTTGGATATGTTCGGGGCGAGGGGCCCCGACGTCAAGAGATCGGCGCGAACAAAATCCGCACCGCCCATATCCGACCATCACGCCATTGGCTCATGAACCGGCCATCTGGGCAGGATTCACCAGTTGAGTGTTTGACTGAGCGCGGTTATGTTCAACCACCTTCGGAACGCCGTGAGTTGGCGTTCGCTTTCTGTGTGATTCGGAGGTGTGGTGTGTCTCGTGCATGGAACAGATGCGCGTTGATCACGGTGGCGGCCTTGACCGCTGCGACGGCTCTGGCCATTACTGGAACGGCATCGGCGACAGCCTCGGCATCCTGGACGTCGGCGGCCGGACGTGACGTGACGGTGATGACGTTCAACATTCACCATGGCGCGGATCCGGATGATGTGCTGAATCTGACTCATGTGGCCCAGGCGGTACGGCAGTCGGGCGCGGATGTGATCGGCCTGCAGGAGGTGGACCGGCACTTCGCCTCGCGCAGCGACTTCGTCGACCAGGCGGAGTGGCTCGCGAATCGACTGGGCCTGCACCTGGCCTACGGCACGAACCTGGACCTGGATCCGGAAGAGCCGGGCGATCCGCGACGCCGGTACGGAACGGCGGTCCTGTCCCGGTTCCCGATCGTGAACACCCGCATTACGCTGCTCCCCCGTTCGGAGACGGGCGAGCAGCGGGGTCTGCTGGAGGCCGACCTCATGGTCCGGGGCAGGAAGATGCGTTTCCTGAACACGCATCTGGAGGACACCTCGCAGGCCGAGCGACGGACGCAGGTGGCGGCGATCAACGCGATCGTGAACGGCTCCCGTCTTCCCACGGTTCTGGTGGGCGACCTGAACGCGAAGCCGGACAGTGAGGAGATCGCTTCGGTGACGAAGCGGCTGACCGACACCTGGCCGGCCGCCGGGAAGGGGGACGGATTCACGTACGACTCGGTGAATCCGCGGGAGCGGATCGATTACGTGTTCGCCTCGTCGGGCGTCGAGGCGCGGCGGGCCCGGGTGCTGGACGTCACGGTCTCCGACCACCGGCCGCTGCGGGTCGAGCTCAACATCCGGTAGCACGGGCCGACGTGCCACCACAGCACGCCGAGGCTGCCGGGAGCCCGCCTGAAGTCGCCGGCCGAGGACTGTCTTCGACGGCTGACTTCAGGAACTCACTTCGAGGACTGGGTTCGACTCCTGATACCGAGCCGCCGCCTCGCGGCGCTCCACAGCTTCACAACAGCGCCCCGGGCGGGCAACGCCATGCCCCTGCGAACCGGAACCCACGCCCGGCCGTCCGCTTCCGAGCGCGCCGGGCAAGCACCCGAGGAAAGCGGAGACAGATGACCACACCCTTGCCACGCCGCTCCAAGACCGTACGCGCAGCAGGCGCAGCGCTCGTAGCCCTAGCACTGGCAGCATCCACAGCACCGGCCGCCTCTGCGTCCACGCCCACGTCGGCGGCGACCACCGCCCGGAACAGCTCCAGACAGGTTCAGTACGTCGACTGCGGGGCCGCATCCGGAAGGGAGAACGGCTCCCGCAACCAGCCCTGGAGGACCCTCGATCAGGTCAACCGCCTGAACCTGAAGACCGGCAGTTCGATCCTCCTCAAGCGCGGCAGCCGCTGCACCGGCACCCTGGCCCCGCAAGGCACCGGACGGCCGGGCAAGCCGATGATGATCGGCGCATACGGACAGGGTGCGAAGCCGGTCATAGACGGCGGCGGCAGCCCCGAGACCCTCCTGCTCAAGAACACCCAGTGGGTCGAGGCGAAGGACCTGGAGATCACCAACTCCGGCAATCCCGGCCGCAACAAGCGAGGGGTACGGGTCCAGCTCCAGGACTTCGGCACCGGCACCCACTACCGGCTCACCGGCCTGGACGTCCACGACATTCTCGGCGACGACACCAAGGGCACCGAGGGATCCGCCGGCATCCTGTTCTCGGTGACCGGCTCCGCCGCGCCGACCAAGTTCGACGACGTGGTCGTCTCGGGGAACACCGTCACCACCGTCGACCGTGAGGGGATCTACTTCGCCTCCACGTGGAACAACCGTCCCGTGCACGGGGATTACGACCCGGACGGGCCCGCGTACCTGCCCTCCACCCGTGTCGTGGTGCGCGGGAACACCCTGAAGGACCTGGGAGGTGACGGCATCGTCATCACCGCCGCCGACAAGACCCTGGTCGAGCACAACCGCCTCGACGGGTTCCAGCGCCGCTCGGCCGGCTACAACGCGGGCATGTGGCCGTGGAACGCCGATCACACCCTCTTCCAGTACAACGAGGTGTCCGGCGGCGAGACCACCCGCGACGGCATGGCCTACGACGTCGACGAAGGCACCTTCGGCACCGTCTTCCAGTACAACGTCAGCCACGACAACGCCGGCGGCTTCTTCCTCGTCTGCACCGCCACCGGCAGACTCGCCGACGCCGTCATCCGCTACAACATCAGCCGCAACGACCACTACCGCGGCATCGAAACCTGCTCCGGCACCTTCGACACCGTACGTGCCCACAACAACACCATCTACATCGGCGAAGGCATCAGCCAGACCGTCATCAACGAGAACACCACCAACAAACACGACATCACGTTCACCAACAACATCGTCCTCAAGGAAGGCACCGGCACCGCCTCCTTCAACCTCAAGAGCAACGCCGTCACCCTCACCCACAACAACCTCGTCAACATCCGCAGCGCCCCCGCCAACCCCGACGGCACCACCGCCGACCCCCGGCTCACCGACCCCACCGGCCCCCTCCCCGACGGACTGCGCCTGCACACCGGATCACCCGCGCTGCGTGCGGGCATTCCCGTCCCGGGCTCCCCGCACCGGGACCTGTACGGAAACCCGGTCGGCAGTCCGCCGAACGTGGGCGCCGACCAGGGCCGCGGTGTCGCCGGACCACTGCGGCCGACTGCCACGGCCGACGCCGGCAACGCCTCGTAGCAGCCACAGCCGGGCGGCCTCCCGCAAGGACCTTCGGAAGGCCGCCCGCACGGACGGGTAGGGTCTCCCCAGACTTCCCCCACCGAGATCAGCTCGGCGCAGAACAGGAGCGGCGTGTGAAGCGGCCGACCATGGCGGACATCGCACGCCGCGCCGGCGTCTCCAAGGTGGCGGTCTCGTACGCGCTCAATGATCTGCCGGGCGTCTCCGAGACCACTCGCGCTTCGATCAAGGACATCGCCGAGGAGTTGGGCTGGCGCCCCAACAGCGCCGCCCGGGCCCTCACCGGCGGTCGGGCACAGGCAGTGGGCCTCGCGGTGCGGCGCCCCGCCCGGACACTGGGCGTCGAACCGTTCTTCATGGAGTTCATCAGCGGGGTGGAGAGCGTCTTCGTCGAGCGGTCGTACGCGCTGATGCTGCAGATGGTCGACTCGCAGGAGAGCGAGATCGAACTGTGCCGCCGCTGGTGGGGCGAGAGACGCGTCGACGGTGTCCTCCTGATGGACCTTCAAACCGATGATCCCCGCCCGCCCGCCGTCGAAGCGCTCGGCCTGCCCGCGGTCGCCATCGGGCCGCCTCATGCGACGGGCACGCTTCCTGCGATCTGGTCGGACGACGGTGAGAGCGTGCACGATGTCGTCCGCTACCTGGTGGCACTCGGTCATCGCCGGATCGCCCGTGTGGCCGGGCCCGCAGGACTGGCGCACACGGCGGTGCGGGACGTGGCACTGAACGCGGCCTGCCAGGAGGCCGGGATCCCCGGGGCGACCGTGATCCACACCGACTACACGGGCGACGAGGGCGCCCGCGCGGCGCGGAGCCTGATGATCTCGCCCCGGCGCCCCACGGCGATCGTCTTCGACAACGACATCATGGCCGTCGCGGCGCTCTCCGTGGCCCAGGAACTGAACATCTCCGTACCCGCCGACCTCTCGATCGTGGCGTGGGACGAGTCCCCGCTCACCCAGGTCGTCCGCCCCGTGCTCTCGGTGATCACCCGCGACATTCCGGCCTACGGCGCACGCGCGGCGAGCGCGCTCCTCTCCCTCGTCGCGGGTGAGCCGGCGGACGACATCCGCATGGAACGTGCCGGCTTCGCCCCGCGAGGCAGTACCGGCCCGCCGTCGCCGGGCGGCATCTCGCACTCTCGTTGAGCAGAGATCCGTCGCACCTGACCGAGGCACTATGCCGACCAGACCTGAACCGGTAAAGTTCAGGCCTGGCGGCCGCTGCCCGGCGTCGGCTTCCATGCACCACAATCTGCACAAGTCAGGCTCGTATGCCCTCTATTGACGACTGCGCGTGAACCAATCGAAGCTTCATCGGTTCATGAACAGTGCGGCGATCACGCGACCGATTCGTCGCCCCCGCCCTGAACGCCATGTGTGCCGCACAGACCGGGACACGCCACCGAACCCAGTAACGCATCCGCAAACGCATACGTCAGCTGCCAGGCGATTGGAGCCGTACACCATGAAGGACGTCACCCAGCTGAGCGAGGGCTGGAGCCTGCGCCACGAGGAAGCGCTGCTGCCCGCCCGCGTCCCCGGCTGCGTCCACACCGATCTGCTCACCGCCCTGGTCATACCCGACCCCTTCATCGGCCACAACGAGACCGAGATCGCCTGGGTGGGACGGCGGGCATGGTCCTACGTGACCGAGCTGCACCACAGCAGCGGGCACGAGCGGACCGATCTGGTCTTCGACGGACTCGACACCGCCGCCGAGGTCGTCCTCGCCGGCGAGAGTCTCGGCACCACGCGCAACATGCACCGGGTTCACCGCTTCGACATCACAGGGCGTACCGGACAGCTCGAAGTGCGCTTCGATTCGGCCTACGACGAGGCGGACCGCGTCCGTGCACTGACCGCGGAGCGGCCGAATGCCTACCCGGAGCCCTTCCAGTACATCCGAAAGATGGCCTGCAGTTTCGGATGGGACTGGGGTCCCACCGTCGTGACCGCCGGCATGTGGCGGCCGGTACGCCTCGAACACTGGTCCACCGCCCGCCTCGCCGAGGTCCGCCCCCTCGTCTCGGTCGACGGCTCCACCGGCCGCGTCGAACTTCGGGTGCGCACGGAGCGCACCGCGAACGGCACCGGCCGGCGGCTGACTCTCCGCGCCTCCGTCGCAGGCGCCGGCGCCGAGGCGGAGATCGCCTTCGAGGGCGACGAGGCGGTGCTGTGCCTGGATGTGGCGGATCCGGCGCTCTGGTGGCCGCGGGGATACGGCGAACAGCCGCTGTACGACCTCGATGTGACGCTGCTCGACGAGCGAGGTGACCGCCTCGACGCCTGGACGCGCCGCATCGGCTTCCGCACGGTCGAGATCGACCGCTCCCCGGATGCCCACGGCACCGGGTTCACCTTCGTCGTCAACGGCGTACGGATCTTCGCGCGCGGGGTCAACTGGATCCCCGACGACGTCCTGCCCTCCCGGGTCACGCCCGAGCGCTACCGGAATCGGCTGACCCAGGCCGCCGAGGCCAACGTCGACCTGGTCCGAGTCTGGGGCGGGGGCATCTACGAGGATCACGCGTTCTACGACGTGTGCGACGAACTGGGGCTCATGGTCTGGCAGGACTTCCTCTTCGCCTGCGCCGCCTATCCGGAGGAGCAGCCGCTGCGCGGAGAGGTCGAGGCAGAGGCCCGTGACAACGTTATCCGCCTGATGCCGCACGCGAGTCTGGTGTTGTGGAACGGCAACAACGAGAATCTCTGGGGCTTCCGGGACTGGGACTGGGAGCAGCCGCTGGCCGGCGATTCCTGGGGCGAGGGCTACTACCTCGGCATGCTGCCCCGGATCGTCGCCGAGCTGGACCCGACCCGCCCGTACACGGCGGGCAGTCCCTGGTCCGGCTCGTGGGAACACCATCCCAACGATCCCCGGCACGGCACCCACCACTCGTGGGAAGTGTGGAACCGTCTGGACTACTCCGAGTACCGGGCGGACGTACCCCGCTTCTGCGCGGAGTTCGGCTGGCAGGCTCCCCCCGCACTCGCGACGCTCCACCGCGCCCTGCCCGGCGAACGGCTCGCCCCCTACTCCCCCGGCATGATGCACCACCAGAAGGCCGAGGGCGGCAACGGCAAACTGGATCGGGGCATCGAGCATCACTTCGGGCTGCCCGAGGGCGACTTCGACCGGTGGCACTACCTGGCCCAGGTCGTCCAGGCACGCGCCGTAGCCGCAGGAATCGAGCACTGGCGGGCGAACTGGCCGGTGTGCGCCGGCACCGTGGTCTGGCAGCTCAACGACTGCTGGCCGGTCAGCTCGTGGGCGGCCATCGACGGCGACGGCCGATTCAAGCCGCTCTACCACGAGCTGCGCCGGCTCTACGCGGACCGGCTGCTCTCCCTCGTCCCCACCGATGACGGCCCCGTGCTGGCCCTCGACAACCAGTCCGGCTCCGCCTGGCGCGCGACGGCCGTCCTGCGCCTGATCGACACGGAGGGATCCGTGCTGCACGAGGCGTCCTTCGACCTGGAGGCGGGCCCACGATCGGTCACCAGGCTGACGGTGCCGAGTCCTCTGCTGCCGAAGGACCCCACCGGGCAATTCCTCGTGGCCGATGCCGACGGACTTCGGGCGGTGCATTTCTCCGTGCTCGACAAGGAGTTCGTCCATCCGGCGCCGCGGTACGACGTGCGCCTCGATGCCCAGTCCGGAACCGACGCCATCGACATCGTCGTCACGGCCCGCACTCCGGTGCGCGATCTCCTCCTCCAACCCGACCGTCTGGCACCCGGCGCCGTGGCGGACCGGGGCTTGATCACGCTGCTCCCCGGCGAGGAGGCACGGATCACCGTAAGAGGCTGGACCGACCCCGACGCTGCCGCCGCACGCGACGCCCTGTTCAGCGTGGGGGCCGAGTGAGCGCCCCCACCGGCCGGGTTACGGAGGTACCGATCTGAGCGTCCTCTGAACTTGTATTTAAAGGTTTGACTTTGGCGTGGCCTGCGGAGTCGTGTCCGTTCTGTTGTGTTTCTTGCCAACGGGGTGGCGGGGTGCGGGGGTTGAG
>NZ_JBEYFB010000083.1:0-16580 GCF_040634135.1 Streptomyces sp. NPDC007164
CCGGCCCGCGGCCATCTTCAGCGCATCGACGACAAGGTCGGCGCGGTGGTGGTCGGCCATCGAGTAGCCGACGACCTCGCGGGTGGCCAGGTCCAACCAGCAGGCGAGGTAGAGCCAGCCCTCGGATGTGGGCAGAGCGGTGATGTCGCCGACCAGTTTCGTGCCGGGAACCTCGGCATGGAAGTCGCGGCCGATCAGGTCCGGGGCCGGCCTGGCCTTCTTGTCCGGCCGTGTCAGCGAACGGCGCTTGCGACGGGTGACGCCCTGGATGCAGTGCTCGCGCATGAGGCGGGCGACGCGTTTGCGGTTCACCGCCCGGCCCAGGCACCGCAGTTCGGCATGGATGCGCGGCACGCCGTAGGTATGGCGGGAGGCCACGTGGATGACGGTGATCTCATGGACCAGGTCCTGGTCGGCGGCCTTGCGCGCGGCCCGGGCCTTCGCCGCGGCGAGCCAGGCATAGAACGAGGAACGGGCCACCTTCAGCAGGCGGCAGAGGAAAGTAACACCGTAGGTGGTCTTCTCCGCCTCGATGAACGTGTACATCGCGTTCACCGATCGCTCTCCTTCGCGAAGAAGACCGCGGCTTTTCGCAGGACCTCGATCGTCTTGGCCTGCTCGGCGTTCTGCCTGCGCAGCCGCTTGAGCTCCTCGCGCTCGGCGGTGGTGAGCTCACCCGGGGCTCGCTCGCCCCGGTCCGCCTTGGCCTGGCGGTACCAGCCGCGCAGGGACTCCGAGCTGATGCCGAGCTCCCGGGCAACGGCGCTGACCGTCTTACCCGTGGAGTCGACCAGCGCGATCGCGTCCCGTTTGAACTCCGCGGTGTACCGCTTCGTGTACTTGCTTCCCACCTGGTGCTACTTCCTCTGGAACCTCATGTCCTAGTCTCCAGGTGTCCACGATCAAGGGGAAGGTTCATAACGCGATTGCCCCCAGCGGGTGTTGGGGTTTCTGTGACGAAATACCAGCCCGCCGAGGGCTCTGCTGACGTTGTCTACCAGGTTCGGCTCCCGGTGTCGAAGCGGACCGTCGAACTCGTCGTCGGCCTGATACGCCGACACCGCCGACAGCTGGGCACCCGCTGGCGCAAGGCGAGCCCGGGCACCCAGGCAATCGTCGTACTCGCCGTGCTCCGCCACGATCAACGCCTGGCCGACATAGCCGGCGGGAACAACATCTCGGCTTCCACCGTGCGCCGTTGGGTCCTGGAAGTCCTCGACCTCCTCGCTGCGCGTGCCCCACGTCTGGACCGGGCCCTGAAGAAGATCGCCCGCAAGGGCGGGGACGTGGTCCTGCTGGACGGCACCCTCATCCGCACCCGCCGCCGCACGGGCAGGGAGAACCGCAAGAACTTCTCCGGCAAGCACAAGACCCACGGCCTGCTGTTTCTCGCGCTGACCGATGCCACGGGCAACCTGATCTGGATCTCGGCGGCCAAGCCCGGACGGTCCAGCGAGATCACCACCGCCCGCCACAACAAGATCACCCACCATCTGCGGGAGGCCGACCTCGGCGCCCTGGCCGACCTCGGATTCGTCGGCCTGGACGACGCCCCCGACGACGACCCGGTGGTTATCACCGGCCGCAAGGCCACCCGCAACCACCAGCTCACCGCCGCCGAGAAGGAAACCAACCGCCTGGTCAGCCGCGAACGCGCCGCAGTCGAGCACGGCTTCGCGAACCTCAAGACCTGGCGCATCCTGACCAAGGTCCGCATGAACGCCAGGCACGCGACCACTCTCCTGCGGGCCTTGCTCGTCCTGGCGAACTGCGAAGTCCAGAGGTGACCGACGATCTCCCCGAGACGATCACTGCGTCGACCTCGACGAGAACACGGTCACCGGCTCACAGCAGAGCCACGACCTGCCACTTCACGATGAAACGATCTCCATGGGGAATTCTCTGGCGCCGCAGCTGGGGAATATCGCCGTCGTTCACCCCTCGCGGGGCGCGGCATTCATCCACCGGTAGCGCGGCTGCGCACGCACCCGCGACAGCGCTCCCGCACGCGCTTCGGCCCGGACGCGCCGAAGGGGCGAGTCCGGGCCGAAGTGGGGCTCCATGGCCTACCGGCCGTCAGGGGTCCAGACGCCGGTCGGGGCCGTGGCCTGCACGTAGGACTCGAAGGTGCGCGGCTCGCGGCCCAGAACTTCCTGGACGCCGGTGCTCAGGTATGCGTCGGCACCCTTCGCGACACCTTCGAGGAAGTCTGCGATGGAGCGCGCGTCATCCGCCGACGCACCAGCGGCGATCAGGACCTCACGGTATTCCGCACCGCCGATGTGACGGTGCCGCAGGGTGCGCCCGGTGGCCGCACCGATCACGTCGAGGGCCTCCGCGAAGGTGAGGGCCTCCGGCCCGGACAGGTCGTAGGCACGGCCGGCATGCCCCTCCTCAGTCAGGGCCGCCACTGCCACCGCGGCGATGTCGGCAGCGTCGATGAAGGGCTCGCGGCCCTCACCCGCGGGCGTGGCCAGTTCGCCGGCCAGCACCTCCGTGAGGAAGAAGTCCGGGGCGGCGAAGTCCTGGTTGAACCAGCAGGGCCGCAGCAGAGTCCACTCCAGGCCCGACTGGGTCACCGCCTCCTCGGTGGGGTGGAAGCCGCCCTCGGGCGCGACACCTCGCACCGAAAGCTGCACGATCCGTCGGACCCCAGCGGCCTTGGCCTGGTCGACGAAGGCGGTGCGCTCGGCGAGTCCCAGCGTCTCGGTGGGCACGAAGAAGACCGCGTCCACACCCGCGAGGGCGGGTGTCCACGTGCTGGCGTCGTCCCAGTCGAAGCGAATCGCGCTGCTGCGGGAGGCGGCGCGGACACTGGGCCCGAGGGCGGTCAGACGCTCGGCGACGAGTCGACCGGTCTTCCCGCTGGCGCCGAGAACCAGGATCTCGCCGGTGCGCGTGCTGCTCATGGGGGCTCCTCTTGGTGTACGGGGGTGTTGCTGCCCTCCAGCCAACCCGTCACCGGCGGCACGATCCATGGTTGAAACGGCCACTTCCCTGTGTGATCCTCCCGGTATGGACCCCCTCGACGACTACCTGGCCGGGGTACGCACGCACGGCGGCGCCTTCTGCGGCACGCTGAGCGAACCGCCCTGGTCGCTGCGCATCACCACACCCGCACCGCTCTCCCTAGTGGCCATGCCGCGCGGCCGCGGCTGGCTCACGCTCCAGAACGAGGAGCCGGTCCTGCTGGAGGAAGGCACGATCTCCCTGGTCCAGGCCCAGCTACCGATCACGGTCTCCGACCGGCCCGGCGGCGCGGCGCTGGTGGAGATCGACGAGGACAATCAGTGCACACTGCCTCAGGACGGTCGGCCGTGGCAGCTGACCCCGACGCTTCTGCGGGACGGTGAACATGTACCCGGGCACGGCGACCTGCTGGTGACCGCCAGCTACCGGGTGGGTACGGAGCGAACCCGTCCTCTGCTTCGGGCGCTGCCCCTGGTGTCGGTGGTCCACGCCGACGGACCGCTCCGCGCGCTGCTGGAATTCGTGGTCGCCGAGGTCGACAGCACGCTGCCGGGACAGCGAGCAACGATCGACCGATATCTGGACCTGCTGCTCGTCCAGACGCTACGGGTGTGGTTCGACACCCCCGGTGCCGACACGCCCGCCGGCTATCGCGCGCTGGCCGACCCCGGAGTGGGGCAGGCACTGCGTGCGCTGCACAAGGATCCGGCCCGCCCGTGGGCGGTGGCCGCGCTGGCCGCTGAGGCCGGAATGTCCCGCACCGCCTTCGCCCGCCGGTTCACCACCCTGGTCGGGTCGGCACCGCTGGGCTATCTCACCGAGTGGCGGATGACCCTGGCTGCCGATGCGCTGCGCTCACCCGAGGTCACGATCGCTTCGGTGGCGCGGCAGGTCGGCTACAACGACGCCTTTGCCTTCAGCGCCGCCTTCAAGCGGGTACGCGGTGTCAGCCCGTCCGCGCACCGCGCGCTCGCCCGCTCGGACGCCGACGCACCGTCCGCGCTGACGGAGGATGCATACGGTCCGGCCGCACCTGCCTGATGCGGGGGTGACACAGGGGTGGTGTCCCTGAACACCCCAACTAGCGTCGGGGGTATGGGAGTTACGTACGGTTCCGGTCACCGGCGCGTGTGATCGCGGGGCGTGAACCGGCCGCCCGGGGTGCGGTGCAGCCAGCCCCGCTCCGCGAGCCGCTTCAGCTTCGCGCGGACCGCCTCGACCTGAGCGGGCAGGGTGCCCCTGCCGAGTGCCTCGCTCACCTGCCCGGCCTGGGCGGGCCCGGCGGTGCCCGCGATCACCTTCATGATCGCCTGGTAGTCCTCGGGCAACGCGTTCATGTCCATGCCGTCGGTGTGGTCCGGGACCAGCCGCATGCCGCCCGCCCCGGGCGTGGTAGTGACGCGTTCCAACCCGGCATCCAGTGCCGGATCGTCGGCCTCGCCCGCACGTTCGGCCTCGATGAACTGGCCGATCACCACCTCGCGGCCTCCAGCCGGGCCACCTCTGCCTCCGCTTCGGCGAGTTCCTTGCGCAGTTGCTCGAGCTGGTCGGCCAGCACGACCCGCCGCTGGACCACCCACGTCAGTATCTCGGCCACCCGTACGCCTCCCGGACCGTGAACTTCCCTGATCCTGCGGATCAGTAGGCGACACGGACGGCCGATACCCGCGGTTCCGCCGAACGCCCCCCATGGCAGACGATCACCTGCTACCGATCACGTCACCAACCAGCACGAGCACCGACGAAGCTGGCCACACCAGCCCCGCGACCAGCAACTTCAGGATGAAACGATCTCAATGAATGAACCGGTTTTCCAGTGTTCCCGTTACGGCGGCACCGGAGGGGCAGGGCTGGTCGTGAACGAGCAGGCCGCAGGAGGGGGCTTCTTCACCAACCACGCGTGCGTGCCGCTGGTCATCGCACGCGATCCCGCCACGCGCATCCGTGGCATAGCCGCTGCCTGCCACATCGCGTCGCCGCCGCCGACGGGCGAGGGTCGTCGGCGACCCGCGCCCGCCGAGGGGCGTCAGTCGAAGCCGGGCGGCGTCTCGAACCCCGGGAGATGGGCGTCGGCGCGGCGCGCCAGCTCAAGCACGGTGCGGTCCTCCAAGTAGGGGCCGATGATCTGGAGACCGACCGGCAGGCCGTAGGTGCGGGTTCGGCCGATCGGGATCGACGCCGCCGGGAGGTAGAGGAGGTTCGCGATCCCGACCCACGTGACGAGGTCCCAGACCGGGCGGGTCTGGCCGTTCACCTCGATCGTCCGCACGTCGGGGCCCCCAGGCCGGTGGTCGTGCGGGATCGCCGGCGCCGAGAGGACCGGGCACATGAGCGCGTCGTAGTCGCGGAAGAACGCGGCCCACCGCCGCCGCAGCTGCGCCCGCGCTTCGTTCGCCGCGAGCCAGTCGCGGTGGCGCTGGACGAGCCCACGCATGTGGCGCGGCCCGAGGTCGTCGGCGTCAGGCGGCATCGCCGCCAGAGCCGCTTCGATCCCGGTGACCTCCTCGTCGCGCACCCCTCCCGAGATCGCGGCCATCAACAGCGAGCGGTAAAGGCGGTCGCATTCCTCCAGCGGCGCCGGCCCCGGCCGCCGCTCAACGCGCGCGCCAGCTCGCTCCAGCCCGGCGACCGCCGCCTCCAGCAGCTCGGCGACCTCGCCGTCGACGGGCGCCCACGGATCGTCGAGCCACGCGGCGATCCGGAACTCCCCCAGCGCGCGGTGGCGCGGCGGCGGCAGCTCGATGCGCCACGCCGTCTCCTCCTCCCGCGGCCCGACGAGCACGTCGAGCGCCAGCTCGAGGTCGTCGACCGAGCGTGCGAGCGGGCCGACGACCGCCAGGTCTTGCGGCGCGAGCGCCCCCGGCAACGACGACACGCTCCCGCGCGACGAGACGATCCCGTACGAGGGCTTCAGGCCGTAGACACCGCACGTGTGGGCCGGGTTGCGGATCGAGCCGGCGATGTCGCCCCCGACCTCCAGCCCAGAGAGGCCGGCCGCCATCGCGGCAGCCGACCCGCCGGACGACCCGCCGGGACTGCGCGCAGGATCCCACGGGTTCCGCGTCACGCCGTAGACGTCGTTGAAGGACTGCCCCTCCGAGCACCAGATCGGCAGATTCGTCTTGCCGAAAACGACCGCGCCCGCCCCGCGCAGCCGCGCGACGACGTCGGCGTCGCTGCTCGACACGTGGCCGGCGAGCACGGGCGCCCCGCACGTTGTGCGCATCCCCTCCGCCTCGAAGCACTCCTTCACGGTCATCGGGAGGCCGTGCAGCGGCCCGAGCGGCCCGCCACGCGCAAGCGCCTCGTCGGCGCGGCGGGCCGCCGCGGCGGCCCGGTCCTCGTCGAGGACGACGACCGCGTTAACCGCCGGGTCGAGCCGCTCGACGCGCGCCAGGTAGTGGTCCAGCAGCTCGCGGCTTGAGACCTCCCCGGCCCGCAGCGCCGCGACAAGCCGCGTCGCGGTCGCGAAGCCGATGTCCCCGCTCACGCCGCCATCCCCGAGTAGCACCGTGGCAGGATCATCGCCGGGTTGTCGTCGAGCACGACCTCGGGCGGCAGGACGTCCGCCGGACGCGTGGTGGCCGTGCGCCGCAGCAGGACCGCCTCCAACTCGCTGGTCACCTGGGCGTACATGCCATCGCCGACCCGGGCCTCCAGCAGGCCGAGGTGGACCAGTGCCTGCGGTGCCTCGCGAATCGTGTTCCGGTTGACCTGGAGAGTCTCGGCCAGTTCCTGCTCGCCCGGGATGCGGGTGTTCACCGGCCATCGCCCGGACGCCAGCTGTTCTCGCAGCTGGTCGGCAACCTGTGCGGCCAGAGTCGACGCCCGCGAACTCTCCATCACAACCTCCAAATGTTGGACATTTGCTGTCTGGAGTAAAACAGGCGGACGAGCCGTCGTGCCAGCGACGTGTGATGCACCTCACGAGCGCGGACAGAGGTGTGCTGGGGTGCGGCGAATCGGTGGGCCGGCACGGGACCCCCTGCCTGCCCGGTTCGGCGTAGCCGGGCAGGGGTACGACGACTGAACGGTCGTCGATGGCCTGCAGGCACAGGCGGCGCCCTGCACTTGCGCACCTGGTATGAAGTCGACACGGCTTGCCGGGAAACACCGCCGATGGCGCGACCCGGAAAAGACGGGCCTGGCCACCATCCGTATCGCCCTACGCAGGAACGAGGTCATCATGCGTTCTTTGGGGGCTTCCCGGATGGGCAGTGGGGATCTTGAGCCTCTGGGCAGATGGTGGCGATGCCGGCCTCGCGCCCTTGGGGCTGACCACGTCAGCTGGGCGAAGCCAGCGAAACGGACCTCGACGCGATCACACGCGAGGCCGTGCAGAAGAAGATCGCCGACCGGGCTGCCCGCGCGCACCACGAGATTGCGGGCCGGGTGCGGTGGCAGGACTTTCGGGTCCAGCACGCGCCAGGCAACGGCCTTGCGGGCAGAGACAATCGCGTGAAAATCTTTTTGACTGCTTAATGATCTCCCCCTAGCGTGACGCGCGAGTACTGAATCATCACGCTTGAAGGGGTGCGAAATGAGACGTATCGCCAAGCTGACAGCACAAGCAGCGGTGGTGTCCATGGGGCTCACCACGTGTCTGGTGGTCAGCGCGGGTTCTGCCCAAGCGGCCGTCTACGGCTGCCGGGCTTCGTTCAATAGCACTGACAACTTGGCAGAGGCCACCTGCGACGGGGGATTCGGACGGTACCGAGTGAAGGCGAACTGTGCCTCGCCCAACTATCCCTACTCGATCACCATCTACGGCCCCTGGAAGTCCCGGACGTCCGGTGAGGAGCATCAGAGCTACTCCCTGGTGGACGGTGACGCGTACAACTGCCACATCACCAGCGCCTCGACGGACGTCTAGGGCCTGTGTGGAGTTGTGATCTCGTGGGCCCCCGGTCCAGGAGGGTTGGGGGCCTTGGGGTAAAACGGTGGGGTGTCTCGACCTCAACTTTCGGATGAACGAGTGGGAGTTCATCTCCTCGTTCCTGCCGGTCGGTGAGTACGGGCCGTACCCGGAGAACCTGCGGGCGCACTTCGAGGGCGTCGTTGTGGCGGTTCAGGAACGGTGCGAAATGGCGGGAGTTACCCGAACGATTCGGGCACTGGTCCGCCGTTTACGGCCGGTTTCGGCAGTGGCGGGATGCCGGAGGGTTCACCGCGGTGTTCCAGGGTGCGATCGTCGAAGCGGCGAAGCGGGGCCTGGTGGACTTGTCGCTGGTCAGCGTGGACTCGACCACGGTCCGGGCCCATCATGATGCTGCCGGGATGATCGTGGAGCCCGAGATTCTGGACGCGTTGGAGAAGGCCGCCGCGGAAAAAGGGGCGCCGGCCAGGAACAAGACGGGCAACTGGACCCGGAGCGGGAAGAGCGACGACGCGTGAGGCGTCGCCGCAGGGCCCGACTCGCCGCTGCTGAGCTGGGACGTTCCCGTGGCGGACTGACCACCAAGACGCACCTGTCCTGTGCCGCAATGCCTGCCTCTCTCGCTCGAGATCACTGCGGGGCAAGCCGGAGACAGTCCGCAGTTCATCCCCGTCCTGGACAAGATCCGCGTCCCCGGCCCGGTCGGCCGACCCCGCACCCGGCCCGGCGCAGTCGCGGGCGATAAGGCGTACTCGTCCCGCCAGAACCGTTCCCACCTGCGCAAACGTGGGATCAAAGCGGTCATCCCCGAGAAGAAGGATCAGGCCGCCCACCGCAAGAACCGCGGCTCACGCGGCGGACGGCCCGTCACCTGGGACAAGCAGCTGTACAAGCTCCGCAACAGTGTCGAACGCACCATCAACAAGATCAAGGACTGGCGCGGTCTCGCTGTCCGCTACGACAAAAAGCCTGAGAAGCCGTATCTCAACCGAACGTGATCGCTTGATTTCTGCTGGTCAGGCATCGTGCAGCTCTGAATGAGGGAGGGATCCGGCGTCTTGATTCCGCTCCATGAGCAAGGGGTGCGCGATGGCGTCGGTTCTGGGAATGCTGGAGGAGCGGGAGACAGCGGCCCGTGTGCGGGTGGAAGGGCTTCGGGAGGAAGTCGCCCGGTTGGCTACGGTGTTGGAGGCCGCCGAGATCGAGCTGGACCGGCGGGTGATCGCGCGGGAGGAGCTGGTGGTGGCTCGTGCAGGAGGCGTCGGGGGCCTTCAGCGCCGGCCGGCGGCCTGTGGCCGTGCCAGGCGACGGCTCATCCGCGTGACCATCGACCACCGGATCATCGCCTCGCTGCTGGTCGGCAGCGTCTCGTAGCCCCGGGCCAGTCGGCGCGAATGCATCAGCCACGCGAACGTGCGCTCTGCCACCCAGCGCCTGGGCAGCACCACGAATCCCGTCATGTCGTCGGTGCGCCTGACGATCTCCAAGGTCAGGGCGAGTTTGCCCCGGCACCAGTCGACGAGGCCGCCGGTGTAGCCGCCGTCGGCCCAGACCAGGCAGATGTCACGGTGCAGGCGGCGCAGCCGGGTCAGCAGGCCCGTCGCAGCATCCCGGTCGCCGATGTTCGCGGCAGTCACCGCGACGACCAGGAGCAGGCCGAGGCAGTCGGTCACGATGTGCCGCTTGCGGCCGCCCACCTTCTTCCCGCCGTCGTAACCGCGTGAGACGGACGGCACCGAGGCCGCGGCCTTCACCGACTGCGCATCGATGATCCCGGCCGTCGGCTCCGCCTCACAGCCCTCCCGCTCACGCACCCGTCCGCGCAGCCGATCGTGGAACTCCGTGATCAGCCCGTGCTCGCGCCAGCGGCGGAAGAAAGCGTAGACCCGGCCCCAGTCGGGGAAGTCCGCGGGCATCGCCCGCCAGGAGATCCCGCCCGCGACCAGGTAGCGGATCGCGTCCAGCAGCTGGCGGTGGCAGTAGCCCTCGGGCTGCCCGCCCCGGCCCTTCAGCCAGGCCGGCACCGGCAGCAAAGGCCGAACGGCCGCCCATTCCCCGTCCGTCATGTCGGAGGGATACCGGCGTTCCCGGTCCGGATGATCCGCTGCGTTGCCGTAGACATGCGCGAGGCAATCACACGATGGAGCAGCCGAGTTGAACTGAACAGGTTCGGACGCGTACAACAACGACACCAGGGCCTCCCGGCACTGCTCGGTCAGATTCGCATCCCCGAGCTACCGAGAGGCCCTGTCTTCATGCGCGCACAACGGGAAGATCACCCCGGCGGGAAACCTGTTCGACCCGCACGTTCCATGATCGGTTGAGATACGGCTTCTAACACCGGTAATTCCCAATAGAATTGAGATAACACCAGGTCAGACCGCCTACCACCCCGCCCGAAAGCCACACGACCGATTCTCACCCAACCTGCAACACCCCAGCCCAGCCCCGCACCCACACCCCAACCCACACCGGGAATCGATAGCCGCACAACGGCACAGCCGCACAGCCGCGCGTCCCGCAGTTGGTCGACCACTGCGGGTAGCCGCAGTGGCGGCCGTATCCGTCGCGCAGCGGAGGGCGAAGACCCCTCGCTCCGGCGATCCGCCGGAAAGCCGGACACTCCAGGATGAGTGATGTTCCCGCCGGGCACACCGAAGCCCCGGCGGGCACCCTGGAGTTGGGGAATTCATGACGAATCGTCGTACGCTCATGCTCGCGGTACCCGCGCTCACCTTCACCTACGGCCTGTTCCGGATCGCGGACGGACTGGACGGCGAGCGAGGCCCCGGCCCGGCCTGGACCATCGGGCATCTGGCGTTCTGCACGGCGCTGGTTCTCTTCGCGGTGGTGTTCCGCCGACTGAGGGCGCTCGCCCCATCGGGCGACCGCGTAGCGGCGGTGGCGCACTGGACGGCAACGGCCGGAGCCGCCGTTCTCCTGGTGCAGTTCGGGATCGACCTGGTAGCGGGGGCGGTGTCCGCGGACCACCTGGAGATGTCCCTGTACACGGAACGGGCCTCGGAGGTGCCCGGCGTGTCACCGGTCGTCTACGACTACGGCCCGTACCTCTTCTACGTGGGGATGCTCGCCCTCGTCGTGCGGCTGGCCATCGTCCGGGTGGTCAAGCCGTGGACGGCGCTCCTCGTCCTCGCCGACCTGGTGATGCCGCTGGCCGACAAGGACCTGATCCCCGTCGGGGCGCTGCTATTGTCCGTCTCCTTCGCGCAGATCGCGCGGGTGATGGGGTCGCGGCAGGCCGCCTCCGGTACGGCGGACGACCGTGGCACGGGGCGCCCGGCGGTGACCGGTGCGCGGTGACGCGTCAGGGGGAGCGGTGACCTGGACAGGCATGGGAGAGCGGGCGGACCGGATACGGGAGTGGCTCCCCGCCCTGTCCCCGTGCGCGTTCGGCACCGGGCTCGCGGCCCTCGTGGCCGCCGCCCAGCTCTGGCCCTTCGCCGCGCAGGCCGGCGGGGGTGGGGGATCGTGGAGCGGGTGGGGCGTGCTGGTCGTACTGGGCTCGGCGGCGCCGCTGTACTGGCGGCGGAACCACCCGGTCCCGGTACTGATGGTGAGCCTCGCGGCGATCAGTTGCTACGACTACGTCGGCGAGGTGCCGTCCCAGCCGGTCTGGTACGCAGCCCTGGTGGCGATCCACTCGGTCGCCGAGCGGTCGGGGCGGTGGGCCCGAATCACGGTGGTCGCTGTGACCGTACTCGGCAGCTTCGCGCTTGCCTCATCCGAATCCGGACTGCGGATGAGCGTGCTGTGCGTCGCGGCCTACACGCTCGGCAGAGCGGCCGCCGTCGGCCGGGCCCACGCCGAACGGCTGGAGCGCGAGCGTCAGGCGGAAGCCGAGAAGGCCGCACTCGCCGAACGCGCCAGGATCGCCCGGGACATGCACGACATCCTGTCCCACGCGGTGAGCCTGATGGTCGTCCAGGCCGAGGCCGGACCCGTAGTCCTGGCCACGGACCCCGTGCGCGCCGAGCGCGCCTTCGACGCTATCGCGAGTGCGGGACGCGATGCGATGGTGCAGCTCAGAGGGATCCTCGAGGTACTGGCCCCGGATCGGGCCCCACAGCCCGAGCGCACCCCTCAGCCCGCTCTCGCCGACCTACCTGTCCTGACCGCCGGGTCGGGCCTCACGGTGGAGTGCACGCAGACCGACGGCTCGGGAAGCACCGTCGAGTACCCGCAGCCTGACGGGGCCGGCCAGCGTCCGCTCGCCCCGCACGTGGAGACCGCTGCATTCCGCATCGCCCAGGAGGCGTTGACCAATATCGTCAGGCACGCGGGCACCGACCGTGCCCGGCTCCACCTCCACTGGCAGGAAGACCGAGGCATCGTGCAGCTCGACATCACCGACGACGGCGCGGCCGCCGGACAGCGGCCCGCTCGCTCCCTCCCCTCTGGCGGCCATGGCCTGATCAACATCCGGGAACGTGCGCGTTCGTGCGGCGGAACCGCCGAATGCGGTCCCCGTACCGACGGCTCCGGCTTCCGGGTCCGCGCCCGCCTCCCGCTCCTCCCTCCGTCATGAGTGGCGGTACAGCGGCCGGGCCGCTGCGCGTGGTCGTCGCCGACGACCAGGAACTGGTCCGGGCCGGCTTCTCGATGATCCTGGACGCCCAGCCGGACATCGAGGTCGTCGCGGAAGCAGCCGACGGCGCCGAGGCGAACGCGGCGGTACGGGCCCACGCCCCGGACGTCGCACTGCTCGACATTCGTATGCCGGGCATGGACGGCCTCACCGCCACCGCCGAGATCTGCGCCACCACCGCCACCCGCGTGATCATCCTGACTACCTTCGACCTCGACGCGTACGTGTTCGAGGCGCTGCGCGCGGGCGCGAGCGGCTTCCTCCTCAAGGACGTCCGGCGCGACGATCTCGCCCACGCGGTCCGGGTCGTCGCGGGCGGCGATTCCCTCCTTTCGCCTTCCGTCACCAGCAAGCTCATCGCCCACTGCACCGGTGCATCCGCCGCGGTGCCGCTGCTCCCCGACCCGCGCCTCGACTCCCTCACCTCGCGCGAGACCGAGACCCTGCGCCTGCTCGCCCGCGGCCTCACCAACCCTGAGATCGCCGCGACCATGGTCATCAGCGAACACACCGTGAAGACCCACGTCAGCAACATTCTTGCCAAGCTCGGCCTCCGCGACCGCATCCAGGCGGTGATCACGGCGTATGAGGCAGGGCTGGCGGTTCCGGGCCGCAGGAGCCCGATGAACTCCGCGGCCCGAGCGTCTTCTTCCGGCTCCGTCAAGACGGAGCCAGCAGCCCCACTTCGTGGGCGTGCCCGGGGGCGTTGAGGGTAGTGGCGACGCGGAGTGGGCTCTGGTAGCGATCACGAGGAGCCGCCACGGTCGGTGGAAGGGCTGTTCGGTCCCGGTCTGTCTGCCGTGGCAGCACGATGCAGTCCACACCCACTGAGCCGTTTCCAAGCTGGCGTTGCTGACCGCGAGTTGGACAGTCCTGGGCAAGGGTGAAGCTGCTGGTAGACGGGTTCTCGACCAATATTACCCGTGTCCGCGAGGAGCTTCGTGTGCTTGCCTATCCGTCCTCGATCGATCTGTCCAGCCGCACTCTGCGGTTCCTGACGGGACAACCTGCGTGTTCTGCATCGGTGATGTACCCGCCGACTCAGCTGCCCGTTCGTTTTCGACAGCCCAGCCCAGATTGCTGGGGTACGCCATGTTCATCCGCTTCCACAGCCACTGGGAGAAGGGGCCGCTGTTCCAGAAGTCAAAACTCTCGTCGCTGTCGTGGATCTCGCAGGCCGCTGCGTAGCCGACAAGCATGGAGTCCAGATGCTGAAGAGAGCCGCGGCGAACCCACATTCCCGGGCGGAGCCGCACCTGGTCCAGGAACTCGTGGACATCATGCAACTCTCGCGGCTTGCGCAGCCCGGGCCTGCCGGCCGCCAGCTCAGTCATACCTGCAGTCTACTGACAACAGCTAACACAGAAAGCGAATCTGTCGGTGAGTGATGAGGCAGCAGGCGAGTTTGAGGGCGCGCGGCCCCTCTGACGCGCGCGAGGAACTTGGCCAGCCGCCGATCCCCGAGGCGCTCCGCCCGACCCCGCCCCCACCCTCTCTCTTTCGGTAGTCGGGCGGCAGGGGGTGCGCAGAGGGGATGTCAGCACCCCGACCAGGCCTTTACAGGCATGGTGACCTGCGCGAACGTCTGCCGCCGTGAGGAGTGGATGCAACAGGTGCCGCACGAAGTACCGCAAGAGATCGCGCAGGGGATGATGCAGGAGATCCCAGGCCGGGGCGGATTCGCCGGCCCGTACGACACCCTCCGGCGTACCCGGCCCGAGGAATCCAACCGTGCGACTGAGCACCACAGTTGGCCGGTCGGAGCGCCATGTTGGCCAGCTCGCACATGACCTCATGCGATGTGACTGGCATCACACTATTGATCCCCAAGATTTTTTGCTGGCCCGCCGGTGGTGCGGAGGCCGAAGGGTGAAGCTGTCTAGGACAGTGGCCTCGTAGCGGACGGCGAGGTTCTCGTAGCGGGTGGCCACCGCCCAGTGCCTCTTGAGGCGATTGATGCCGCACTCCACCGCATGGCGCCCCCGGTAGTCGATCTTGTCGAACCTCGGCGGCCGACCACCGCGGGCGCCGAGCTTCTTGCGGTTGCGAACCTGGTCGGCCTTGTCCGGAATCGTGCAGCGGATCCCGCGTTTGCGCAGGTAAGCGCGGTTCCTGCGGGACGCGTACGCCTTCGGCACGCGAGCGGGTCGGGTACGCGGTCTGCCGGGCCCCAGACGATGCACCCGGATCTTCTTCAGCACGGGCTCGAACTGCGGGGAGTCCCCTCGCTGCCACGGCCGGGCCGTTCCCGGGGAAGCTATTTGATCTTCGCGGTGATGGTCTTGATGAACTTAGGGAGCACGTCGTCCCGCCAGACGAAGGGTGCTGGGGCCGGCGTGCCCTTGAAAGTCACGGTGGTCTGCCCGCCTACGGTGAACAGCAGCGGGCCTTTGCGGCAGTTCCAACTTCCCTCGGCAAGATCGGTGATGACACAGCGATCCGCGCCTGCCGCCCCCCGGGTATTGGTCCCAGACGCGAGACGATCGACGTAGCCGTCAATCAACTTGGGGTCGGCCACGGCCTCGATGCGGAGCCAGAACAGGGTAGAGCTGTAGGTCTCGCCTGGAAGGCGCATGCTGTAGAGGCACCGGCCGGACTCGGACCGGTCACCCTCTTTCCACGAAGGGTGCGCAGCGAATTCCTTGATCGACAAGGCAGTGATCGGGTGGCTCTCCTGTTGGATGTCCTTGACGCCAGGGAAGATCGCCTCGATTTCCTCCTTGCGCACGAACGAGCACGCGTCCGGCCACCGATTCGCGGCCAGGATTTCCCCGCTCTTGAGCGAAGGAAGGGCGATGGTCGCACCGCGGGGGGCGGCCTTGCCCATCGCAACATCACTGGACCACGGGTTGGTCCCGACCAGGAACGTCAGCAGGACGACATTTGAGATCAGCAGGGCGCCTATCAGGGTGAGCACCGCGGCTCTGTTCTTCAGCATGGCGGCCGATCATCCCCGAAGGGTGAGCTGGTTGTCGACCGCATCCGCTTCCCCGAGGCATCCCGCTGCCGGGAGATCGCGGATCCGCGGAGCCGGGCCGGCCAGTGACGCGGCGGCTGTCCATACGTTCCTGTGGGACGGAGAGCGCGAGATACCGTTCCCCACTGATCGGGGGTTGAGGAACAACGACGTGCACGATGGCGCAAGGCGGTGGTCGATAAGACCCGGACCGGGCAGTTCGTCCGCAAGCACTTCGAGGCGATGGTCTTCACCGCGCTGGCGGAGGAGTTGCGTGCGATGTGCCGGGTTCGTGTCAGTGGAGTGGTCGGCAGTCGCTGTCGGCTACTTTCCGCCGTCTTTTCGCTGGTCACGGTGGGGGTGAGGGACTGTCCGCTGCTGACATGGAGGTGACACGGGCGGCGGGGCTCACTGTTACGGCGCGGTATATCCCATGGTGGTTCACTGACACGAGGCCGAGATATCGCAGCCTGACCCCAGGCCCGAAGCGCAAGCCCACCACGCCCCGACGCACCATCAGACACTCACACAGCCAACAACGTGACAGCGCCCTCCGAAGTCCTCATCGAACCTGCCCAGCGACTGCGAGGCCAGCGCTTCGGCCACAGCGTGCGATAGTCGTGGCCGGGCTGCGGTCCGGGCGGCGGGTCGTCATGCTCGCTGCCGTACATCCGCTGTTCCTGTGTCATGGGGCCAGTCCGGTGCGATGCAGGGCCCGTGAGGACGGAATCGGCGCGACCGCAGGAAGGGTGACGACGAAACGTGCGCCGGGGGCGGTGGCGTCCAGTTCGATGTCGCCGCCCGCGGCCCTAGCCAGTCAGCGGGCCAGGGCCAGACCGAGGACCGCGCCGTCGTGTCCGTCCTCGGGGCGGGCACGACGGCCGGGTGCGAAAAGCGAGGCGACGAAGTCCGGCGGCTCGACGTCCCGGCGGCCGTGCTGGACGACGTTCCTTGTCCTGAGCTCTATCGCTTCCTGGGTCGCGGCTTCGAGGCCGCCCGGATCAGCTGCAGCTGCCCGATCTCAGCGACGTTCTTCATCAGCTCGGCGTTCAGCCAGGCGATCACGTGCCCGATGGTGTTGTCCGGCGGGGTCTGCCACGGCAGTGTGGAGGCGGCGTCCAGATCGGCGTCGGTGAGTTTGTCGAGGACCGCCAGCCACTGGGTACGCAGAT
>NZ_JBEYFB010000084.1:0-16487 GCF_040634135.1 Streptomyces sp. NPDC007164
GCACCCCGCTACGACGTCGGCAAAACCGTCAAACGTCCCGAGACCCTCAAGGCCATCGGCAGGCCTGGCCGTTCTTGGTAGATAAAGAACAAGCTGAGAGACTGTTCAGAAAGTCAGGGGTATCGGTCCTTCTCGCGACTTCTGTCGGATTGGATCCGGCGATCAACGTGGATGAATGATCACGCAGCCCCCGCCTTCATCAATATGGGTGTGCCAGCCAAGGTTGGCGGAATCCATGTGTTGCGAGCTGCCATGGCCTGCCGAGCGCCGGGTGTCTGTGCGCCGCGTTGCGGGGTGCTGGTTGTCACGAATGGTGAATGTGCATTCATGTGGATCACATCTGTGCATTCATAACGGTATGTTCAGGCGATTTCGGAAATTTTGTTGCAACTTTGATAAATCACTTCATGGTCGGGTCGACTCGTGTCAAGAGGTGTTGTGAACTCGGCGGCCTCGGCAATTCAATCCGCAGATGTCAAGCTGTTACCGAGAACGTCGAGTGGATTGTCGTACTCCGTAGTACGATCGCGACTGCCTGCCCTCGAATGCCTTACCCCCCACCCTCTCTGAGGCGCTTGATTCGCGACAGATCGCTCCTCTTTTCGAGACCGAGTCAGGCTCGCGTGCTTTCGCGTGTCCTGCAAGGAGAGCGACTGGCGTCGTTTCTGGATATTCGATTTCGCGCGCCTTCTCGTCCCCTGGAGTGTTTCCATGCGCACGCCCTGTGTCGGCACTGATCGTGGCATGTCCACGACTGCCGATCTCGTCCTCGCAGTGCATCCGTTCGGTGTCGCGTCGGCACGGTTCACCGCGGCCGTCGCACGTGCGGGCGGCCTGGGAGTACTCGACCTGACGGGTGATGCCCGGTCCGCCCGTGAGCAGTTGGGTCTGGCCGCCGAGTGGTCGCGCTCCGGATTCGGTGTACGGCTGGGCGAGGGGAATGGCATCCTCGCGCCGGACCTTCCTGCCTGTGTCCACACCGTGGTCCTCGCCGCCGGGGCGACAACGACCGCCGCCGACTTCCCCGGGCGCCGCGTGCTGGCCGAAGTGACCTCCGGCTCCGAGGCGCGAGATGCCGTGGCGGCCGGGGCCCACGGACTGGTCGCCCGCGGTCATGAAGCCGGTGGCCGGGTGGGCGAGTTGAGCACGTTCGTGCTGCTGCAGCAGCTGCTCGCGGACGAAGCCGACGGGCTGCCGGTATGGGCCTGCGGCGGAATCGGCGCGCACACCGCGGCGGCTGCGGTCGCCGGCGGCGCCGTCGGTGTGGTCCTTGACACCCAGACCGCGCTGCTCGCCGAGGCGGAACTCCCCGCGGAGGTCACCAGCGCGCTCAGCGGACTCGACGGCTCGGAGACTGTGGTCGACGACGGTCTACGCGTGTTGCGGCGGCGCGTCCCCGGCTCGATTGACGCCGCACCCCCCCTGGAGATAGGCCAGGACGCGTTCCTGCCGGTCCGCTTCCAACGACGCTGGGGCACACTGGGCGCAGCGATCCGTGGCATACGCGCCGCGGTGAGCGACGCGCTCTCCGGCGGTGTGCCCGTACTCGGGCCGGACAGCATGGGCAGCCGGGCTCTCGGCACTCGACTCCCTGTTGTTCAGGGGCCGATGACACGGGTGAGCGACCAGGCAGCATTCGCCGCCGCCGTGGCCGCAGAGGGCGCCTTACCGTTCATCGCGCTCGCCGTGTCCGGCGCGGAGCAGACCCGAGCGGTGCTGGAAGAGACCCGCAGCACCCTGGGCGACGCGCCCTGGGGTGTCGGAGTCCTCGGCTTCGCCGACGAGGAGATCAAGGAAGCCCAGCTGGAGGTCATCCGGGAGGTCCGTCCCTCGCACGCCATCATCGCCGGCGGTCGTCCCGCGCAGGCCGTGGCTCTCGAGGAGGCCGGCATCTCGACCTTTCTGCATGTGCCCTCGCCCGGACTGTTGGACCAGTTCCTTGAATCGGGTGCACGCAAGTTCGTCTTCGAAGGCGCCGAGTGCGGCGGCCACGTCGGCCCCCGCGCCAGCTTCCCGCTGTGGCAGGCGCAGCTCGACGTGGTGGACGACTTCCTCGCAGCTGCCGGGAAGGAAGCCGCCGCCGAACTCCAACTGCTGTTCGCCGGCGGCGTGCACGACGAGCGGTCCGCGGCCATGGTCGCCGCCCTGGCCGCCCCCCTGGCCGCGCGGGGCGTCGCGTCCGGTGTCCTCATGGGTACCGCCTACCTCTTCACCGAGGAGGCCGTCGCGGCAGGCGCGGTACAGCCGCTCTTCCAGCAGCAGATGGTCGACGCCGAGCACACCGAACTGCTGGAAACCGCCCCCGGCCACGCCACCCGCTGTGTGCGCAGCCCCTTCACCGACGAGTTCGTGGCCTTCAAGGAGCAGCTGTGGGCCGGTGACGCACCCAGCCGCGAAGCATGGGAGCGGCTGGAGCAACTCAACGTCGGCCGACTGCGGTTGGCGAGCAAGGGCATCGAACGTGTCGGTGAAGAACTGTCCGAGGTCGATGAGGACCGGCAGCTCTCCGAGGGCATGTTCATGGCCGGGCAGGTTGCCGTCCTGCGGTCGGAGGTCACCACCGTCGCCGCGCTGCACGACTCGGTCACCACTGGTGCGCAGACCTTCCTCGACCGACGCAAGGCTGCCCTCGACACCGGGCCGGACGGACCGGCAGCCGCTTGTGAGCCACTGGACATCGCCATCGTCGGGATGGCCTGCGTGTTCCCCAAGGCACCCGATCTGGCCTCGTTCTGGGGGCACGTGCTGGCCGGCACCGATGCCGTCACCGAGGTGCCCACCTCACGCTGGGATCCCTCCGTGTACTACGCCGAGGACGGGGCGGGGGAGCACACCCCCTCGCGCTGGGGCGGCTTCCTGCCCGAGATCCCCTTCGAACCCCTGGACTACGGCATCCCGCCCGCCTCCTTGCCGAGCATCGAACCCGTCCAGCTGCTGGCCCTCGACGTGGCGCGACGCGCCCTCGCCGACGCCGGTTACACCGACCGCCCCTTCCGACGGGAGCGAGCTTCCGTTGTGTTCGGGGCCGAGGCGGGAAGTGATCTGTCGAACAACATGACGCTCCGCACGGTCCTGCCCTCCTACCTCGGACAGCTTCCGCCCGAGCTGGACGCCCAGTTGCCGCGCCTGACCGAGGACTCCTTCCCAGGCATCCTCGCCAACGTCATCGCCGGAAGGATCGCGAACCGCCTGGATCTCCAAGGGGCCAACTACACGGTCGATGCCGCCTGCGCCTCCTCCCTCGCCGCGGTCGACGTGGCCTGCAAGGAACTGACGGCCGGCACCAGCGACCTGGTGCTGTGCGGAGGCGCCGACCTGCACAACGGCATCAACGACTACCTGCTCTTCGCCTCGGCGCACGCGCTGTCCCCCACCGGCCGTTCCGCGCCCTTCGACCGTTCCGGCGACGGCATCGCGCTCGGCGAGGGAGTGGCCTGCGTGGTCCTCAAGCGGCTCGCCGACGCCGAACGGGACGGCGACCGGATCTACGCCGTCGTCAAGGGCGTCGGCAGCTCCAGCGACGGCCGGGCCCTCGGCCTCACCGCGCCGCGTGCCGACGGCCAGAGCAAGGCACTCTCGCGGGCCTACCGAAACGCCGGGATCTCACCGGCCGAGGTCGGCGTGGTCGAGGCCCATGGGACCGGCACGGTCGTCGGCGACCGCACCGAACTGAGCGCCCTGACCGAGATCTTCACCCAGGCCGGAGCAGACCGCGGCGGCTGTGCCCTCGGTTCGGTGAAGTCCCAGATCGGCCACACCAAGTGTGCAGCGGGTCTCGCCGGACTGATCAAGGCCACGCTCGCGCTGCACCACGGCGTCAAGCCCCCCACGCTGCACCTGCGGCAGCCGAACCCCGCTTGGGACGAACGCACCAGCCCCTTCGCCTTCCACACCCGGGCCAGGCCTTGGCCCGCGCCGCCCGCCGAACGCGTCGCCGGCGTGAGCGCCTTCGGTTTCGGCGGAACCAATTTCCACGTCGTCCTGCGTGCCCACGACGATGGCGCCCCACCCATCCACGCCCGCGACGAGTGGCCCGCCGAACTGTTCACCTTCCGAGGCGCCGATCGAGATGCCGCCGCCAAGGCCGCCCGGGAACTCCTCGTACTCGCCGAGGCCGACCACACGGCGCACCAGCCGCCCCGCCTGCGGGACCTCGCCCTGGCGGCCTCCCGACGCGCCGACCTCGCGGCCGTGCGCGGCCTGCCCACCCGCATCGCCGTACTGGCCTCCTCCGTAGTGGAGTTGACCGCAGCGCTGCGCCGGGCCGTCGAAGGCGAGCATGCCCCCGACGACGGCATCCATCTCGCGGACGGTACCGAATCAGGAAAGACAGCCTTCCTCTTCCCCGGACAGGGCAGCCAGCGCCCCGGGATGCTCGCCGACCTATTCGTTTCCTTCCCTGAACTCCAGCGCTTCCTGCGCCTCGACGAGGCCGCCGCGGCGGCCCTCTTCCCACCCGCCGGCTTCGACGAAGCCGGACGCCAGGCCCAGGCCGACCGAGTCACCGACACCCGCGTAGCTCAGCCCGCGCTCGGCATCACCGCACTCGCCGCTCACCATCTGCTCGGCCGGGTCGGCGTCCGCCCGGACATGACAGCCGGACACAGCTACGGCGAACTCGCCGCCCTCACCGCGGCCGGCGCACTCGGTCCCGAGGAGCTGCTCTGGTGCAGCAGGGCACGAGCCGAATCCGTCGTCGCCGCCGCCGGCGCCGGCGACCCCGGCACCATGGCCGCGGTCACCGCCTCGGCACCGCAGGTCACCGCCGCCCTGGAGAAGGCAGGCGTCGCCGGGTCCGTCGTCGTCGCCAACCACAACTCACCCCGCCAGACGGTGATAGCCGGCCCCACCGATGACGTGGAGACCGCCGTGGAGCGGCTGCGCACGCAAGGACTGAAGGCGACACGGATCCCCGTGGCCTGCGCCTTCCACAGCCCCCTGGTCGCCGCCGCGGGCGACACCTTCGCAGCGACGCTGGCCCCGGTGCCGCTGGAAACGCCGTCGATCCCGGTGTGGTCCAACCGCACCGCCGCGGTCTACCCCACTACCCCCGAGGCGATACGCGCCGAACTGGCCGCCCAGATCGGCGCGCCGGTCCGCTTCGTCGAGCAGATCGAGGCCATGTACGAGGCAGGGGCCCGGACCTTCGTCGAGGCGGGCCCCGGCGCAGTGCTGACCCGGCAGGTCACCGAGATCCTCGGCGACCGCCGACACCGCACTGTCACCCTGGAGGCCCGGCGCCGCACGGGCCTGACCGGCTTCCTGGCCGCGCTCGCCGAACTCGCCGTTGCAGGGGCCGACGTGCGCACCGGTTGGCTGTTCCAGGGCCGCGACGCGGTCGACGCCGCCCAGGCCCCCCGCCGCAGGCGCGCGGGCTGGACCGTCGACGGCCACCTTGTCCGTACCGCCGACGGCACCATCCCCGCCACAGCCCTGCACCCCGCCCAACGCATCCCGGAGGCCCTTGTGACCACCCGTTCCGGCAAACACGGAGACCATGGACATGTGCTCCACCCCGACACCGCCCACAGTGCGACGGGGACCGGCGGCGAGGCTCTCATCAGCGAATTCCTTCGCACCAGCCGGGAGATGCTCGCCGCTCAACGCGACGTCCTGCTGGGCTACCTCGGCGCCGACCCCGGTGCCCGGCCCGGCCCGGTGCCCGTGGAGTACGCGCCCCGCGAGCTGACGGCGAGAGTGCTCCCCGCGCCTGCAGCACCCGTCGCGGCAGCGGTCCAGGAGCCCGCCGCTCCGGAGCCCGCCCCGGACCCGGCGCAGGCCGAACTGACCGAGGACGCGGTCCTCGCGGCCGTCCTGGAGGTGATCGGCGAACGAACCGGCTACCCGGCTGACATGATCGAACCCGATCTGGACCTGGAGGCCGACCTGAGCGTCGACTCCATCAAGCGCGCCGAGATCGCCGGTCAGCTCGCCCGACGGCTCCACCTGCCCACCGCCGACGGCGTCGACATGGAGGAGCTGGCCAAGGCGCGCACGGCGGCGGGCATCGCCGAACTGATCGTCGCCGCACGGCAGGACGACTCCCTATCGCCCGAGATTGCCGCTCCCGAGTCCGCGACGGACAACTCGGCCGCCCCCAGCCTAGAACCTGCTGTTACGGCCCCGAAGAGGCTGGTGATGACAGAGTTCGATCTCGAGCCCGCCGCCCCGGAGCCCACCGAACTCGTCGGACGCACCTTTCTGATCATCGGCGAAGGCCCCCTCGCGCTGGCCGTCGCCGAGCGGCTCGACTCCTACGGTGCCCGGGCGGTGACCGCCACCCGGATACCCGATGGCGGCCCCTTCGACGGTCTGATCCACCTCGCTTCCCCGGACGGCGGCCCGGCTCACGAACCGGTGCTGCCCGGCGCCGTCCCCCTCTACCAGGCCGCCCTGGCCACCGGCCCGCGCTGGGTGCTTGCCGCCGGTGCCGCCGAAGGGCTGCGCGGATTCTTTCGCGCGCTGTCCCGCGAGTACCCGCAGACCATTGCCCGCGTCGTCGAACAGCCCACCGGAGCAGACCCATCCGCAGCGGCCGACGCGATCGTCGCGGAGCTGACCTCCGCCGACCGTGAGCCGGTCGTGCTGCGCACGGGGGACACCCGCCGCGGGCTGCGGATGACCGAGACCGACCGCGGCGTCCTGGGCAGCACCGGAGCCGGTCCCTCCGACGACGGCGCCGCCGAGACCGCGGCCCTCGGACTCGACCACGAGTCGGTGGTGCTCCTCGTCGGCGGGGCACGGGGCATCACCGCCCACTTCGCCACCGCGCTCGCCACCGCCGCCCGCTGCCGCCTGGAACTCTTCGGCCGCACCCCGGTCCCCTTCCCGGAGGACGCCCCCGCAACGGCCGCCACCACCGATGTCGAACTGCGGGCCGAGCTCATCGCGGGCGGCCTGAAGTCCCCGGCTCAAGTCGAGCGGGAGATCGCAAGGATCCAGGCCGAGCGCGAGGTCCGTGACACTGTCCGCCGACTCACCCGGCTGGGCAGCCGCGTGCGTTACCACTGCGTGGACGTGCTCGACGCCGAGGCCGTGCACCGTGCCGTGAAGAACGTCCACACCGAGCACGGCAGACTCGACGCAGTCGTCTACGCAGCCGGTGTGATCGAGGACAGGCTGTTCGCCGAGAAGTCCCCGGAGTCCTTCCACCGGGTCTTCAGCACCAAGACCGACGGCGCCAGGACCGTGCTCGACGCCGTCAGCGGGCTCTCGCACGGTCCCCGCCTCGCGGTGCTGTTCGGCAGCATCGCGGCCACCCTGGGCAACCGTGGCCAGACCGACTACTCTGCCGCCAACGACGCCCTCGAAGCCATCGGCCACGACTGGGCCGACGGGACCGACCGCCGCGGGCTCACCGTCCACTGGGGTCCCTGGGCGCCCACCGGCACGAACAACGGCATGGTCACCCCGGAGCTAATGCGCGCCTATGCGGCACGCGGTATCAGCCTCATCGACCCCGACGAGGGCGCCGCCGGCCTGCTGCGCGAACTGGCCTGGGGCCCGCAGGAGAGCACCGCAGTCGTCTACACCGCCTCGGGGTGGTGACCGCGGCGATGCGCGGAAATTGTCCGATCGCCATCGTCGGCATGGCCGCGCTCTTCCCGGGAGCGCCCGACCTCGACACGTACTGGCGCAACATCGTCCAGGGCGTCGATGCGATCACCGATGCCCCAACGGCCCGCTGGGACGCCGCGTACTACGCGCCGGATACCGAACGCCGTGCTGACCGGGTCTATTGCCGGCGCGGAGGTTTCATCGACGGTCTCGCCGACGTCGATGTCACCGCCTTCGGTGTCATGCCCGCCTCCGTGCATACCACCGAGCCCGACCAACTGATCGTGCTGCGGGTGGCGTCCCAGGCGGTCCAGGACGCCGGCGGCGCCGACCGTATCCTTGCCGACCGGCGCCGCACCGGAGTGATCCTGGGCCGTGGTGGCTATCTCACCCCCGGCCTGGTACGCCTGGATCAGCGGGTGCGTACCGCAGGGCAGCTCGTGCACACGCTGCGGGAACTCCTGCCGGACGTGGGGGAACAGCACCTTGAGGAAGTACGCCGCGCCTTCACCGACCAACTGGGCCCAGAGGCACCGGAGTCGGCCATCGGCCTCGTGCCCAACCTGGCCGCCTCCCGGCTGGCCAACCGGCTTGACCTGCGGGGCCCGGCCTACACGGTGGACGCCGCCTGCGCTTCCTCGCTCATCGCGGTCGACCACGCCGCCCATGAGCTGGAGAGCGGCCGGTGCGACATCGTCCTGGCCGGGGGAGTTCACCACTGCCACGACATCACGCTGTGGAGTGTGTTCTCCCAACTCGGTGCCTTGTCCCGGAGCGAGCGCATCAGGCCGTTCCACCGGGACGCCGACGGGGTGCTCATAGGCGAGGGCACCGGCGTCGTGGTGCTCAAGCGGCTCGCCGACGCCGAGCGCGACGGCGACCGGATCTACGCCGTGATCACCGGCACCGGCGTCGCGGGCGACGGCCGCACCGGCAGTCTGCTCAGCCCTGACTCCGCGGGCCAGGCCGAGGCGATCCGCCAGGCATGGCGCAGTGCCGGCCGGGACCCCGCCGAGCCCGGCTCCGTGGGGCTGCTCGAAGCCCACGGCACCGCCACCCCGGCGGGCGACACCATCGAACTGGAGACGGTCGCCGCGGTCTTCGGCCCACCGGGCGACGCGCCCCGTGGTGTGATCGGCTCGGTGAAGTCCATGATTGGTCACACCATGCCGGCCGCAGGGATCGCCGGGCTCATCAAGGCCGCACTCGCCGTCCACCATGGCGTCCTCCCGCCGACCCTGCACTGCGACGACCCGCACCCTGCACTCGCACGCACCCGCTTCACCACCGCGGCCGCCGCGGAACCGTGGGTGACCGACACCCAAAGCCCAGTACGCCGCGCTGCGGTGAATGCCTTTGGCTTCGGCGGCATCAACGCCCATGTCGTACTGGAACAACCCGCATCCATCGCCGCTCAGTCCGGCACCGGTATGTCGGCGATCGTCGTGCGCGAGCCCGAACGGGTGCTGCGGTTGGCAGCCACAGCACCCGCCGAACTGGCACGCCTGCTGGACCGTGATGACGCGGCGCTCCTCGCCACCGCGTCGGACCGGACCGGGCCCGATCCCGCCGGCCCCGTCCGGCTCGGTGTGGTGGACCCCACGGCCAAACGTCTGGCGCTGGCCCGCAAGGTGGTCGACCGGGGTCGGCCGTGGCGCGGCAGAAACGACCTGTGGTTCGTCCCCGAGCCGCTGCTGGGGGACACCGGTGGCCGTCTCGCCTTCATCTTTCCCGGCCTCGAAGCCGAGTTCGACTCCAACTGCGAGGACGTCGCACGCCACTTCGGCCTGCCGCAGTCGCTTTCCGGCACTGATGTCAGGGTCGGCGACATAGGCCGACAAGGCACCGGCGTATTCCAACTCGGCCGTCTCCTGAACACCGCACTGGAGCGGATGGGTGTCGAGCCCGACGCGCTCGCCGGACACAGCCTCGGCGAATGGACCGCAATGGCGGTCGCCGGTATTCACGCCCCGCAGGAGGTCGACACCTTCCTGGCCTCGTTCGATCCGGACGCACTGCGTGTGCCGGGCCTGGCCTTCGCGGTGATCGGTGCGCCCGCCGACCACGTCATGAATGCTCTCGCCGGACAGACGCAGGTCGTCCTCTCGCACGACAACGCCCCTCACCAGTCCATGATCTGCGGCCCGTCGGCCGCGGTCGGCGATTTCGTCGACCACTTCCGCGAAGAAGGCGCGATCTCACAGGTCCTGCCGTTCCGCTCAGGGTTCCACACACCCATGCTCCGGCCGTATCTGGACCCGATACGCAAGGCGGCGGACACCTACACACTGCACCCCGCCCGGCTGCCGGTCTGGTCCGCCACCACGGTGGGGGAGTACCCCTCGCGACCGGAAGAGATACGCAAGCTGTTCGTACGGCATCTCCTGGAACCGGTCCGTTTCCGCCGGCTGATCGAGAACATGTACGCGGCCGGCTTCCGCGCCTTCGTCCAGCTGGGAGCCGGCCAAGTCGGCTCGCTGATCGCGGACACACTGCGAGACTCCGACCACCTCGTGGTCGCAGCCCACTCCCCGCACCGCTCCGGCCTTCCCCAACTGCGCCGCGTGGCCACAGCCCTGTGGGCCGACGGAGCCGAGCCGGACACGACAGTGCTCCGCCCCACTCCTGCGCGCAGGGCCGCGCACCGCCCGGTCCGGCTCGACCTCGGCGGAGCGCTGATCTCCCTCGACGAGCCCACACGCACGGCGGTCGGCGCCGCCCTGGCCCCGCCGCGCCGGGCGGCGCACGGCGCACGGACCTCCGCCCTCGATGCCCTCGCCGCCGAGGACCCGCTGGCCGCAGACTTCTCCGCACTGCTCGACGACACTGCGGCGCTCGCGGCGGATGTCCTCACCGCGGGCCACCACTACGACCCGCGATCCACCACGCCCCGGGCTGCTGCGTACGCTCCCGCGCCCCGGCCGGCCGGACCCGGAGGCCCGCCACCAGCTACCCCAGGCGAACTGCGGACATCGCTGCGGGTCTCGATCGACACCATGCCGTATGTGCTCGACCACTGCTTCTTCAAGCAACCGCCGCAGGCTGCTCCGGCGGACCGCTGGCCCGTCGTGCCCGGCACCACCGTCATCGGGCACCTGATGGACTACGCCGAGCGGGCAGCACCCGGCCTGCGCGCGGTGGCCGTCCACGACGTCCGGCTCAACCAGTGGATCACCGCCGTCCCAGCGGTGGACATTCCCGTACACGTCACCCCCCAGCCTCCGCACCCCTCGGGAGCGACCCGGGTGACGGCCACTCTCGGCCCGTACGCCGAGGCCACCGTCGAACTCGCGCAGGACCGTGATCCCCGGCCGGCCGCCGCCTGGACCTTCCCCGAGGACCAGGAGCGTCCCTGCGACCTGACGGCACGTGAGCTGTACACCCGTCGCTGGATGTTCCACGGACCACGCTTCCAGGGCGTCACCGAACTGACCGCGATCGGCGACGCGCACGTACGAGGAGTCATCACCACCCCGCCCGCCCCGGGAGCCCTGCTGGACAACGTCGGCCAACTGCTCGGCTACTGGATCATGTCCCAACTGCCCACCCGAACCATCGTTTTCCCCGTTGGCATGCGGGAGATCCGCTTCCACGGCGCACACCCCACGCCGGGCGAGCGGCTCGACTGCCTCATCCGCATCGTCTCCGTCACCGACGCCACACTCGAAGCCGACATGCAACTGATCCAACAGGGGCGGGTATGGGCCGAGTTCAAGGGCTGGCGCGACCGCCGCTTCGACAGCGACGCACAGATTCGCCGGGTGGACCGCGAGCCGGAGCACCACGCCCTCTCCGAGCCGCAGCCCGGCGGCTGGGTCCTGCTTCATGAGCGCTGGCCCGACCTGGCCACCCGCGAGCTGATCATGCGGAACATGTTGGCCGGCGAGGAACGTACCGCCTACGACGCGCACGCCCCCCGTGGCCGGCGCCAGTGGCTGCTCGGCCGGATCGCGGTCAAGGACGCTGTGCGCCGACGACTGTGGGACGCCGGAAGCGGCGGGATCTTCCCCTCGGAACTACGGATCGCCAACGAACCCACAGGCCGCCCATACGTCACCGGCGCGTACGGCCGTGCCCTCCCTGACCTCCACGTCTCCCTCGCGCACCGGGCAGAGGCCGCGGTCGCGATCGCCGGATGTGGCCCCTGCGGCATCGACATCGAAGAGGTGATCGAGCGTCCGGACGGAACCCTGGAGGCGGCGCTCGGCGCTCAGGAGCGGGACCTGCTCGCTTCGCTGGCGCGCGATACCGGCGAACCCGAGGCCCTGTGGTTCACCCGCTTCTGGACCGCGAAGGAGGCAGTCGGCAAGGCCCGCGGCACCGGCCTGGCCGGAGCCCCGAAGAACATCGGCATCCACACCGCCACCGGCACAGCACTGACTGTCCGCACCGGAGGCGACACCTACCACGTCCATCACCGGACGGTCAGCAACCCACCCGGACTGCCCCCCAGGAACTACGTCGTCGCCTGGACGACCGCCCACGATGAGGAGAGCGACGATGACCACTGAACGCTGCGAGGCCGTAGCGCCCACCCGGCTCGTGACGACCGTGCTGGACGAGGTGACCGTCATGCTGCAGGAGGTGCTCGGCGAGTACGAGTTCGCCGACGCCGAGATCACCATGAGCACCCGATTCCATGACGACCTCGAACTGGAGAGCATCGACCTGGTCACGCTCTCGACGGCGCTGCGCGAACACTACGGCGACACGGTCAACCTCGCCGCCTTCATCGCGGACCGCGGACTCGAGGAGATCATCGAGCTGACCGTGGGTGACCTGGTGCACCACGTCGTGGCGTCCCTCCCTGCCGCGCCCGCGGCCGAGGCGGTCTGAACATGGCGAAGATCCGTGTCGGCGAACTCGACGTACACGTACAGCGCATGCCCGCGGCCGGTCCGCCGGCCTCGGACCCGCCGCCCCTCGTGGTGCTGGTCCACGGCCTGCTCATCGACAGCCTGGCGAGTTACTACTTCTCGCTCGGCCCCGCCTTCGCCGAGCGGGGCATGGACGTCCTCATGTACGACCTGCGGGGGCACGGACGCACCAGCCGTCCTGCCACGGGCTACCGCCTGGAGGACTTCGTCTCGGACCTGGACGGACTCCTCGACGCCCTGAAGGAGGAACGCCCGGCACACGTCGTGGGCAACTCCTTCGGCGGCGCCATCGCCTACGGGCTGGCCGCTTCCCGGCCCGACCGCGTCCGGTCCGTCATCGCGATCGAATCCGAACCGCCGGTGAAGTCGTGGGCCGAGAAAATGGCCGAGGGTCTCACCGGGGAGGAAGGCGGACTGGTGGTCAGGGAGGTGCGCACCTGGCTCGCCGAGGATCCCGAGCGCAACGCGCGCCCCTTCCAACTCGCCGGACGGCTCCTGGACGGCACCACACTGGGCGAAGACATCCCACACAGCCGGGTTCTGGGCGACGCGCTCGCCGACATCCGCTGCCCCGTCTTCGCCCTGTACGGCGCCGACTCCAAACTCTCCGGCCAAGCCGCCCACTTGGCCGCCACTCTCAAGCACTGCCGCACCGTCGTCCTGCCCGACCAGGGGCACTCGGTGCTCGTGGAGCGCACGACGGAGACAGCCAGCCTGATTCTGGACTGGTTCGAGGACGACATCCACACCCCTGTGAAGGCGGGCTAGATGAGCCGGTTCCTGTTCGTCGTGCCGCCCCTGGTCGGTCACATCAACCCGGCGGTCGGCACCGCGGCCGTGCTCGCCGCGCGGGGGCACGACATCGCCTGGGCCGGACCCGCCGACCTGGTTCACCGTCTGGCCGGACCCGACGCACGCGTGTTTCCCTGCGTGCTGCCCGACCCGGCCCTGGAGAACGCCGGGGAGCTCGCGAGCCGGAGCGCCGACCTGAAGGGCCCCGCGGCCTTCCAGTTCCTGTGGGAGCGTTTCCTGATCCCGCTCGCCGATCACATGGCCCCCCGAATACGCACGGCCGTCGAGGAGTTCGGCCCGGACGTCGTGATCGCCGACCAGCAGACCGTCGCGGGCGGCCTCGTCGCCGAGTCGCTCGGCCTGACCTGGGTCACCTCGGCGACCACCTCGGCCGAACTTGTCGACCCGCTCGCGGGCATGCCCAAGGTGGCGGCCTGGCTGGACGGCCTCATCGAGGCACTGCGCGGTCGGGTCGCGGGCGGGAGGGGCACGGCCGACCCGAGGATGTCTCCGCACGGCATCCTCGCCTACACCACCAGCGCCCTGCTCGGCCCGGCCCCACTTCCCGAACACGTATGGCTGGTGGGCCCGTCCGTCACCGACCGTCCGGCATCGGCCGACTTCCCTTGGGAATGGTTGGAAGGGGCGGGTCGCACCGTCCTCGTCAGCCTGGGCACCGCCAACGCGGACGCGAGCGGGCCGTTCCTGAACGCCGCAGTCCAGGCGCTGTCGGGCCTGCCCGGAATACGCGCCGTCGTCGCCGACCCAGCAGGCACCGTGACCGAGGCGGGCGAGAACATCCTGCTGCGCCCGCACGTGCCCCAACTGCCGTTGCTCGCACGCGTGGACGCCGTCGTCTGCCACGCCGGGCACAACACCGTCTGCGAGGCGCTGTGGCACGGCGTCCCCCTGGTGGTTGCTCCCATCAGGGACGACCAGCCCATCGTCGCGAGCCAGGTCACCGCCGCGGGCGCGGGCGTCCGGCTGCGCTTCGGCCGTGCCGACGCGCGACGCATTGCCGACGCCGTCGGTACGGTCCTGGACGAGGCCGCCGGATACCGCGACGCGGCGCATTCGATCGGCCTCTCGTTCCGGGCAGCGGGCGGCAGCGCAGCCGCGGCCGACCGCCTGGAAGGTCTCCTGCCGCATCCCCAGCCGCCCGTCGGCGGCCATACGCGCGGGCGGAAGCAGGAGAGGACAGGCATCCGATGACGGATGACACCCCATCTACCGAAAGCCCTCCGGGAACCTTCGGATCGCTCCTCGGCTACGCCCGGCCCCACTGGCGCACTCTGACGCTGTCCCTCGTCCTGAGCCTGCTCGCCGGCGTTTCCGGACTCGTCCAGCCGAAGTTCGCCCAGGACATCCTGGATCGGCTCGCCAATGGTGGGAGCGTTGCCCGACCGATCACCGTGCTGGCGGCACTGCTCGTCGCGGGCGCGCTCCTGACCGGGGCGAACGCGTGGCTTGAACAGCGCACGTCCGAGCGCGTGGTCCGTCATGTCCGCCGTGACCTGGTGCACCGGCTGATCCGGCTGCGTGTGCCCGAGATCGACCGTCGCCCGCCCGGAGACCTCATCGCACGCGTCACTTCCGACAGCACCCTGCTCAAGAGTGCCGCCACCGATGGACTGATCATGTCGGTCAACGGGCTGCTGACATTCGTCGGAGCCCTGGTCATGATGGCCACCCTGCACCTCGGGTTGCTGGTAGCGACGGTAGTGGTCCTCGGGCTCGTCGGGGTCGTGATGACCGTCGTGCTGCCCAGGATACGGCGGGCCGTTGCACGCGAGCAGAGCGCGGTCGGTGTCGTCGGTTCCCGCCTGGACCGCTCGCTCGGAGCGACCCGCACGGTCAAGGCCAACGGCGCCGAAGGCCGCGAGACGCAGGCGGCCCAGGACGCCGTGGAGGACGCCTACCGCGCGGGCCTGATCAGCGCGCGCTACAGCGCGATCGTCACCATGCTCGGCGGCGCGTCGATCCAGGCGGCGTTCCTCGTGGTGCTCGGCCTCGGCGGGATGCTCGTCGCCAATGGAACCATGGACGCCTCCGCGCTCATAGCCTTCCTGCTGTACGTGTTCTTCCTGGCGAGCCCGATCGCCTCACTGGTCGGCGGCGCGGCGATGCTCCAGCAAGGCCTCGGCGCCGTCGGCCGCATAGACCAGGTGGCGGTCATGGCCCTGGAGGACGACATCGACTCGGAGCTCGCCGACGTCACCCCGGCCGGCCCGCCCCCGACGGTGGAGGTGGCCGGCGTGGAATTCGCCTACCCCGGCCGGTCCCCGGTGCTGCACGGCGTGAGCTTCACCGTCCCCGGCGGTACCCAGACCGCACTGGTCGGCCTGTCGGGCGCCGGGAAGACCACGCTGTTCTCACTGCTGCAGCGGTTCTACGAACCCACCGCAGGGTGCCTGCGTATCGGCGGGCAGGACATCGCGTCCCTTCCCCGCGCCGAGGTACGCCGCCGGATCGCCTACGTCGAGCAAGACGCCCCCGCCCTGGCCGGCACCCTCCGCGACAACCTGCTGTACGCGGCACCGGACGCCCCCGACGAGCACATCGCCGAGGCTCTGCGGGCCACCCGGCTCGACGGCCTGATAGCCCGGTTGGACAAGGGCCTGGACACACCGGTCGGAGCCAGGGGCGTCACCCTCTCCGGCGGTGAACGCCAACGGCTGGCCATCGCGCGTGCCCTGCTGCGCCGACCGGAAGTACTGCTCCTGGACGAGGCCACCGCCCAGCTCGACGCACGCAACGAACAGGCGCTCAGCGAACTGATCACCAGCCTGGCCCAGCACTGCACGGTGCTGCTCATCGCGCACCGCCTGTCCACCGTGACCGAGGCGGACCAGATCGTCGTCCTCGAACACGGCGTGGTCCGGGCCGTTGGCACCCACCACGCGCTGATGGACGACGACGACCTGTATCGCGAACTCGCCGCCACCCAGCTGTTGGCTGCCGCATCAGGTAGCGCCGGCCCTGTCGACGAGGGCCTGTAGGCATTGGCCGGCGGCGGCGATCGACGACATCCAGCCCATCGACGAGAACGATCCCTTCGGAGGGTTCTTCAGCGGTCCCGTCTCCACCAGCGTGTAGCCGATGTCGTGGGCCGCTGCGGCAGCCTCGGCCCAGTCCGCGCACACGGCGAACCGGGGTCCCGCCGAACGGGTCTGTACAGCGAACGGTGGGACTCGGTTGATTGTTTCTACCGGCGTCCGGCGGTGAGTCGGCCGTCGAAGGTGATGTCGAAGGCGTTGAGTG
>NZ_JBEYFB010000085.1:0-15549 GCF_040634135.1 Streptomyces sp. NPDC007164
CTCGGTGCGCGCCGCACAGCACGACACAACCCTGCGAGCCGGCTATCTGGTCGGCGCGGACGGAACGCGGAGTGCGGTGCGCGAGGCGCTTAGTCGGCGGGGGCGGACCGGCCGACTCGACGGGCCGGGTGAATCCGGGGGCGACTCCGGCCGAGCGCAGCCCCATATCCACTCATTGGTCGGATAAGCAGATACTTTCCGCTGGTGACTCATTCTGTGCGGAAATCGACGGCTCTGACCGTTCTCGGTGTGGTGCTCGGCAGCCTCGCCGGCTGTGGGGGCCCCGGCGGCACGCCTGCCGACGGCCCCCCGGCCGCCGGGCGTACACCCGTCGCGGCCCACGCCCCGTCGCACGCGGCCTCGGCGGCGCCTCCCACGCTGGCTCCGGGCCCCGGCGCGCGGACGCCGGTCTTCGAGCGCGGGGTGAAGGCCGGCGAGAACGTGGTGGCGCTGACCTTCGACGCCGACATGACGGCCGACGAGGGGCCGCGCGCGGCGGCCGGCGAGCATTTCGACAATCCCGGACTCATCGATCTGCTGCGCCGGTCGAAGGTGCCTGCGACGGTCTTCATGACGGGGCGGTGGGCCGACGAGTACCCGGCGCAGGCCAGGTCCATCGGCGCCGATCCGCTCTTCGAGGTCGGCAACCACTCGTACAGCCACTACGCCTTCAAGTCCCCCTGCTACGGACTGCCGACCGTGGCGAAGGACGGCATGCGCGCCGACGTGGCGCGGGCCTCCGCCTCGTTCCGGAAGGCCGGAGTGCGCAATACGGTGCCGTACTTCCGCTTCCCCGGCGGCTGCTACGACGATGCCTCGCTGCGCGCGCTCGCGCCCGAGAAGGTGACGGCGGTCCAGTGGGACGTCATCAGCGGCGACGCCTTCGCGACGGACCCGGACGCGGTGGCCGAGCAGGTGCTGGACGGGGTGAGGCCGGGGTCGCTGGTCGTCATGCACTGCACCCTCAGCGCGGCGCCGGTCACCGACGAGGCGGTCGAGCGGATCGTCCCGGAGCTGCGCGAGCGCGGGTACCGCTTCGTGAAGGTCTCCGACCTGATCCGGGCCGCGCAGCACTGACCGCGGCCCCGTGTCCCGCTCAGCCGGAGCACGCCGTGCGCTGGGCCTCCTGCCATTCGCAGACCGGGCAGAGGGTGATGCCCTTGACCGACTCCGGGTACTCGGTCGGCTTCCGGCAGAGCACGCACTCGGCGTACGGGGGCCCTGCGGCGGTCTCCGTCCCGGTGGTCCCGGTGGATGCGGTGGACGCACCGCAGTACGCCTCTTCCTTGCGCAGAAGCCTACTCAGGCGCGCAGGGAAGCCACCTTGCCGACGAGCGCGGCCGCCGCGACGGCAAGGGCGGTGACGGCGACGAGCGGCAGGACGGGCAGATGAACGGCGCCGGTCCGCGACCCGGTGACCAGGCCGGTCACGGCGGTGTTCGCGGGCGAACCGCCGGTCACCAGGGCCGCCGTCGCGAGGAGCACGGTGGCGGCGACGGACCAGCCGCGCCGGTGCAGCAGCGGCCGGGTGCAGAGCGCGCCGATCACCGCCCCCAGCAGCGCACAGCAGGCGACGGCGAGCAGCCCCGCGACCCCGGCGGGCAGCAGCGGCACCCGGACGGAATGGCCGGCACCGGCCGGCTTGCTGATCAGCAGCACGACCAGGGTGGCGGCCGCGCCCAGCAGCCCGGCGCAGCCGAGCCCGGCGAGCAGCGCCGCCAGATGCGCCCTCGCCGGTCCCGCCGCCGCGGCGGTGACGGTGCGGGCGGCGGGCGGCTCCTGGTCGGCACAGAGCTGTACGAGCCAGGCGGTGACGGGCAGGAGCCCGGCGGCGGTGTAGCCGAGCGAGTCGAGGACGGGCTGTCCCCCCTGCACTCCGATGCCGATGAAGGCCGCGTACAGCAGGACCGGGGCGAGCCAGCGCTGGGAGCGGACCAGCAGGGCGGTCTGGTAGCGCAGGAGGGCGGTCATGGTGCCTCGGGGGTCGGGTGGTCGCACGGGTCCGTGGCGGACCGGTGCGGACCGGGGCTCTCGACGTGGGCGGGTGCGGTGGCCACTTGCCGGATGTGCCAGGGCGGGTGGGCGGTGAGCAGGGTGCGCAGCAGTGCGTCGGAGTGCGCGGCCGCGACGGTGAGCCGTACGCCTCCGTCGGGCGCGGGGGTGTGTTCCGGAGCGCCCGGCAGTCCGGCGGGGAGCGCGGCGCCGGGTGGGCCCGCCGCCTCGATCCGTATCCGGTGGCCGGTCCCGGTGGCGGGTGCCGCGGGTGCGGCGAGGAGGGTGTTGCCCTCGACCCGGAACACGGCGTCGGCCGACCCGGCGAGCCTGCGCGGGTCGTGGTCGACGAAGACGACGGTGGCGCCGGCCGCGACCCGTTCGGCCACCGCCCGGTCCAGCTCGTCGCGGGCCGCCGTGTCGAGCCCGGTCCAGGCCTCGTCCAGGATCAGCAGCTCCGGCTCGGCGAGGAGCGCCTGGGCGACGGCGACCTTCTGACCGGTGCCCTTGGAGAGTTCCGGCAGTGGTGTACGGGCGTGGCCGGCGGCCCCGAAGCGGGCCAGCCAGGACCGGGCGCGGTCCGCCGCCTCGGAGGTCCGCAGGCCGTGGATGCGGCCGAGGTGGACGAGGTACCCGGCGGCGGTGAACGGCAACGCGGCCGGGAAGCGCTCGGGGACGTAGGCGGTGCGTGCCCTGCGGCCGGTGATCCGGCCCTCCGTCGGGGCGTCGATCCCGGCGAGCAGCCGCAGCAGGGTCGACTTGCCGGTGCCGTTGGCCCCCTCGATCCGGATCAGGGTGTGCGTGGGCAGGTCGAGGTCCACCCCACGCAGCACCCACGGGCCGCCGAACCCGTATCGGCGACCGACCCCGTCCAGCCTCAGTTGGCCGTCTTCTCGGGCCTGGCCTCGCTGGGCCGCACGATGACGAATCCCTCGCCGTCCAGCCGCAGTTGGACGGCCTCACCGGAACCGCCGCGGATCATCGAGCCGACGCTCTGCGAACGGTGCAGCGACGTGGTCAGGTTGGCGCTCCAGCCGACCACCGCGTCCGTGTCGACGCAGACCGGCTGCTGCGGCGTGACGGGAATCACGATGGGGTGGCCCTCGCACATCAGGCCGAGCTTGCCGTAGCCGGTGAAGACGCTGTTGAAGAGCCCGCCGCCGGTCATCCCGGCGCCCTTCACGGTCTTGATCTCGTAGGAGATCGTGGGGTCGAAGCAGAGCACGTTGCGGCCGTTGATCGTGAGGACGTCGCCGTGCTCCATCTCCACGATGAAGCAGTTGGCGGCCTCGTGCGCGAACCATGCCTCGCCCTGGCCGCGGACCGCCATCAGCGGCAGTCCCTCGCCGGTGACGGCGCGCTTCAGCATGCCGCCTATGCCCTGGCCCTTGCGCTCGAACTGCAGATCGCCGCGGAAGGCGATCATCGCTCCCTGGCGGGCGTGCATCTCGCCGTTGACGGCGTATTTGATGGATTTGGCGTTCTGCAGGGTCATCCCGGGGGCCGTCGCCTGCTGTGCCAGGTTCTCACTGGAAAAGAGATCGCTCTTCATGCGGTGCATCCTCACCCGGAGCGTTCCATTCCGCCAAGAAACCCGGGTCGGGCGGCTGGCAGACTGGACCGGGTGAGCAGCAATGACATTCCCGCGTCCCCGTCCACTCCCCGTTCGCCCGCGGCGGACAGCCCGTTCAGGTCGGAGCCGACGAGCCGCGACGAGGCGCCGCAGTACGTACTGCCGTTGGTCGTGCACATCGAGAAGGCCGCTCCCCCGGCCCGTACCGACGCGTTGCGGACCGCGGCCCGCGCGGTGCTGGTGATGCTCTCCGACGAGCGCTCGGTGGGCGAGGGCGAGTGGGCGCGGGTGATGCGGGACTGGCAGGACGCCCGGATCCGCAAGGTGGTGCGGCGGGCGCGCGGCGCGGAGTGGCGCAAGGCGTCGGCACTGCCGGGCATCACGGTCGCCGGTGAGAGCGCCGAGGTGCGGGTCTTCCCGCCGGTGCCGCTGGACGGCTGGCCCAAGGAACTGGCGAAGCTCCAGGTGTCGGGGACGGATCTGGACGACGCCGAGCCGCCGGCCGCGCCCGATCGCTCGGCTCCGGTGCTGTGGCTCAACCCGGAGCTGGACATGTCGGCGGGCAAGGCGATGGCGCAGGCCGGGCACGGCGCGCAGCTCGCCTGGTGGGAGCTGTCGGACACGGAGCGCAAGGCGTGGCGCGAGGCGGGCTTCCCGCTCTCGGTCGCCACCGCGCGGGCGGGGAGCTGGCGGGAACTCACGGTGAGCGGGCTTCCGGTGGTGCGGGACGCCGGGTTCACCGAGATCGCCCCCGGGTCGTGCACGGTGGTCGCCGACCATCCGGCACTGCGGCGCGGCTGAGCGCCGGGACCGGGGCCGGGAACCTCAAATCGAGCTCTGAACGTCCTCCTCTTCGGATTCGCCATCGCCCCGAGGGGCCATGAGCCCTGCACGGAGCGGAGGAGGGGGACGGCATGAAGCTGGGAATCGGGATCGGCTGGCGGCCGGAGATCGCGGACGCCGTCGAGGCGCTGCCCGGGATCGACTGGGTGGAGGCGGTCGCGGAGAACATCTGCACCGGTCATCTGCCCGATTCGCTGGTACGGCTGAGGGAGCGCGGTGTCACGGTCGTGCCGCACGGGGTCTCGCTGGGGCTCGGCGGTGCCGACCGCCCCGACCCGGGCCGGCTCGCGGATCTCGCCGCCCGCGCCGAGCTGCTCTCCGCGCCGCTGGTGACCGAGCACATCGCGTTCGTACGGGCCGGGGGGCCGCGCGTCTCCTCGCCGGGTCTGGAGGCCGGCCATCTGCTGCCCGTCCCGCGGACCCGGGACGCGCTGGACGTGCTCTGCGAGAACGTACGCATCGCGCAGGACTCGCTGCCGGTGCCGCTGGCCGTGGAGAACATCGCGGCGCTGATCTCCTGGCCCGGCGAGGAGCTGACCGAGGGGCAGTTCCTGGCGGAGCTGGTCGAGCGCACCGGGGTACGGCTGCTGATCGACGTGGCCAATCTGCACACCAACCACGTCAACCTCGGCGAGGACCCGGCCACCGCGCTCGACGAGCTGCCGGTGGAGGCCATCGCGTACGTGCATGTGGCGGGCGGTGTCGAGAAGGACGGCGTGTGGCACGACACCCACGCCCACCCGGTCACCGGTCCCGTCCTCGACGTCCTGGCCGAGCTCCGCTCCCGGGTCGACCCGCCCGGCGTCCTGCTGGAGCGCGACGACGACTTCCCGCCGGCTCCGGAGCTGGCGGGCGAACTGGACATGATCCGCGCCACCTTGGACGGGGCGTCGGGGGACGCGAAGCGGCCGGCCCCTCGCGTCGCCCGCCCGTCCGCGCGGGCGGGGGCGTCGACGCCCTCCGACGCCACGCGCGACCGGCTCGCGGTGGACCAGACCGCGCTGCTCTCCGCGCTCGTCGCCGGCGGGCCCACCCCACGGGGCTTCGAGCGGGAGCGCCTCGGGGTCCAGAGCCGCGCCCTGGCCGCCAAGCGGGCCGGGGTCGTCGCCAAGGTGGCGCCCGAGCTGCCGGAGATCCTGGGCGGCGGCTACCGGGACGCCTTTCTCTCGTACGCCACGTCCCGCCCGATGTCCGGCGGATACCGGCGCGACGCGCTGGACTTCGCCGAGCAGATGCTGATCGCGGGCCGGCCCGCCGACGCCGCGGCCCGGCGCCGGCTGACCCACTGGTGGCAGGACCGGGCCGGTGCGCACCCGCCGCGCCGCACGACCCGGCTGGTACGAGCCGCCCGCGCGGCCCTGATCGGAAGGTGAACGGAATGAACACCGTCGCACTGCTGGCGGACCTCGGGGTCGTGGTCTCCTCCGTGCTCCTGATCGTGGGGCTCTCGCGGGCCCGTGGCGGCACCGGCGGCACCGTCCACGACCTCCACGAGGTCGCCTTCCTCAACGGCGGTCCGGGCAGGGTCGTGGACACCGCGCTCACCGCGATGCAGGCGGACGGCCGGCTCGCGGTCGGCGGCCCCGGAATCGTCGCCGTCCAGCGGGCCGAAGCCCATGACCCGGTGGAGCGCGCGGTGCTCCAGGAGCACGCCACGGCTCCCAGCGGGGCGCTGCACACCCTGCGCGAGGCGGTGATGCGGCACCCGGCGGTGCAGGAGGTCGGCGACGGGCTCGCGGCCCGCGGTCTGCTGGCCGCGCCCGCCGCGAGCCGGACGTGGCGCCGCTGGGGCATCGCCCAGGGGCTGGTCTGCGTACTGGCCGTGCCGCTGACCGTCGCGGCGACCGTGGCCCAGTCCCTGTCCGACGAACTGTCCCCGGGCTCCCCCGTACCGTTCGTCCTCAAGGTGCTCCCGGCCCTGGTCCTCGGCCTGTTCACCGGTTTCATCTGCGCCGGGGTCGCCCGGGGACGCGTCACCAGGTCGGGGCGCCGGGCCGCCGAGGCCTACCGCGCCGCTCACGCGTACGACCCGGACCCGGCCCGCCTGGTGGCCACGCACGGGCTGCGGGCACTCCCCGACCCGGTGCTCCAGGCGCAGCTGATCGCGGCGGCCCGGATGCGGCCGCAGGGGCGGGCGGCCGGGCGGCGGGCGACCACGGCGGCGTCGGCGGCGGCGGCGTCCACGGGTTCCTCCGCCCTGCTGCTCGCGCCGGTGGTGTGGTGTGCGGGTACGAGCCCCGGTCACGGCAGTTGCGGGAGCTCCGGCGACGGGGGCAGCGGCGGAGGCGGCGGGGGCGGGTGCAGTTCCGGGTCGAGTTGTGGTTCGGGGTCCGGCTGCGGCGGTTCGAGCGGCTCCGGCTGCGGTGGCAGCAGCGGTTCCAGTTGCTCCAGCGGCGGCTCCAGCTGTGGTGGCGGGTCCAGTTGTGGCAGTTAGGGCGATTCCGGCGCCGCCGGACAGGCCCTGCCCGTCCGCATGATGAACAGGCCATGGCTTTCCATGCCCCCCTCGCATAGAAAGCCGCCATGCTCTGGGTTCTGTTTCTGCTGGTCGCATGGGGTGCGGCAACCGTCTCGTGCGTCCAGCTCTGCCTCGTCTCGGCCCGCGCGGGACTGCTGTCCGGCGCGTCCGCCGATGACGTGGAGAGCATCGCCGCCGGTCATGAACTGACCCTGTACGAGACCGCGTTCCTGGCCGGCGGCCCCCACCGGGTGGCCGATCTGGTGCTGGCGGCCATGCATCTGCGCCGACGGCTGCTGCTCGCGCACACCGGCTGGGTGACGGTTCTCGACCCGGAGGGCCGCGACGAGATGGAGCGCACGGTGATCCGTGCGATAGGGCCGCAGGGCCAGTCCCCGATACCGCCGGTACGGACGGCCGCGGCCGGCGCCGACGCCGTACGCGCCCTGGCCGACCGGCTGGTCGCCGCGGGTCTGGCGCTGCCGGGCGGTGGCGAGGTCGCGGCAGCGGTGCGCGCGGTGCGCGGCGCGGCTCTGCTGGTGGTCGCGACGGGGGCGGTCACGCTGCTGATGCCCGGTCAGGAGCACGGCCCCGGCGGGCCGGTGATGTCGCTGCTGGTGTGGTTCGGGCTGCCGCTCGCGCTGACCGTCGGCTGTCTGGTCATAGCCCGGATGGAGGTCCATCCGTACAGCTCGTGGGCGTCGCCCGCCGGTCAGCGGCTGCTCGCCGCGAACGATGTGCCGGACGCCGGGGCGCCCCGTGATGTGCTGGCGGCGATCGCGGTGCGTGGGGTGCGCGCCGTGGACGATCCGGCGCTGCGGGCCGCGCTCGGCGGCGGTCCGGGAGGTCCGCTCGGGTAGCCCGGCCGGTCCGCCGCGGGGTGGTGCGTCGATGAGGTGCTGCGAAGGGACGCCGGTGCGGCGCGCTGGACGCGCGCCGCACCCGGAGCCGGACCCGGTGTCGCTGGAACGACGGGCAGCGCGTGACGCGCCGGTGCCCGCCGTCTGATCTTCCGGGTCGGGGTGGTCGGAGCCCGCTCGCTACGCGAGCCCGGCCACCAGGTCTGCAACCGACTTCCTGCGCCCCGTGTAGAACGGGACCTCTTCGCGGACGTGCATCCGCGCCTCGGAGGCCCGCAGATGACGCATCAGGTCGACGATGCGGTGGAGCTCGTCGGCCTCGAAGGCAAGGATCCACTCGTAGTCGCCGAGCGAGAAGGAGGCGACGGTGTTGGCCCGGACGTCGGGGTAGCCGCGCGCCATCTTGCCGTGGTCCGCGAGCATGCGACGGCGGTCCTCGTCGGGCAGCAGGTACCAGTCGTAGGAGCGCACGAAGGGGTACACGCTGATGTAGTTGCGCGGCGTCTCGTCGGCCAGGAACGCCGGGATGTGGGACTTGTTGAACTCGGCGGGGCGGTGCAGCGCCATGTTCGACCAGACCGGCTCCAGCGCCAGGCCCAGCCTGGTGCGCCGGAAGAGGTTGTACGCCTCCTGGAGCTCGTCCGCCGTCTCGGCGTGCCACCAGATCATGACGTCGGCGTCGGCCCGCAGGCCGGAGAGGTCATAGGTGCCGCGGACGGTGATGTCCTTGGCCGCGAGCTGGTCGAACAGCTCCTGGACCTCGTCGGCGTAGCCGGCCCGGTCCGCGGGCAGGACGTCGCGCAGCTTGAAGACGGACCACAGCGTGTAGCGGATGACCTCGTTGAGGTCCTTGGCCTTCTTACCCGCGTTGGGGCCCTTGCTTGATTTCACAGTCTCAGGCGCACTCATACGGCTATTGTCCCGCCTCGCTCCGTGTGCCCTTAACCAGGGTCGACGTGGCGATGATCTCTTCCCCGGAACCGCCGGTGACGTCGGCCGCGATCTCGTCCGCGGCGCGGTGGGCACTGGCGATGCACGCGGGGATGCCGACGCCGTCGTAGACCGCTCCGCAGACCCGCAGTGCGGGCAGTCTGGCGACCTCGTCGCGGATCCGGGCGACCCGTGACAGGTGGCCCACGGGGTACTGGGGCAGTCCGCCGATCCACCGGGTGACCTCGGTGTCGACCGGCTTCGCGGCCAGGCCGGTGGCCTGGGCGAGGTCGCGCAGCGACACGTCGACCAGCTCGGCGTCCTCGCGGTGGATGTGGTCCTCCTCGCCGTAGCGGCCGACGGAGGTCCGCAGGACGAAGAGGTCCGGGGCGGATTCGGCGAACCAGTTCCACTTGTGGGAGGAGAAGGTGGACGCCTTGATGGTGCGGCCGTCGACCGGGGGGACGAGGAAGCCGGAGCGGCCGTCCAGTGCGGTGGTGGCGGCGATGTCGGAGCGGCGGAAGGCCATGGTGACGAGCGCCATCGACGCGTACTCGACCCCGGCGAGCTCGGCGGAGGCCGCCGGGGACTCGGCGGCGAGCAGCGTGGAGGCGGACCAGGCGGGGGCGGCGAGCACGATGCCGTCGGCGTGGACGACCCGGGTGTCCGTGCGGACGTCCCAGCCCTCGGCGGTACGGGTCAGGCCGAGGACGGGGGTGGCGGTGAGGATCTCCCCGCCACCCGCGCGCACGGCGTCGGCGACCGCTGCGGGCAGGGTGCCGATGCCGCCTTCGATGCCCTGGAAGACCGGTCCGGTCTGCTGCCGGGCGGCGGCCCGTTCCTGGATGCGCCGGACGCCGTCGAGCAGCGAGCCGCCCTCCCGCGCCGCCTCGAAGAGCTGCGGTACGGCGGCGCGCATCGAGATCCGGTAGGCGTCGCCCGCGTACACACCGCCGAGCAGCGGCTCGACGAGCCGGTCGACGACCTCGCGGCCGAGCCGGTCGGCGACGTACGCGCCGACGGCGACGTCGTCGCCGACGGGGGTCGGGGTGAGGTCGCGTTCCTGCGCGATGCGGGCGAGGCCCTCGGGGGTGAGTAGTCCGCCGAGCGCCGCCGCGTCGCCGGGGACGCCCATCACATGGCCCTTGGGCATGGGGCGCAGGGCGTCGCGCGTCCAGACCGACGCGGTGGCCGTGGCGGGCGGCTGGAGGCGGTCGCCGAGTCCGACATCGCGTGCCAGGCCGACGCCCTCGGGGCGCCGGGCGAGCATCGACTCGGCGCCGAGGTCGACCTGGGTGCCGGCGATCTCGCCGGTCATGAGCTTGCCGCCGAGCCGCTCGGTGGCCTCCAGCAGGGTGACCCGCAGGCCGGTCCCGAGGAGCCGGTGGGCGGCGGCGAGACCGGCGATGCCTCCGCCGATGACGACGACGTGTCCGGTGTCCGGGTCCGCGCGGTTTATTGAACGCTGCATGCCCCCACTCTCTCAAACCCGGTCCGAGTCCTGAACGTGACTGCTTCGAAACCGGTATTCGGCAACCGCTGCCCGGGGCCGGCACGTCGAACCGGCACCATCGACGACCCGCCCCGGGGGGCATTCATGCAGAGAAACCGGCGTCCTGGCCGTTCATCGGTCCGTCGTCCGCGGCTGGTCCTGGCGGCCGGCCTCGTGGCCGGGCTGCTCGCACTGAGCGGCTGCGGCGCCTCGGACAGTGCGAGCGACGCGAGTTCCGGTGACGGCAAGAAGGCGATCGGCGCTCCGGAGCGGGGCGCCGCCGACGCGGCGGTCGGCCGGCCGGAGCAGGGAACGGACGGCTCGGCGTCGCAGCGGAAGAAGTCCGACGCGCTGCCCGCCGGCGCCCATGTCGTCCGTACCGCCTCGCTCTCGGTGGAGGTGCGGAACGTGCCGAGGGCGGCCGCGGCCGCCCGTTCCGCCGCGGAGGGTTCGGGCGGTCTGGTGACCGACGAGAAGACCGAGCGGGTCGACGGCACACATGACATGTCACATCTCGTACTGCGCGTTCCGCAGGGCGAGTACGAGGCGGTGCTGAAGCGGCTCGCGGGCACCGGAAAGCTGCTGTCGCGCACCTCGTCCGCGAAGGACGTCACCGACGAGGTGGTCGACGTGGAGAGCCGGATCGCCACCCAGCGGGCGAGTGTGGCGCGGGTACGGAAGCTGATGGACCGGGCCCAGCAGCTCAGCGACGTGGTCACGCTGGAGGGCGAGTTGAGCAGCCGTCAGGCGTCCCTGGAGTCGCTGCTCGCCCAGCAGGCGTCGCTGAAGGACCGCACCACGCTCGCCACGATCACCCTCGAACTCACCGAGCCGGAGACGGCGGCGAAGGACGGCGACGACGACGGGCCCGGGTTCCTGGACGCGCTCGGCGGCGGCTGGCACGCGTTCGTGACGGCGCTGCTGTGGCTGGCGATGGCGGTGGGTGCCGCGGCCCCGTTCCTGGCCGCGGCGGCCGTGCTCCTGCTGCTGTGGCGGCCGGTGCGCCGCCGGCTGCCCGGACGCCGTGCGCCGCGGACGCCCCGGCCGGGCGGGTCCTCGCCCGCTCCCCCGGCGTCGTAGCGTGGTCCCTTCGGACTGGGGACGGACCCCGGGTGTCGAAGGGACCAGGCATGACGGCGGAGCGACTGGTGGTCATCGGTGGTGACGCGGCGGGCATGTCCGCCGCGTCCCAGGCCCGCAGGCTCAAGGGCCCCGACGAGCTGAGCATCGTCGCGTTCGAGCGGGGCAATTTCACCTCGTACTCAGCCTGCGGCATCCCGTACTGGGTCGGCGGCGACGTCGCGGAGCGGGACGACCTCGTCGCGCGTTCGCCCGAGGAGCACCGGGCCCGCGACATCGACCTCAGGATGCGTACCGAGGTCACGGAGATCGACGTCGCCGGGCAGCGGGTGCGGGCGCTGGACCTGGGCTCCGGCGAGTCGTACTGGACGGGCTTCGACAAGCTGGTGATCGCGACGGGTGCCCGGCCGGTGCGTCCGGCGCTGCCCGGCATGGACGCGCCCGGGGTGCACGGGGTGCAGACCCTGGACGACGGTCAGGCGCTGCTGGAGTCCCTGGACCGGGCGCCGGGCAGCAGGCGGGCGGTCGTCGTCGGGGCGGGCTACATCGGCGTGGAGATGGCGGAGGCCATGCTGAAGCACGGCTTCGAGGTGACCGTGCTCAACCGCGGCGAGCAGCCGATGGCGACGCTCGACCCCGACATGGGGCGGCTGGTCCACGACGCGATGGACGGCCTGGGCATCACCACGGTCAACCGGTCCGAGGTCACCGCGATCCGCACCGGCTCGGACGGCCGGGTCCACGCGGTCGCCACCGGCGACGCCTCCTACCCGGCGGACGTGGTGGTGCTCGGGATCGGCGTGGAGCCGGAGACGACGCTGGCCCGTGCCGTCGGGCTGCCGCTCGGCCCGCACGGCGGGCTGCTGACCGATCTTTCGATGCGGGTCGTCGGGCACGACAACATCTGGGCGGGTGGCGACTGCGTGGAGGTCCTCGACCTGGTGGCGGGCCGCACCCGCCACATCGCGCTGGGCACCCACGCCAACAAGCACGGCCAGATCATCGGGTCCAACGTCGGCGGCGGCTACGGGACGTTCCCGGGGGTGGTCGGCACGGCGGTGAGCAAGGTGTGCGACCTGGAGATCGCCCGTACCGGTCTGCGCGAGAAGGACGCCCGCGCGGTGGGTCTGCGGTACGTCACGGCGACGATCGAGTCGACGGGCCGGGCGGGCTACTACCCGGGGGCGCGGCCGATGACGGTGAAGATGCTCGCGGAGTACCGCACGGGCCGGCTGCTCGGGGTGCAGATCGTGGGCCGGGACGGGGCGGCCAAGCGGGTGGACATCGCGGCGGTCGCGCTCACGGCCGGGATGACGGTGGAGCAGATGACCGCCCTGGACCTGGGTTACGCCCCGCCGTTCTCGCCGGTCTGGGATCCGGTTCTGGTGGCGGCCCGCAAGGCGGTGGCGGCGGTACGGCGGGCGGGCACCGCCTAGGCCCGCCCGCCCGCCGCCGGGTCAGCGTTCGGTGCTGGTGTGCACGTACTCGACGAGCCGGGTCAGCGCGTCCGGGTCCATCGTCGGCATCACGCCGTGGCCCAGGTTGAAGACGTGGCCTTCGAGACCGGCGGCCGCGTCCAGCACTTCCTGGGTCTTCTCCTCCACGGTCGCCGTCGGGGCGAACAGCACCGCGGGGTCGAGGTTGCCCTGGAGCGCCTTTCCGGGGCCGACCCGGCGCGCGGCCTCGTCCAGCGGGACCCGCCAGTCGACGCCGACGACATCCGCGCCCGCCTCGCCCATCAGGCCGAGGAGTTCGCCGGTGCCGACGCCGAAGTGGATGCGCGGGACGTCGTACGGGGCGACGGCGTCGAAGACCTTCGCCGACGCGGGCAGCACCGAACGGCGGTAGTCGGCGGGGGCCAGTGCGCCCACCCAGGAGTCGAAGAGCTGGACGGCCGAGGCGCCCGCCTCGATCTGCACCTTGAGGAAGGCGCCGGTGATCTCGGCGAGCCGGTCGAGCAGGTCCGCCCAGAGCTGCGGGTCGCCGTACATCAGGGCCTTGGTGTGCTCGTGGTTGCGGGACGGGCCGCCCTCCACGAGGTAGCTGGCGAGGGTGAACGGCGCCCCGGCGAATCCGATCAGGGGGGTGGCGCCCAGTTCGGCGGTGAGCAGGCCGATGGCCTCGGTGACGTAGCCGACGTCCTCGGGCGTGAGGTCGCGCAGCCGGGCCAGGTCGGCGCGGGTACGGATCGGCTCGGCGATGACCGGGCCGACGCCGGGCTTGATGTCGAGGTCGATCCCGATGGCCTTGAGGGGGACGACGATGTCGCTGAAGTAGACGGCGGCGTCGACCTTGTGGCGGCGGACGGGCTGCATCGTGATCTCGGCGGCCAGCTCCGGCATCATGCAGGAGTCGAGCATCCCGATGCCCTCGCGCACCTTCAGGTACTCCGGCAGCGAACGCCCGGCCTGGCGCATGAACCAGACCGGCGTGTGCGGAACGGGCTCGCGCCGGCACGCCTTCAGGAACGCCGACTCATGGGTGGCGGAGGTCTTCGTCTGCTGGCCCATGGGGCGGTCGTTGGCACTCACACCGGAATCTTCGCACGAAGCCGTGGCGGCCTCGCCCTCTCCCCGATCACGGACGCGGTGACAAGCCGCCGAGCCCGCCAGGGTGTCCCTCCCTGCGCGAAGCGCCGGTTCCGCCTACTCTTCCCCGCATGGCTCCGGCTCAGGGACAGTTCTCCGATCAAACCGATGGCGCTGACAGCAAGGACAGCGAGGAGGGTGGTTCCGTCCCGCCCGCGTTCCGGTCGGCGGTGGACGCGTTGCACTCCGCGCGGCTCCGCCCCGAGCTGGAGGTGGAGTCGACGAGGCCGCCCAAGCGGCTCGCTCCGTACGCGTACGCGCTGGAGGCGGCGGTCGTCGACGGCGAGGACGATCTCGCCGACGGCCGCCTGGTGCTGCTCCACGACCCGGCCGGGCACGACGCCTGGCAGGGCACTTTCCGCCTGGTGACGCTGGTGCGGGCCGAGCTGGAGCCGGAGATGGCCTCCGATCCGCTGCTGCCGGAGGTGTGCTGGTCCTGGCTGACCGGTGCGCTGGAGGCGCGCGGTCTCGCGTACGGGGAGGCGGGCGGCACGGTGACCCGGGCGGGGTCGCACTACTTCGGTGCGCTGGGCGCGAGACGCCCGGCGACCCAGATCGAGATCCGGGCGTCGTGGACGCCGCGGGAGGGCCGCGGCGGAGTGCCGGACACGGCGGCGCATCTCATGGCGTGGGGCGACCTGCTGTGCCAGATCGCCGGCCTGCCGCCGTCGGGCCCCACCGACGCGGCGGTGGTGACGCTCCCGCAGCGGCGCGGTCCGCAGGTTTCCTGATCTTCTGCTCTGAATTCTCTGGCCGAAACTCTACCCTCGCCGGTAACTGTGCGTCATATTTCGCGCACGGTTACCGGCGTTCTTTTCGTACAATCGATCACGCGTCCGATTTGCCCGAATTGTTACTCACCAAATCGTGATCTTCCCCTAAAGGAGCACGGGTCTGTTGCCGAAGAGGTCAATGACCCTTCAAGCACGGTTCGCCCCGGCTTCATCCCCGAGCCGGCCCGTCCCGTCCACTCGCCAGGAGGCCTGGTGTCCGTTCTCCTAGAGCAGCCCGCAAGCCTGGTCGCCTACCGCCCGAACAAGCCGACGGCCATGGTCGTCGTGGCCGACCCGCGCGTCCGTTCCACCGTCACCCGCCATCTGTGGGCACTCGGAGTACGTGACGTCATCGAGGCGTCGTCCATCGCGGAGGCTCGTCCCCGCGTCGGCAACCCGCGCGACATCTGCGTAGCCGACGTCCACCTGCCCGACGGTTCCGGGCTGACCCTGTTGTCCGAGACCCGAGCAGCCGGCTGGCCGAACGGCCTCGCCCTCTCCGCCGCCGATGACATCGGCGCCGTGCGCAACGCCCTCGCGGGCGGCGTGAAGGGCTATGTAGTCACCGGCACACGTACCAATATCGGCCACCCCACCCGTCCCGGCGTCGCCCCCATCGGCGCCAACGCCGCCCGTATGCACCGCCGGCCCCCCGGCACCCCGAGCCACCCGGGCGGCTACCGCGAACTGTCCGGCCGCGAGGTCGAGGTCCTCCGGCTGGTCGCCGAGGGCCAGTCCAACAAGGCCATCGGCGTCTCGATGGGCCTGTCCGCACTGACCGTCAAGAGCCACCTGGCCCGAATCGCCCGCAAGCTCGGCACCGGAGACCGCGCCGGAATGGTCGCCGTCGCCCTGCGAACGGGAATCATCCACTGACGCCCGCACCCCGGCGGGTCCACGCAGGCACGGACCGGCTGGTTTGCATTCATCGGCGCCCGTCGACGGAACGTTCCGTCGACG
>NZ_JBEYFB010000086.1:0-15110 GCF_040634135.1 Streptomyces sp. NPDC007164
CTGCGGCGTTGTCGTCAATCACCATGGCTCTGCCATGCCTCAATCCTCCGCCTTGCAGCCGCACGCACCCAGCCCCGCTCCTTCTCCCACCCCCCAATTGCCGGTCGATCTTAGACCGAGCACCCGCCCCTTCACCCTGCCCGGTACTCTCAGCCCGGCTTCGACCAGGGCCACTTGGGGCTGTGCCGCTCGCGGCCGTCGGGGGCGTACTCGTACACCCAGCCGCGCGGCAGCCCCAGCCGCTTGCTGTGACCGGCCGGTACCCTGCGGTACGCGTACACGGTGGCCGGGCCGCCGTCGGCGGCCGGCACCGGGACCTCGTACCACTTGGGCGGATGGCCGGTCGGGCCGACGAGGACGGGCAGTACCCGCCCGTCCAGGGGGCCGCCCGTGAAGGCGGTGTTCTCGCTTCGCACGCTTTCAGTCTGACCGATCAGCTCTCGGGGAGCAGATGGGCCGCCTCGCCGAGCACCGGCACCAGCCGCTGTGCCAGCCGCCCCGCCGGACCCCCGGCGGTCTCCAGCGGCAGCAGTGCCGCCACCACCGCGGCGGTTTCCCGGTCCGTCGCCGCCGTGGCGGCCAGCAGCACGATCAGCTGGTCCACCAGCCAGTCGCGCAGCTCCGCCGTGTCCGGCTGCTTCCCCTCGTCCAGCCAGATCAGCGACGCCGCCTCGACGGCCGCGATCCAGGTGCGCACCATCATCCGCAGCCTGGGGCCCGGCGCCGCCCCCTCCGTGCCCAGGTGCAGCAGGATCTGCTCGGCCGCCGCCCGCCGCACCTCGTCGACGATCGCCGACGTACGGGAGGTCTCGACGACACAACCGCCGCGCAGCAGCGCGCTGAAACCGGTGTCGTGCTCGTCGACGAAGGCGAGGTAGCGGTCGAGCACCCGCGTCACCCGCTCGGTGGGCGGGCCCACCGGCGGCTCGCCGAAGCACAGGATCAGCTGCTCGGCGGCGGACCTCAGCGCAGCCTCGTACAACTGCTGGCGCCCGCCCGGGAAGTAGCGGTAGACAAGCGGGCGGGACACCCCGGCGACCGTCGCGACCTCGTCGAGCGAGACCTCGTCGGGGGCCCGGTGGGCGAAGAGAGTGAGGGCCGCACCGAGGAGCTGGGCGCGGCGCTCCTCGACGCTCAGCCTTCGGTACGCGCGGGCCGGCGGCGCGGTGGCGGCTGCAGGGGTCATACGCCGAAGCCTAAGCGAGTCGCGGCGCGGGGCGGCCGGCTCAGGCCAGCAGGCCCGAGCTCTTCCACAGCCTGCGCCCCACCCCGTTCAGCACCCCGATGTCGTCGAAGAAGTCCGTCAGCCGCTTCGCGCCCGATTGCATGACCTCCGCCCGGTGACCGCTCGCCTTCACCTGGGCGACGGCCTCGTGGCGGTCCAGGCCGACGTTCTCGTACACCCGCGGGTTGACGAAGCAGACCGAGAAGACCCGGGCCGCCTCGCCGCAGCTCAGCCGGGTCAGTTCGCGCTCCCAGCGCGGCGCGGTCACCATCTGGCGGCGCAGCTCCTCGCGGGCGTACCGGACATGTCGCGCCTCCTCGACCACATGGATGCGGGTCACGCCCCGCACCAGCGTCTGGACGCGCTCGTCCGGGAAGGTCAGCCGCTGCATCCAGTCGAGGATCTCCTCGCCGAGCAGGGTCGCGGCGAACGAACCGGGGGTGGTGGAGACGGTCTTCAGCACCCGCGCGAGGTTGTGATAGACGCGCGGCACCGGGTAGTCGGGCGCCCCGCCCCAGGTGATCATGCGGCCGAACATCATCGAGTGCCGGCACTCGTCGGCTATCTCGGTGAGCGCGTAGCGGACGTGGTTGCTGGTGACCGGCCGGTCGTAGATGTGCCGGACCAGCAGCTGCATGAGGATGATCTCGAACCAGATGCCCAGCGAGGCCAGCGACGCCGCCTCGTGCCGGGACAGGTCCATCCGCTGCTCCTCGGACATCCTCCGCCACAGCGGGGTGTCGTAGAGCGAGACCAGCTCGGGCGGCCAGAACCACTTGCCGTCCTCGATCGCCGAGTCCCAGTCGAGTTCCTTGTCCGGGTCGAAGGAGTGCTTGGCCGAGGAGGCGAGCAGCCGCTCGGCGATCTGTTCGCGGTCCCGGAGCGGGCCGAGTGCGTCGCGAAGCAGCTGGACGTCGCGTTCGGTCACTGGGGTCATGGCTGGAGGCACCTCACACCTGGGGTTACCGGCGGTCACTCCTTATGAGACTCCTCGTCAGTAAGGCCGTCAATCCCTTGGGCGCGACTTGTTGACCCGGCGTCTACCAACATGTGAACCTGCCAACTGGCGCAACCGCCAAGGGAATTGCCGAATCATGCCAGGCGAAGGAGCCGTCCGTGTCGACACACGACCTCTACATCACCGCCCCCGACGCACCCTCGTGGCAGGTACCCGCCTCCGGCGCCGCCCGCTTCAGCTGGGACTACGACGACGGCCGCGAACGCCTGCTCGCCCTCTATCAGAAGGGCAAGGACAAGCAGTGGGACGGCAACAAGCGCATCGACTGGTCCCTGGAGGTCGACCCCACCGACCCGCTCGGCACCCCTGACGAAGCCCTGACCCTGTACGGCACCCCACACTGGGCGAAGATGACCGAGAAGGACCGGGGCGAGCTGCGCCGGCACTACACCTCCTGGCAGTTCAGCCAGTTCCTCCACGGCGAGCAGGGTGCCATGGTCTGCGCGGCCAGGATCGTGGAGTCCGTCCCCGACCTGGACGCCAAGTTCTACTCCGCGACCCAGACCATGGATGAGGCCCGGCACGCGGAGATATACGGCCGGTTCCTGCACGAGAAGGTCGGGATGCTCTACCCGATCAACGACAACCTCCAGGGGCTGCTCGGCGACACCCTGCGCGACTCCCGCTGGGACATGCCCTACCTCGGCATGCAGGTCCTCATCGAGGGGCTGGCGCTGGCCGCCTTCGGCATGATCCGCGACACCACCACCAAGCCGCTGCCCAAGCAGATCCTCGCGTACGTCATGCAGGACGAGGCCCGGCACGTCGCGTTCGGGCGGATGGCGCTGCGCGACTACTACAAGCAGCTGAGCGACGCCGAACTGCGCGAGCGCGAAGAGTTCGTCATCGAGGGCTGCTACCTGATGCGGGACCGGCTCAGTGGTGTCGAGGTGCTGGAGAACTTCGGCATCGCCAAGCAGGAGGCCAAGGACCTCTCCGAGCACTCGGAGTTCCTCCAGCTCTTCCGGAAGCTGCTGTTCAGCCGGATAGTGCCGTGCGTCAAGGACATCGGCCTGTGGGGCGAACGGCTCCAGAAGGCGTACGTCGACATGGGCGTCTTCGACCTCGGCGACTCCAACCTGGACCTGCTGATGTCCCAGGACGAGGAGATAGCCGAACAACTGGACCGGGACCGCTTCGCGGAGGAGGAGCAGGCCCGGGTCGCCGAGGTCGAGGAGGCGATAGCGCAGGGCGGGCCGGGCGCGTCCGGCGACTGAGGAACGGACGCGGCGGCAGGAGCCGTCGAGCCGGACCCACCGGGGTCGAATTCGCGTTCGCATCTGTGACGTACCGTGGTGCCATGAGTATGCCGCCGCAGCCGCCCCAAGGCCCGTACGGACCTCCCCAGTCCCAGGGCCCGTACGGACCTCCGCAGCCGCCCCAAGGCCCGTACGGACCTCCCCAGTCCCAGGGGCCGTACGGGCCTGCGCAGTCACAGCCCCCGTACGGTTCTCACCCGCAGCAGCCCTCGTACGGACCTCCGCAGCAGCAACTTCCGCCGCAGGGAGCATGGGGGCAGCCCGGGGGTCCCGGACAGCCCGGGATGCCCGGCTGGCCCGGCGTGCAGCCGCCGAAGAAGAAGCGGACCGGACTCGTCGTCGGGATCACCGTCGGCGTACTCGCGGTGGTGGGCGGTCTCGGCTACACCGTCTTCAAGGTGATGGACATCGGCAAGTCGGTCGCCGACAGCGCGTTCCCGCCGGCGGAGTACCGGCTCACGGTCGAGCAGAAGCTGCTGGACGGTGAGTTCACGCTGACTACCGACATGTCGCGGGACAAGGGCAAGGAGATCGAGAACACCTACGATCCCAGCATCCGGAACCCGAAGGCGGTCGTCGCGCAGTACACCTCCTCCAAGGGCGGTGCGCTGGTGCTGTCGGGGATGTGGGGGCAGCTGAAGAGCCCCGAGTTCGCCCGGCGCAAGATGCTCTCCGGGGCCGCGGAGGCGGACGGCGCGACCCTTGCCGTACCGGCCAGGAAGTTTACCCCCGAGGGATCCGGGATCACGGTCGAGTGCCAGGTCCTCCAGCAGAAGACGAACGGCACGACGACCAGCTTCCCCATGTGCGCCTGGGGCGACGGGAACACCGGGGCCATGGTCGCCGTGATCACACCCGAGACCGCGGTGAAGGCTCCCGGCTCCATCGACCTGACGCAACTGGCGGCGGACACCGCCAAGGTCCGGTCCGAGGCGCGCAAGCCGATCGGCTGACCGGCCCGCGGCGGGCACAGGCACAGGCGCGGGCACGGGCGCCGGGACGGCTTCCGCGCCCCCGCGGCACGGTCAGCCGCCCAGCGCCGCCGCCATGACGGAACGGGCGATCGGGGCCGCGCTGCCGCCGCCGCTGATGTCCGCCCGGTTCGCCGCCGCGTCCTCGACGACCACCGCGACCGCGACGGCCGGCTGCGCCGAACCCGGTGCCTGCGCCCAGGAGATGAACCAGGCGTACGGGCGGCCCGAGTTGTCGACGCCGTGCTGGGCGGTGCCGGTCTTGCCGCCGACCGTCACCCCGTCGATCGCGGCGTTGGACCCGGTGCCGTTCTCCACGACGTCCACCATCATGTCCCGCAGCTGCATCGCCGTGCGCGGGTTCATCGCCCGGTGGTAGGTGTGCGAACCGTTCTGGTGGACGGTAGTGGAGCCGCGGGTCGTCGTACGGTCGACCAGGTAGGGCTGCATGAGGTCACCGCCGTTGGCCACGGCGGACGCCACCATCGCCATCTGGAGCGGGGTCGCCGTCGTGTCGAACTGCCCGATCGACGACAGCGCCAGCTGGTCGTCGGTCATCTCGGTGTCGAAGTTGCTCTTCGCCACCCCCGAGGGGATCCGCAGCCCGGTGTCGTTGAAGCCGAACTTCCGTACCGCGTCCACCATGCCCTTGAGCCCGACCCGTACCCCGAGGTCCGCCATCACGGTGTTGCAGGAGACCCGGATCGCCTCGGCGAGCGATGCCTCCTCGCAGCCCCGTGCCTCGTTGGGCAGGGTGGTCGACGTGCCCGGCAGTACGTACGGCGACGGGGTGTCGGTGTCCGCGTCGGGATCGGTGACGACCTCCGAGTCGAGTGCCGCCGCCGCGGTCACGATCTTGAAGGTGGAGCCCGGCGGATAGGTCTGCCGGATCGCCCGGTTGAGCATCGGCAGGCTCTTCGACGCGTTCAGCCGCGCCCAGGCGTCGGTGACGGACGAGCCGGTGCCCGAGAGCTGACCGGGATCGTACGAGGGGGACGAGACCAGCGCCAGGATCTTCCCGGTGGACGGTTCGACGGCGGCGACCGCGCCCCGCCGGCCGCCGAGCCCCTCGTACGCGGCCCGCTGCATCGAGTCCTTGACGGTCGTCACGACGTTGCCGCCGGGCTGCCGGCTGCGGGTGATCTCGTTCCACAGCGGGAACGGGGCGAGCATCGAATCGGTGCCGGACAGGACGGAGTCCTCGGCGTTCTCGATCAGGGTCGTGCCGTACGTCTGCGAGGCGTAGCCCGTCACCGGCGCGTACAGCGGGCCGTTGACGTAGGTGCGCTCGTACTTGAGCTGTTCGCCGGTGTTCTTCGAACCGGTCACGGACCTGCCGCCGACCAGGATGTTGCCGCGCGGCTGGTCGTAACGGGCGATCGTGAGGCGGCGGTTGGCGGGGTTGTTGTCCAGGCTGTCGGCATCGAGTACCTGGATCCGGGCGGCGTTCAGCAGCAGCGCCACGAGCAGCACCAGAAGGAGCCCGGCGGCCCGCCGGATGTAGCGGATCACCGCTCGTCCCGCTCGACCGGAGCGATGATCCCGGTCTCCACCTGGCCGGGCTGCGGTCTTCGGGCCAGATCACTGACCCGGATCAGCAGCGCCACGATGATCCAGTTGGTGACGACGGACGAACCGCCCTGGGCGAGGAACGGCATCGCCATGCCGGTCAGCGGGATCAGCCCCATCACGCCGCCCGCGATCACGAACACCTGGAGCGCCAGGATCGAGGCGAGACCGATCGCGAGCAACCGCCCGAAGGGGTCGCGCAGGGCGAGCCCGGCCCGGTAGCCGCGCGCCACCAACAGCGCGTACAGCAGGAAGATCGCGGTCAGCCCGGTCAGTCCGAGCTCCTCGCCCGCGGTCGCCAGGATGAAGTCGGACTTGGCGGCGAAGCCGATGAGGATGGAGTGGCCGAGGCCGAGCCCGGCGCCGAGCATCCCGCCCGCGGCGAACGCGAACAGCGACTGGGCCAGCTGGCCGGGACCCTGGCCCGCGTCGATGGAGGCGAACGGGTCGAGCCAGTCCTGGACCCGGCTGTGCACATGCGGTTCGAAGGAGCCCACGACGAACGCGCCGACCGCGGCGAGCAGCAGGCCCACCGCGATCCATCCGGTCCGCCCGGTGGCCACGTACAGCATGATCACGAAGAGGCCGAAGAAGAGCAGCGAGGTGCCCAGATCGCGTTCCAGGACCAGCACGCCGACGCTCAGCAGCCAGATCGCCACGATCGGGCCGAGCACCCGGCCGGTGGGGAGCTGGAGCCGCCAGATCCGGCGGCCGGTGTAGGCGAGCGCGTTGCGGTTCGCAGCGAGGTACGCGGCGAAGAACACCGCGAGCAGGATCTTGGCGAACTCGCCGGGCTGGAAGGAGAGTCCGCCGACCCGGATCCAGATCTTGGCGCCGTTCACCGCCGGGAAGAAGATCGGCACGATCATCAGGACCAGCGCGGTGGCGACCGAGAGGTACGCGTACCGCTGGAGCACCCGGTGGTCGCGCAGCAGGACCACCACCGCGATGAACAGCGCCACCCCGAGCGTGGACCAGATCAGCTGGGTGGGGGCCGCCTGGTCCTTCGGCGTCTCCAGGTCGAGCCGGTAGATCAGCACCAGGCCCAGCCCGTTGAGCAGTACGGCGATGGGCAGCAGCAGCGGATCGGCGTACGGGGCGCGGAAGCGGACCGCGAGATGGGCGAGGAGGGCGAGCAGCCCGAGGCCCGCGCCGTAGCCGGACACATCGGGCGGGACCGTGTCGTTCTTGGCCAGGCCGACGGCGGCGTAGCCGTAGACGGAGATGAGGACGGCCCCGATGAGGAGCAGCAGCTCGACTCCGCGCCGCTTGGGCAGACGTAGATCGGGCGGGGGTGCGTCCGCCGTCGTTGCGGTCATGCCAGGCAACGTAGCAAGAGCTGGTGGCTATTTCCCTTATGTCGTAGCAAGTATGTCCGGCGGTGCGGTGGTGGACGGCCGACCGGTGTGCGGCGGCGATCGGTGGACGGCAGGCCGGCGTGTGGTGGTGGCCGACGTGCGGTGGTGACCGTGTCCGGTGGCGGCCGGTGTGCGGTGGTGACCGTGTCCGGTGGTGGCCGGTGTGCGGTGGTGGTCGTGGGCGCTCCGACTGTCCATCACTGCTCCTGGCGGGGCGCGGACTTCGTACCGGTACCGGACTCCGGTGACCCGTCGTCCTCGCCCGTGTGCTCGGGCAGTGTCACCCGGGCCACCGCCCCGCCGTCCGGGGCGTTGCGGAACTCCAGGCCGGCGCCGATCACCGCGGCCTGCCCGGCGGCGATGGTCAGCCCGAGTCCGTGGCCCTTGCCGCCGGCCTCGGTGCGGAACCGCTGCGGGCCGTCGGCCGGCAGATAGTCGGGGAAACCCGGGCCGTGATCGCGTACGGTCACCACCGGCCCGTCGACCGTCAGCACCACCGGGGGCCGGCCGTGCTTGTGCGCGTTGGCGATCAGATTGCCCAGCACCCGTTCCAGCCGCCGCCTGTCGGTCACGACGCGTACGTGCGCGGCACTCGCCGAGGGTTCGACATGGATCGCGGTGCCGGTCCCGGACGCCCGCACCACCCGCCCGACCAGCGGCACCAGTTCGTACACATCGAGATCGACCGCTTCCGTACGGGCGTCGAGCCGGGAGATCTCCAGCAGGTCCTCCGTCAGCGCCCGCATCGCCCGGACCCGGTCCCGCACCAGCTCGGACGGCCGCCCCGGCGGCAGCAGTTCGGCGGCGGCCGAGAGGCCGGTCAGCGGGGTGCGCAGCTCGTGCGCCACATCGGCGGTGAAACGCTGCTCGGTCTGGAGCTTGCGCTGGAGCGTGGACGCCATCGTGTCCAGCGCCCCGGCGACGATCGCGACCTCGTCCTGCGGGCGCGAGGGGTCCGCCGTGCGCGGGTCGCGGACGCGGGCGTCGAGGTCGCCGGCGCTGATCCGGCGGGCCACCCGGGCCGTCTGGTGCAGCCGCCGGGTGACCCGGGTGACCGCGAAGGCGCCGACCAGCAGGGTGGCGCCGATGGCCAGCAGGGAGGAGACGAGGATCGCCCCGTCGAGGCTGTCGATGGTGCGGGCGCTCTGGGTGTAGTCCACCTGTGTGGCCAGCGCGCGGCCGTCCGCCGGGCCCGCCGCCCACATGGCCGGACGCCCGTCGTGCTCGCCGACGAGCGTGCCGCGTCGGCCCCCGGCGGCCAGGGTGCGCAGGGCGGCCGGCAGCCCGGGTGGGTCGATTCCGGAGCCCGGCGGCAGCGCCTCGCCGGTCTCGTACGCGGCGGTGACGTCCGTCAGCCGGGACAGGGCCTTCTCACGGGCCCGGTCGACGGTCTGGTGGGTCACCCCGGCGTGCACCAGCGCGCCCAGCAGTGCGGCCAGCGCGCAGCACATCACGGTGAGGAAGACAGCCGCCTTCCAGGTGAGCGTCGCTGCCCAGGACGGCACCCGGGGGCGGCGCCGCCGTGCTGCCCGCCCGCTCGTGCCGGGACCCGGCCGTCTCACCGGCGCTCCGCGGAGACCCCGGCGGACGGTGCCGCGGTGGGGGAGGGCGTGGTGGGCGGGGTGGTCGGCCGGGTGGGCGGTGCGGTGGCCGAGGGGCGCGGCCGCGGCGCCCGGGACGGCGGGATCCGCTGGATCTCGTCCTGGGTCGGCAGCATCGCCCGCTGCCGTGCGTCCCAGGACCAGGCGGTGCGGTACTCGTACCCGGTGATCGCCGAAGGCACCCGCATGATCAGGTCCCGGCCGGCCAGCTCGACGCTGATCACCGCGTCCGAGGTGGACAGGATCCGGGTCAGCCCGCCCGCCTGCGGCATGTAGACCCGTACGGAGAGCTGGTGGTCGGCCAGCCGGATGCCGAGCACCATCTCGTCCCTGCCGTCGCCCGTCAGATCGCGGAAGTACGGCCGGAGCACGGGACAGGAAGCCGGTTCGGTCCCGCACGCGTTGATCTTCTTCACGGTGTCGGCGGGGAGGTCGGCCGTGCCGCTGGACCGGTTGGGCCGGGCCGCCAGCCCCGCCCGCACCACCGCCACCGGATCCAGCCGGTGCACATCGCCGTCCGGCACCTCGATGCCGGGGATGCGCGCGGTCTCGCCCTCGCCGTAGTCGTACGGGGCGGCCGAGGCGGGCGGCAGCCAGGGCCAGAGCCTGGCGGGCCCCACAGCGGCAGGGGTCTGCCCGGCGCTCCGCAGCCCGCCGCCGTTGCCGCAGCCGGTCAGCAGCGCCAGGCCGGCGACGGCCCCGAGGGCCGCCGCCGTGCGGCACCGCACCCGGCGACGCGGACGCATGACTCTCCCTTCCGGAGGTCCAGTTCTCATGACCTTATTCGGAAGGAAGTCCGTTATGCCCGTTCAAATATGTTTATTCGGCGCATTCCTGCTGAGGGTGCCGATCAGCTCTGGTACGGGTTCTGGCCCTGCCCGTTCGGCGCGTGACCCGGCTGCTCCTGCTGCTGGCCGTACGGGTTGCCCTGCTGGGAGGCCGCGTGCTGGGCCAGCAACTGCTCGGCCTGCTCCTTGGGAATCTGCTGCTCACCGCCGCAGAACGTGCACTGGGTCGCGAACTTCGTCGAGAAGGGGAAGAGCGGCACGAAGAACAGCGTGAACTTCGTGACCCTCTTGCGCAGCGTGTGCGCGGCCGGGTTGCCGCACCAGCCGCAGACCAGCGTCAGTATCGCCAATTGGTACAGATAGCCTCGCGTACCGAAAATGATCATGTTGTGGGTTCCTTCCCCGTATCCCGCCGAAGCGCCTGTCGGCAGAGCGCCAGCAGCTTTTCGTCCTCGTATGTGTCGTGGCTGCCGAACGCGCCGTCCATCGCGTTGTGACGGCGTACGGAGGTGAGTTCGGCGCGCAGAACGCGTGCCGCATCCGACCCTGCACCAGCGGCACCCATCCGCGCCAGGCCTTCCGCCACCCGGATGCGCACATGATGATTCTTCTCCCAGTCCGCCAGGAGCACCGGCACCGACTCGTCGGCCCGCCCGGACACCCCCCACAGCGCGACCGCCGCGTCCACCCGCAGCCACTGCTCCTCGTGCCCCAGCAGCGCCCGCAGCCGGGGCGCGACCACCGCGGCCCGCATTCCCAGCCCGCCCAGCGCGTTCACCGCCGACCGGAGCTCGTGCATCCGCTCCGCCCGCAGCCCCTCGATCAGCACCGGCAGCACGGCTTCGGCGTCCCCCTCGACCGCCCACAGGGCCTTCGCGGACTCGGTCGCCGAGGTGGCCCCGGGGCTCCGCAGCAGCGCCCGCAGCTCCGGCAGGGCGCCACGCGCCGCCGGCCCGAACGAACCGAGCGCCCGCAGCGCCTCGGTACGCAGCCACTCGCCCCGGAACTCCGGCGCACCGCGCAGCACCCGCAGCACCTCCGGCAGCGCCTCGTCCGCCCGCAGCGCGGCCAGGCCGGTGAGCAGCGGGCCCGCCCGGTCGTGCACCCGCTCGTCCAGCGGGACCTCGCCGAGCCGGCGGCGCAGCACCTCGGCCAGCGGGGCCGCCGCCGCCCCCAGGAAGCCGATGGCGAAGCCCACGTCGTGCGGCACCTCGGGCCGCTCCAGCGCGGCGGCCAGCGCGGGCACGGCGCGGGCGTCGCCCAGCCGGGCCAGCGCCTTCACCGCACTGCCCAGCGCCGGCGGCCCGCTCGGCCAGTCCTGCACCCAGGCCCCGGGGTCCGCCGCCACCCGTGCCGCCAGCGCGTCCGCGGCGGGCGCGGCGAGCCCGAAGAGCTCCTCCAGCACGTGCGAGGCGGCCTCGGCCAGCCGCGGCTCGGGGGTGGCGAGCTGCTCACCGACCAGCCGGACGAGCTCCTCGTACGAGCCCCGCCAGGTCCGGATCAGCCCGCTGCACATCCGCAGCGCGTCGATCCGCTGCCTGCGGTCCGGGCTGCGCAGCTGATCCGTCAGCAGCGCGGTCCGCTCGGCGACCCGGTCGTCGAGCCCGACGTGCAGGGTGCGCAGCAGATCCGCGGTCCAGGGGGCGGTGGGCGCCGGGGCCTCCTCGTCGGACAGCGCCCGCAACTGCCCCACCCGGCCCACCGGCGCGACCCGCTCCTCGGCGGGTGGCTCCCCGGCCGCGTCCGGGTACGCGTCGACGGCCGCGACCGCCTCGGCCGAAGCGGCCGCACAGGTCTGCGCGTCGACCGCCGGGGCGGTCCCGGACCGGCGTCCGGGCACCGAGCGCAGCTGCCGCAGCAGCCCCGTCACCACCCGCACGACATCGCCGGGCAGCGCGTCCGGCGCGCACCGGGCCAGCTGGGCCAGCGCGGCCAGCCGCAGCCCCGGCCAGAACCCCTCGCCGGCCAGCCTGCTCAGCCACGCCGCAGCCTGACCGGCCAGCGCCCGGTGGCGCAGAGCGACCCGCCCCGCGGCCTCCACCAGGGCGAGCCGCACCTCCTCGTCCGGCTCGATCGGCAGACGCTCCCGCAGCAGCGCGAGCACCCTGTCCGGATGGCCGTGCAGCGCGGCGAGCGCCAGGGGCACGTTGAGCCGTACCCCCGGGTCCTCGTCGGCCATCAGCTCGAAGAAGACCCCGGCGCCCGCGGTGACGGCGGTCGCCGCCATCGCGTAGTTGGCCGCGCCCTCGATCTCGTCCTCGTCGATCTCGTCCTCGTCGTCCTCGTCCAGATCGATACCGCCGATGCTGGTGAGAAGTTCGACGATGCTGCCCCGGTCCTGGATGCCCGGATCCACGACCAGCTCGAAGAGGAACGGAATACTGGCCAAAGTGCAGGCGTACACATCACCCTGGTGGTGAACCGCCCCGTACATCCCGTCCAGCGCCGCCTCGCGCTCCGCCGGATCCGCGGACGCGAGACCCCACAGCATCGCAGGCACATCACCGGCCGGCCCGTAGGCGTGCTCCATCGAGGCCCAGTCGACCTCATCGATCCCTGCGAACACCCCATCGCCTCCCCACGCATTTCAACGAAGCAGTGTCTGCGAGGAGTGTGCACCACCGGTCGGACGATCCGCCCGCCACATGCGGTCTTTTCCTGGCGAGCATGACAAAGGGCCATGCCATGCGCTATCGGCGGACCGTCGAGAACCGGCCGCTTCCGGTGGCGGGGCGACCGGAAGGCACCCGGCGGGAATGGAAAGGATTCTGGCGGGGCGACAGGCGGGGGTGGGGGAAGCTCCACTCGGCGGCCGGAAAGGGACGCTCTGCCGGGCGGCCGGAATAGGGACGCTCTGCCCGGCGGCCGGAGAAGGGACGCTCTGCCGGGCGGCCGGAATAGGGACGCTCTGCCCGGCGGCCGGAGAAGGGACGCTCTGCCCGGCGGCCGGAGAAGGGGCCTCCACCGGGCGGCCGGAGAAGAGGGCTCTACCGAGTGGCCGGCAGGTGTCCGGCCCGGTCCGGGTCGGCCAGCGGTCCGAGCAGATCCCCGTACCGCTCCAGCCGCGCCCCCATCGCGCCCAGCGCGAAGACCAGCTCGCCGGGGGTCCGGCACCGTTCGATCTCCGCCCAGGTGACCGGCGCGGACACGGTCGGTTCGGGCCGGGCGCGCAGCGTGTAGGGGGTGGCGGTGGTCTTCGCCGCCGCGTTCTGGCTGAAGTCGACGAATACCTTCCCCGGCCGCAGCGCCCGCTTCATCCGGTGTACGACCAGGCCGGGAAGGTCCTGCTCCGCCCGGACGGCCAGCTCCTTCGCGTACGCCGACACCCGTTCGGAGGGGGTCGGCTCCAGCGGTACGAGCAGATGCAGCCCCTTCGACCCGGACGTCTTCCCGTATGCGCACAGACCGTCCGCCGCCAGTTGCTCGCGCAGCCACAGCGCCACCGCACAGCACTCCACGACCGTCGCGGGCGCACCCGGGTCCAGGTCGAACACCATCCGGTCGGCGATCCCCGGCGCGCCGGCCCGCCACTGCGGGGTGTGGAACTCCACCACCAGATTGGCCGCCCACATCAGCGAGGCCAGATCCTCCACGACCACCTGTCTGGCCTTCTTGTCCTCGTGGTGCGGCACCGGAGCGGTCCGTACCCAGGACGGCGTACCGGGCGGCGGATTCTTGGTGAAGAAACGCTGCCCGTCCGGCCCGTCCGGATAGCGCAGGAAGGACACCGGCCGGTCGCGCAGATGGGCGAGCAGCGCCCCGGCGACCGTGGCCGCGTAGTAGTGCAGCACCTCGCCCTTGGTGGTCCCGGTGGCCGGATACAGCACCTTGTCGAGATTGCTGAGCGCCAGCCGTCGCCCCGCCACCTCTGTGATCGGCGTCATACGATAAGAATCACATGGTTTACGGACTTACTGGTATCCACGCGGACACAAGGGGTGAACGGTGAGGTCCATCTGGAACGGCGCCATCTCCTTCGGGCTGGTCAGCATCCCCATCAAGCTGGTCAACGCCACGGAGAACCACTCGATCTCCTTCCGCCAGATCCATCTCGCCGACGGCGGCCGGATCCGCTACCGCAAGGTCTGCGAGATCGACGAGCAGGAGGTCTCCGCCGGCGAGATCGGGAAGGCGTACGAGGAGGCCGACGGTTCGATGATCCCGATCACCGACGAGGACCTCGGCTCGCTCCCGCTGCCCACGGCGAAGACGATCGAGATCGTGGCCTTCGTGCCGGCCGCCTCGATCGACCCGCTCCAGATGGACGCGGCGTACTACCTCTCCGCCAACGGAGTCCCGGCGGCCAAGCCGTACACCCTGCTCCGCGAGGCGCTGAAGCGGAGCCAGAAGGTCGCCGTGGCGAAGTACGCGCTGCGCGGCCGCGAGCGGCTGGGCATGCTGCGGGTGGTCGACGACGTGATCGCCATGCACGGCCTGCTCTGGCCGGACGAGATCCGCAGCCCCGAGGGCGTCGCCCCGGAGACCGACGTCAAGGTCAGGGACGCCGAACTCGACCTGGCCGACGCGCTGATGGACACCCTCGGCGAGGTCGACATGGATTCGCTGCACGACGACTACCGCGAGGCGGTCGAGGAGCTCATCGCCGCGAAGGCGGACGGCCGGACCCTGGAGCCCGCCGGGGCGGACGACTCCGGTGGCAAGGTCATCGACCTGATCGCGGCCCTGGAGAGCAGCGTCCGGGCGGCGAAGGAGGCCCGCGGCGAGGAGCCGGAGGCCGAGGCGGCGGACGCTCCGGTCGCCGAGGTCACCTCCCTCAGCGGCCGCAAGAAGTCCGGCGGCACCGGGGCGAAGAAGAAGGCCACCGCGTCCGCCAAGAAGAAGGCCGCCGCGAAGAAGCCCGCGTCCAGCCGGGCACCCGCCAAGAAGACCGCCGCGCGGTCGACGAAGAAGCCGGCCGGCCGCACCGGCGCCGGGACGGCGAAGAAGACCACCGCGAAGGCGGACCCGGACTCGAAGCCGGCGGCGAAGAAGGCGTCCCCCCGCAAGCGCGCCTCGGCCTGATCCGCGGGACGCGCCCCTGCGGACGCGTCGATGGCCGCCCGGGGGCAGTGCTCCTGCGTGCACGGCTGTCGGCCGCCCGGGGGGAGCGCCTCCGCGTACGCGTCCGACGGTTGCTCCGGAGGCAGCGCCCCTGCGTACGCGTCCGTCGGCCGTCCGGAGGCGGTGCCCCCGCCTACGCGTCCGACGGTGGCCCCGCGGGCAGCGCCCCCGCGTACACGGCCGTCGGCCGCCCCGGGGGCAGTGCCCCCCCGCGGCCCGCAGGGACGGACCAAGAGGGCAGGGGCGGCCGGAAAGAAAAA
>NZ_JBEYFB010000087.1:0-15086 GCF_040634135.1 Streptomyces sp. NPDC007164
ACCCCGGATCTTGGACACCGGAGACACTTGGATCTCGATGGTCCAGGAGAACGGAGTCCCCGTGGGGATGAAGCACTACCCGACCGAGTTCAAGGCGGACGCGGTCGCGTTGTACCGGTCGAGGCCGGGAGCGACAATCAAGTCGGTCGCTGCTGGTCTCGGGGTGAACACCGAGACGCTGAGGAACTGGATCCGAGCCGCGGACGGGCGCCGTCCCGGCGCTCACTCTGCACCGCCGACCACTGCCCGAACCGAAGGCAACGACGTTCAGGCGGAGCTGACCGCAGCACGCAAGAGGATCCGCGAACTCGAGGAAGAACGCGACATCCTCCGTAAGGCGGCCCGGTATTTCGCGACGGAGACGCGCTGGTGAACCGCTACCAGTTCGTTGAGGATCACCAGCGCCGTCACGGCGTGAAGCAGCTCTGCGACATCCTCGGTCTGGCCCGCTCGAGCTTCTACTACTGGCGCCGCACCGCGGCCGCAAGAGCGGCCCGGCAGGCCGTCGAGGCCGGGCTCGCGGCCCGAATACGCAAGGTCCACCAGGACTCCAACGGGACCTACGGAGTTCCGAGGATCACCGCCGAGCTCCGTGACAAGGACGGCCCGGCTGTCAACCACAAACGCGTCGCGAGGATCATGCGGACCATCGGGCTCGACGGAGTCCGGTTGCGCCGCCGGCACCGCACCACCGTCGCGGACCAGGCCGCGGCGAAGGCGCCAGATCTGATCGGACGTGACTTCACCGCGGCTGCGGTGAACACGAAGTACGTCGGGGACATCACATACCTGCCGGTCAGCGGCGCGAGGCCGCTCTACCTCGCGACCGTAATCGACCTCGCCTCACGCCGGCTGGCCGAGTGGGCGATCGCCGACCATATGCGGACCGAGCTCGTCACCGACGCCCTGGCGGCCGCCGGGCGGACCCGCGGGAGCCTGGCAGGAGCGATCACGCACACCGACCACGGCTCGCAGTATACGAGTAGGGCCTTCGCCGAGATCTGCAGGTCAGCAGGGGTCCAGCAGAGCATGGGCGCGATCGGGTCCAGCGCGGACAACGCCGCCGCGGAATGCTTCAACGCGGCCTTCAAGAGAGAAACACTCAAAGGCCGAAAGGCCTGGCCGAGCGAGCGCGAGGCCAGGCTCGACGCCTTCCGCCGGCTGACCCGATACAACACCCGACGCAGGCACTCCCGCCTCGGCCAAGGATCCCCGATCGCCTACGAGAACGGCCTCCAACCCGCAGCAACTACCCTGGCCCAAGCCGCAAAGCCGTGTTCGCAATCCGGGGTCAAGGCCCCCGCTCCCCCACCCCTCTCACCAAAGCATTCCTCGAAGCATGCGCGGAGAACGGCATGCCCCTCGTACCGGACATGAACGGCCCGGACAACACCGGTTGCAGCCCCGCCACAGTGACGCAGCAGAACGGGCGCCGATGGAGCTGCGCCGACGGCTACCTGCGGGAGGCCGTCCGGCGCCCCAGCCTCACTGTCTTCCCCAACACCCTCACTCAACGGATCACCCTGTCGAACGGCCGGGCCACAGGCGTCGTCTGCAGTACCCGACAGGGGCGTCGGCAACAGCTGACCGCGCGCCGCGACGTGATCCTCAGCGCGGGGGCCATCGGCAGTCCGCAGCTGCTGATGCTGTCGGGCATCGGAGACCCCGACCACCTCGACGACATGCGCATTGCTCCGCAGGCACGCCTGCCTGGAGTCGGGCAGGGCCTCCAGGACCACTTGTCCGTCCCCTTGATCGTGCGGTGTCCGCAACCGGTCACACTGATCAACGCTCGCTCGCTGCGCGCGCTGGCCACGTACGTCCTGCGTCGTCGCGGCCCCCTGACCTCCAACATCGGACAGGCAGCAGGCTTCACCCACACCGCTCCCGGCCTCCCGGGCCCCGACGTCGAACTCATCTTTCTCCTCGTGCCCGTCGTCACCGACGGGCGACGTCTGCCCACAGAGCACGGTTTCACCATCAGTGCTGTACTTCTGCAGCCCAACAGCCGCGGTTGTATCCTGCTCCGCCGACGCGACCCCGCCGCACCACCAAAGATTGATCCGAGATACCTGACCGACAGAGCGGGGGAGGACCTGAACACCCTCGTCCGGGGGGTGCGCAAGGCTCAAGCGCTCCTGGAATCCAGTGCGTTGGCTCCTTACACCGGCGCGCCCTGGTTCCCCGAACTGAGTACTACGGACGAGTCCTCCGTCGCCCGCCACATTCGTCGCACCGCCGAAACCACTCACCACCCGGTGGGCACCTGCCGGATGGGGACCGGGGACGAGGCCGTCGTCGACTCCCAACTGCGCGTGCACGGCATCGACGGGCTGCGCATCGTGGACGCCTCGGTGATGCCCCGCATTCCCCGCGGTCACACCCACGCACCGACGGTCATGATCGCAGAACGTGCGGCGGATCTGATCCGCGCGGGCAGCCAAACGCCGCGGGCCCCCGCATGACGAGGATCTTGCTCACCCATCGAGCCAGAGGCCCGTCTCGTCACCGGCAGCAGAGCAGGCGATTCCACACGAGGAGAGGAACATGGTCCAATCCCAGAAACACCACAGGTCGTCAACGCAGTTGGCGCACTACCATTCCGAACCTCAGGGCATCGTGACGACGGGCACCCAAGGGCGGGTTCCTCGGCATCTGGCCATCATTCCAGACGGCAATCGGCGCTGGGCCCGCCGTCACGAGGCGCCGTCAGAGGAAGCTCTGAGCCGGGGAACCGAGAACTTCAACGCCGTTGCGGGCTGGTGCAGCGAGATTGGAATCGAAGTCCTGTCTCTGTGGCTTTCCTCGCCCGACAATGTCACGAAACGAGAGGCCGATGCCGTAACCAGAGCACTGCATCACACCGGTGAAGCGGTCCAACGGCTGACCACGTCCCGCAAGTACCGTCTCCATCCGATCGGCAACTTGGACCTGCTTCCCGCCGCGTTCGCTGCCTTGCTGCACACCGCAGAACAGGAAACCGCTGCGGTTACCGGAATGACGGTCAACCTCGCCGCCGCCTACAACGGCGTTGACGATCTCCTCAGCGCCGCCCATGCAGCGTTCCGGGCCGACGCATCGGCGCCGCTGACACCAGCGAGGATCGACACGTTCTTGTCCACCCGGGGCCAGCCGCCAGTCGATCTCGTCATCCGTACGTCCGGAGAGGAACGGCTCTCAGGCTTCATGCCCTGGCAGACCGCTCACAGCGAGCTGTACTTCACACACACGCTCCGGCCCGACTTCGACCGTGACGACCTCCACAACGCGCTTGCCTCCTACCGCCGACGCGACCGACGGCACGGTGCATGAAGTGTGCGGCCAACCGACGCAATTGCCCTGACCTGGGCTTTTGTGCCGCTGGCTGGGGCAGGCTTCCCAGGCGCTTCGAGATCGTTTCCCAGCTCACCGCATTTGGCGGTGGCATTGCTGCGACTGCGGCGGACCGTCTGGCTGATCGCGAGGATCCCTTGGCCATCATTGAAGCTCCGCCATCTTGATTCTGGCTGGTCAGGGCCTCTGGTGTGATGGCGGGTGAGGCTGCTCGGGCTGGTGGTGGGGCAGTGTCCAGCATGTAGATCATTGGGCAGGGTGGTTCGCCTGTTCCGGTCCGCCGCCTCGTTCTCCTCCCTACGATCCGGCGCATGGTGGATCCCGAGGTGCAGGAGCGGATCGCGGTACGCCGCGCGGAGTTGGACGATCTGGAAGAACAGCTGGTCAAGCAGTTGGCCGAGGTGCGGGCCGAACGCGAGGACCTGGCGGCGGCGGAGCGGGTCCTGACCCGGATGGGCGAGCAGGCCGCCGCCGAACGGGCCGCGACGGCGCCGGCTGTCGCACAGGTGGGCGGGAAGGGGGGTGCTGCTGATCCCGCGCCGCGCCCCGGAGATGGCCGAGACCGCACTCCCGCCGGAGTACCAGCGCATTCTTGCTTCCGTCCGCGCTGCTGACGGGCTGGTCATGGTCCGGCAGGTGGGCGGTGCGCTCGGGCTGGACACCGGGGTGCGGGGCAAGCTGGAGCCGCTGCGCGGGAAGCTGACGAAACTGGCTGATCGCGGTGACCGTTCTGGCCGTGCTCCGCCACGATCAGCGCCTGGCCGACATGGCCGGCGGCAACAACATCGCCGATGTCCACCGTCCGCCGCTGGCGCGACGAGATGATCCACCTGCTTGCCGCCCGCGCTCCGCGCCTGGACCGGGCCCTGAAGAAGATCTCGAAGCGGGGCGGGGAAGTCGTCCTGGTCGACGGCGCCCTCATCGCCACCCAGCGCTGCACCGGCCGCGACAACCGAAAACACTTTTCCGGCAAGCACCACCGTCACGGCCTGCACTTCCTCGCCCTGACCGACGAGAGGGGCTGCCACCTGATCTGGATCTCCGCCGCGCGGCCCGGCCGCACCCACAACGCCACCGCCGCCCGCCACGACCATCTCGTCGAACATCTCAAGGCGGCCGGCCTCGGCGCGCTCGCCGACCTGGGCTTCCTCGGCGTGGACAAGCCCGACGACCCCGATGACCTGGTCATCGTGACCGGTTTCAAGGCCACCCGTCTACCGCAAGCTCACCCCCGGGCAAAAGACGGCGAACCGGGTTCTGGCCGCCGGACGCGCGCCCGTCGAGCGCGGGTTCGCCCACCTGAAGAACTGGCGGATCCTTACCAAGCTCCGCACTGACCCCGCCCGCGCCACCCACCTGCTCCGCGCGCTGCTCGTACTGACGAACATCGAGGCCACTACAGGAAATTGATCTCTACCGCAGGCTGCCCGCGACCAGCACAAGCACCCCGGAGCAGCGTCACTGAGCCGGGATCGGCTGGGTGAGGTTCACCGGGTTGCCGTCGGGGTCCTGGATGTGGGCGACGCGCTGTCCCCACGGCATGTCGTTGGGGCCGCCGCGGACCGAGCCGCCCAGCGCCGTCACCCGGCCGAGCGTCTCGTCGACGTCGTCGACACCGATGCTGAGCAGGATCCGCGGTGCCGCCCCGGTCCCCGGGTTCGTCTTGGCCACCAGCCCGAGGTCGGTGTCGCCGATGCGCAAGCCGAGGTAGAAGGCCGGGCCTTCCGCCGGTACCCGGAAGATCTCCTCGGCGCCGAACAATTTCGTATAGAAGCCGACCAGGACGTTTTGGTCGGCAGTGATGATCACTGGCTGGATGGTGGACATGGCACTCCTGTCGAGAACGGTCGTGTCCCTGGGTAGACCGTTCGAGGACGGTGAACTCATCGGCAAAACCACCCCGCCGGACGGTCTACACCCCAGACTGCCGCCCACGACCGGCACGAGCACCCCGAAACGGGGTCACGCCACCCCTGCTGACCAGCCACTTCAAGGTGGCGCAGCCACAGTCATGCCGGGCCCGGAGGCCAGCGGTCCCCTTGCAGGACCGCGAAAAAGATAACGGGGGCCGCGTAACCGTCACACGGCCAGCTCCTGCGAACCACTCGCCCTGCTCCGCTGCCGCGACGCCGCAATTGGGCGGCGCCGGCCCCGCCCCAGAGGCGCTCTGTGGCGTCCCGAACCGGCGACAGCGTCACTTTCAGCGACGCTCGCAGGTGGCACTCAGTCGGTGAGGAAGGATCCCTTGCGGCAGGTGCGGCAGACGAAGACGTAGCCCAGCTGGCCGCCGAGGTTCATCGCGGTCTCCCGGGCTATCCCCTCCTCCAGGTGTGCCGCGAACTCCATGGTGCCGGTACAGGAGGGACACGCGGGCAGTCGATCGTCCTCCAGGTAGGAGGGACTGCCTCCGAGCGACCCGAGCACTTCGCGCTGCTTCCCGAATCGTTCTGCGGGTTCGCGATTCCATCCTTGGCGGGCGACGTCGTAGGCGCCGAGCTCGATGTCTTCATCGTCGTCGGCCTCCTCCGGGTCGAGCGTCACGACGTGGGTGCGGATGGCCGAGGTGGCGGGCAGCAGCGTCAGCCCCGCCTCGGGCACGGCTACCGGCCGCAGTTCCTCCCGGGGAAACAGGAAGACCCGGTTCGCGCTGGAGCCCGCGTCCCAGAACTCACACACGCCGGGGTCGTTCTGGCACAGGAACACCGACAAAACGCCGTCCTCGACGGGGAGATGGGCGAAGAACTGAAGGGGTCCCCCGCAGCCGCACAGGGGCCAGTCGAATCCGGCAGGAGCCAGCGGCACGCCCCCGGTACGCGGGGCGTCGGAATCGGCCGGTGCGGGGCCGTCGTAGATCATCAAAGTCGTCTTCATGGCGAGAGGCTACTGGCCGCTCCAACTCCGGGCGCCTGGCCAGGGCAGGGGCGGGTGTGCTTGCCCGCGTACATCGCGGCGTTTCTTCCGCCAGTTCGAGTTGCTACTGCCCTTCGTCGGGCGGGGCTGACTTGCTGATGTGTCTGGCATCGAGACAACAGCACTGTTGCAGGCGCATAACCCCGTTGCGGTGGTTCCGCTGCGAGGATGTGCTTCATGGCCAGCGTCGAAGAGTGGATCCAGGCCCGGAGAGGCTTGCGATTGGGACAGAGGCTTTCGGGGATAGTAACCGCGGTCCCGAATCCGGGCGCGACGGGGATTTTCATTGACATCGGCCTTCCGGTTGGAGGGTTCGTCGACGTGCTGCTGCTTCCGTTCGCCGCGGAGCGCTGGCCGACGGTAGGGACCGTGGCGGAGTTCGAGGTTTGGTGGGCCGATGCGCGGCCGCAGGTGCGACTCAAGCCCGTAGAGCGCCAGTTCCTTCGTGAGGACTTCGACGAGTGGCTGGCCGAGTGGCGGCCGGGCTGGCCTGAGAACGTGTCCGTGGATCAGGCGTGGGTTGAGGCGGATGCGGCGGCCCGGCGAGATGCCGGCGAGGTCGAGGAAGGGCTGCTTGCGGCCGGATGGAAGCCGGGGCGGCGCGTCCCGATTCAGCAGTGGCGCGAGATGCTGGAGGCAACTGGGCTGGTCCGGATGCATGGGGCCGCCGAACGCTTCTTGACTGAGATCGGGGGCTTGAACGTACAGATCAGCGGGCCGGGCATCACCTGCGCAAGGACGCCCTTCAACTTTGATCCCGAACTCACGGTGGGCGAGGAGGATCGATTTGCAGACTGGAGCTCGACGGTTGGGCGGGACATCTTCCCCATCGGTGAGCTCGACGAGGGCCGATTTTTCCTCGGCGTCGACGAGACCAGCGAGATCTACCTGATCGAGACCTGGGTGGCGACGTTCGGACCGGTCCGGGAAGCGATGGAGAAGCTCGTCCTGGGCATATCTCCACGGCGCATCGGTTGAGGTAAGTCGCATGTCGCGCAACGGCGTTGTCACGTTAGCTGACCGGCCTGGGATGATCTTGGAGTTGATCGTGCCGGATAGGGGGATTGCTCGTGTCGTCCGCGCCGCCGTCGTACAAGGGGCACCGGTACACGGTGGAGATCATCGCGCACTGCGTGTGGCTGTACTTCCGCTTCCCGCTGTCGTTCCGCGAGGTCGAGGAGCTGATGCTCGAGCGCGGCGTGCTCGTCTCCCACGAGACCGTCCGGCGCTGGTGCGCGAAGTTCGGGCAGGCCTGCGCGAACGGACTGCGCCGCCGGCGGCCCTGGCCCGGGGACAAGTGGCACCTGAACGAGGTCTTCGTGGAGATCAACGGGGAGCAGAAATACCTGTGGCGGGCTGTCGACCAGGACGGCAACGTGCTCGACATCCTCCTGTCAGAGCCGCCGGGACAAGGCCGCCGCAAGACACTTCTTCCGCCGCCTGATGCAGAAGACCCGGGCGGTGCCCAGGGTGATCGTCACCGACAAGCTCCGTTCCTACGGCGCCGCCCACCGCGAGGTCATGCCCTCCGTTGAGCACCGCTCCCCCAAGGGCCTGAACAACCGGGCCGAGAACAGCCACCAGCCCACCCGACAGCGCGAACGCGCGATGAAAGGCTTCCGCTCCGTCGGCGGAGCCCAGCAGTTCCTGGCCGCGTTCAGCGGCATCTCACCCCACTTTCGACCACGCCGCCACCTGATGACCGCCGCCCACTACCGCGCCGAGATGACCGTCCGCTTCGCCATCTGGGATCAGGTCACCGGCGTCGCCGGCCTGCCTGCCGCGGCCTGAGCACGGAGCCGGAACCCGACCCCACCACACCCGACACACCGTCAGGCACGCACTCACACACTCAACAACGTGACAGCGCCTGGACATGGCCTCCCGCCTCGACATCGACCCGAAGCCCACCGTGCCCGGGCAACGTTCGCCTCAACGGTTTCCGGAAGCCATCCCGGACGAAGGAGCCTTCGAGCAGCCAACGCAGGGCTACACAAAGCGGTCCTGACGCCGCCGCAGATTGTCGGCATCATGGATGCCATGGACGAGACCCGCGATCTCCTCACATTATTTCGGGCCGATCTCATCGCGCAGTTGGATGTCGAGCTGCCATCTCCGAATGACGTGCCTCCCGACAACGAGCTGAGAAAAGCACGTCAGGGGCAGAGCCCCGGCTCCGGAGCGGCAAGTCGACGCTCAGCCACGTGTCCTGGACACGCACTCGGCCACTGCGTCACGAAGACTTCCGGTGCGAGCGAGTAGTTCCCGTTGGGTCTGTGCCCCGTTTCCCGCTCCAGGACGTCCATGAGCGCCCTTCTCGGCCGAGGCGATGGTCGGCGTCGCATCGGGTGTATCCGGTTGCGGCTGCAGAGCCAGATCGCCACGGCGGACCGGCCCAGGACAGTCTTGGTCCGCCGGGCCGCTTCAGCTCCACCTGACCTTAATCAGGCTCCGTCACTCAGGGTGACACGTACTAGTGCCTCGTACGACTCGGAGCGTAGTGCTCTGCGAAGAGAGCTGGTATTGCGGGTTGAGCCGATCTCCTCTAGACAGTGCGCTTGTGGACGAGAACAACGCCGCCGTGTGGCGGCACTCATAGGGGTGTTCGGGGCTCTGGACGGCACGTTCCTGGGTGTGTGGATGCAGCGCAGGGCCACCATGGACCAGATCGCCGCCCAGGAGCGCGCCGAACGACGCGGACAGCTCCGCGCGGACCGCAGCGCATCCTACGCGGAGGTCATGGACGCGACCGAGCGCTTCATCGCCTCGCTGGACGACATCGTGCAGGCCCGCCGCGGCCAGGCTCCGTCGAACGGTCCGACGGATCAGTGGGCGCCGATGCGCGAGGAAAGCCAGGCGGCCATGAGGATGCTGCGCCATGCGATATGGAACGTGAGGGTGTCCGGGCCGGAGGACATGGCCGACCTCGCGAAGAGCATCTACGACGTGAACATGAAGCGCTTCCGGCTTGCCTTCGATGATTCACTTGACTTCGACGAGATGAACGAGCGCCTGAACGCCCGGAACGCGGAGTTCCGGCAGAGACGCGCCGAGTTCGTCGCGGGCGCCCAGCACATTCTCGGCAACGGCGGCACCACGGCCCGGGAGGCCTCGGCGGGAGCGCGAGGCGGGGATCCGGCGATTCGCCCGGGGTCTGCCCGCGACCCACTGTGAGGGTCGATGTTGCGGGCTGCCATCACCAGCGGCTTCCCCGAGCTGTGCGGGGTGCCCGTTGTCGTTCTCACCTGCGGGCCGCGGTCGACCCGGCCCTGATTGTGTGAATACGGATCCGATCGCTGCTGGAGCCTGCCGCAACGCTGCCGGTCAGGGTGTCGGCCAACGGCCGGCCAGGCGTCGTCTGCACCGGACTCGTCCCGTTCAGGCGGCCACAACGGGTTCGCCGCTCAATGCGACGCCGGCTCCATTCAGCTCATCGAGTGCTGTGCGGGTGGTGTCGGCGGCGACGCCGGCGGTGTAGTCAAGCAGGACCCGCACCGCGAAGCCCGCGTGTACCCCGTCCAGTGCGGTGGCCTTCACGCAGTGGTCGGTCGCGATGCCGACCACGTCGATGTCGGTGATGTCGCGGGCCTTCAGCCAGTCGGACAGGGGCTCACCGTCCTCGGTGAAGCCCTCGAAACCACTCTTCGAGGCGGAGTGGGCCCCCTTGAAGACGACCTCGTCGATGTGTCCGGAGTCAACGGCAGGTGCGAAGTCCGGATGGAACTCGCTTCCCTCGCTGCCGGCGACGCAGTGCACGGGGAACGAGTCCTGGAAGTCGGGGTTCTCGGAGAAGTGGGCGCCCGGGTCGATGTGGTGGTCACGGGTGGCGACGGTGAAGGCGTACTGCCCGTCGGCGGACGCGACGAGTTCGGCGATGGCGGCGGCCCGGCCCGCACCGCCCTTCACCGGGATGCTGCCACCCTCGCAGAAGTCCTTCTGCACATCGACAATGATCAGTGCGCGACGCATTACAAATCCTCTCTATTGGTGTTTCCCGTGATCCTGGCTCCTCGGCCGGAGGGCAGGCGTGCCACTCGCCGGTCGTTCACCTGCCCGGGGTAGCCTGAACGGCGCTCGCTCCAGCGATGGGATGGTCGTGGCCTGCACCCACGGCTACAACGTCGCCGAGCGGGACCGCTCAGGGCGAACTGAGAGATATCCGCTGGCGTCCAGGAACGGTTCGGTTGCGGCATGACTGGTGGCCCGGGTACGGCCCGCGGCTGCTGCGTGCACCGGCCTATGGCCACCAGCCGCATGGATCGGATCGCCGGGGTGACCGACTCCCAAGAGTGGTGTCGGCGTACGGACTTTTCTCCCAGTTGCGTACGGACCAACGTGCATCCAAGCGTGGGAAATTCGACGCATCTGGTGCCGGGGTCAGACCTCCGCGGACGTCCGGGCGTCCTTGGCTGGTGTCACGGGCGCCGCCTCGGGGTCGCTGTCGTGCCCTTTCGGGGACCCGAACCAGGCCACTGCCACCGCGCCCGATACGGCGAGCACGAACCCGGTGATCGCCGCCCAGGCAAAGCCGGGACGGGCATCATCGCCGAGCCACAGCACGCCGATGATGCCCGGCAGGACGGTCTCGCCGACGACTAGCGCGGCGGTGGCGCCGTTGACCGAGCCGATCTGCAGGGCGACCGTGTGCAGGTACATGCCGCCGATGCCTGCCACCAGGATCGCGTAGAGCGCCGGGTCGCAGAGCAGCGCTCCCGGGTCGAAAGGGTCGATGCCGTTCAGCACACGGACCCCGACACCGAGGGCGCCGAAGCCCAGTCCGGACAGCAGGCCGGCCAGGATCGCGGCGCGCGCCCCCAGTAGGCGTACGACCACGGTGCCGCCCACGACCAGGAGCAGCGAGATCCCCAGCAGCCACCAGTGCGTGGCGATCGGGGTGTCCCCGCTGCCTTCCGGGCCCGCCGCCGTCGCCAGAAGCACCAGCGCGGAGCAGACCACAGCAATCGAGGTTTGCTCGGCGCGGTTGAGCCGGATGCCGAGGAGCTTGATGCTCAGCACCGCCGTGATCACCAAGTTGGCGCTGATCACGGTCTGCGACAGGAACAGCGGCAGGAGGCGCGCCGCCAGTGCGCCGAGTCCGAAGCCGACGAAGTCCAGGATGGTCCCGACGATGAACTCCCAGGTCATCGCCGCCTTCGCAGTGGATGACAGGCTCGGGCCACCGTGCTGGGTCACGCTGCCCGCAGCGGCCTCCCGGCGGGCTGACTTCTGTGATCCGACGGCCTGTAGGACTGAGCCCGTGCCGTAACAGATCGATGCTGCCACGGCGGTGAGCAGTCCTATGAGCACCGAAAGCTCCGTTCCTGTATGGGTCGGTGGGGGTCGGTCCCGTTCCCACTGGCAGACGCGGGTTTCGGTGCAAAAGTTGCTTCCGGCGAGTCAGTTGCCCGCGAGTCTCCCTCCGCAGGCCAACCGCGGTCAGCCACATTGCCCGTAGCACACTGCAACAGGGCTTAGCGCAGCGTCACGGAGTGTCCCTTTCGTGCGTACCTCCTCCGATCCCCCAAAAAGCCCCAGGTCAGCGGTGCGTAGCGCGGCCGGACGGTAGCACTAGGGGAACCATGTCGGTACAGTCAGCTACTGGGGCGGCGGGTCCTCGGTTGGGCCTGTTGGGTCTGCCCAACCGGGTGCAAGCACGGGCCTGCCCGGCTCGCCGCCGACCTCCAGCGACTACCGCGCCACCTTCGACTAACCGCCGGAGCCGCTCGCCATGATCCCGCAGCAACTCGCGTTCGAGGACCTTGTGTGCGAACCCGGCGTGCTGGACTGTGCAGGTCCGTATGTGGACGTATCCGTGGCGACCTTGCTGTGCGTCGTCCGTGCGCGTCAGTCTGTGGGCGATGAACCCGCTGACCACGGGCCACAGACGAACGGGGATGTCCTTCATCCTGCGTAAGTCCACTACCGCGATCGCGGCAGCCGCACTCCTGGCCGGAGTCGGCCTCGCCGGCTCCGCATCGGCGGCACCTGCTCAAACCGCCTACCCGCCCTACACCGGCATGCCGTTCTGGCGGCACACCATCGCAAGTCAGTGGACCCACTGGACGCCCGACGCCAACACATCCAGTCACGCCGGACAGCTCTACGCCGGCGACAACTACTTCTATTGCTGGGGATACGGCCAGTTCTACTCCGATTCCAGCCTCGGGCGCGGAAGCCGCATCTGGCTCCAGACCGACGATGACACCGGGCACCGCAATGTGTGGGTGAACGCTGTCTACCTCGACGGCGACGAACTCGACCACATCACGGAGATAACCGAGTGCCCGTCCTGAGCGACACGGATCAGCACCCGTCGCGGTGAAGACGCTTCGTCAGCCAGCCGGCCGACGAAGCGGGCTGCTTTCCGGGGCGAGATAGCCGACCACCGCCCTGCCATCGCCATGAGGAAGACCGACCACCGCATGCTCCTCAGCTGAGTACGGCGTGACCAACCCTCCCGCCAGACGGAACTCCGCCGCGCCGGCGGGTTCCGGTCCATGACAAGGCACGTACGCACGCCACCGCTCACCTGCGGCCGGTCGGGTCTCCTCTCAGACCCCCGTACGCTCGGTTCTGCTACTGCCCCACTACGCCGGGGCAGTAGCAGGGCCGCCTCATATCTCTGTGGTTTGCGGCTCGGCACGGCGGCCCCTGTTGGACACCACGGCGCAGACGGCGAAGGTCACGCCGAGCAGACCGAAGATGATCGCCAAGTTGCCCTTCGCCTGGATGTCGGCCTGCCGTGCCACAGTCTCCCTTTCCCAAAGCGCCGCACCCTGTTGATTGGCCGACTGGTACTCGAAGAGGCACTTCATGTACGGCTGAGTGGGTGCGGCGTCGCGATCAGCCTCGCAGTTGGGGTCCTTGAAAAGAATCGACGTGCCTCCGTGTTCGCCCAGTGGCTCATCGGCCACCTTGGAGGCCGCGTCCAACGCGACCGCCGACAAGATCACCGCCGTGATCATGCTGATCATGGCCACGACGATGCACAAGACGGCTCCGGCACTACGCCCTTGGGATGTCATGCCCTGGAGAGTAACGACACACGTAAACCACCACCCCACCAACCGCACTTACTGACCAGTTGGCCGGATGTGCACCCGACTCATCCCTGCCAGCGCCACGCCCCGCCTACGGTGAGGTGAACCTTGACATGGGTGCCCCGTCTGCACCTCGCCGCGGCCACTGTCCCCGCGCAGTTCCATCCCTGTGCCTGGCCGAAGGTCAGCCGTGCCAGATCGCGGGGTTCGTCGGGCCGTGCCCTGGTGCGTGGTCCCTGGACTGTGACGAGTGCCCGCTGCGGTGACGATCAGCAGCCCCACCATGAGGTCACCGGGCCTCGATCCGGCCCCAGTTGCCGCACCACCACGACGGCTCCATCAGCGCAACCCGCAACAGCGAGACCAGCCCGTCAATCATCGACCAGCCCACCTCGCTACTGAAACCCTGCCGTTCGAATTCTGAGCTGGGCAAACACCGAACCCCACGGACCACCTGCTGCGAGCAGGCCAACTGAGGTCACCCGGTGGGCTCGGTCCCGCGCAAGCCGAACGGGCGGCGTTCCTTCCAGAGGCGCCGCCCGTCGCTGCGCCGCTCAGTTGGCGCGGCGGGTCCTGACTCCGTCGGCTTCGAAGTCGTAGATCGTTCGGTTGATCCGCAGGCCGTCGACGGCGCCGATCCACATCTTGTCGCGGCCCTTGCCGACTGCGGCGGTGTAGATGGTCGGGGCCGGGCCGCCATCGTTGAGAGCGGTCTTCAGCTGCGGGAAGGTGCACATGGTGGTCTGGTTGCAGCCGGTCACGGTTCCGGCGTTGCCCGTGAGGAACCATTTGCCGGTGGTGGTGGCGTCGAGGTAGGAACTCCACTGGTCCGTCACCGGGGAGGGGGCCGGCACCCACACCATCGTGGAGTAGGTGGTGGCGGGGGCCGCGGTGAGGTTAGGGTTGATCTCGAACCTGATGTTCGGCATGTTCCCCGGCTCGCCGTAGGAGACGTTCTCGCCGGTCTGGAAGACGTAGAACCCGACCTGGCTCAGTCCCAGACCGGGTCTCCGTAGAAGTCGACCTCGTTACCGAAGTCGACCTTCTCACTGGGCGGGGTGAGGGAGGTGGAGTTGTCCGCCACCTCGATGCCGAGGCTGCCCGTTCCGTAGGGTGGCTTCGCGGAGGGGCCGGTTACACCGAACGAGCCGAACGGGCCGTTCCTCAAGGCGGCAACGGGAGAGCCGATCGTGTTGCGGGTGATCACACCCCAGTGGTCCGAGCCTCCCTGATTTCCGTCGGTCATGGCGGATGCCGATCCCGGGACAGCCGAGACAGCGATCGCGGCCAGCGCCGTGACCCCGAGCGCCAGTTGCTTCACGCCAAAGCGAGCGTTCACGCTTCGCTCCTTTCGTGGTGGGCTGAAGGGCAGGACAGACATCTGAGCCTGCCCTGCGTAGCGCACGCCACAGCAAGCACTCTCCGTAGCGAAACCGGCCGCAAATCACCTGCCATATGCGTCGGTTAATCCCTCTGGTGCAGCGAACAAGTGCAGCGTTCGTGTCCGTGATCAGCTCCGACCGTCTGGCCAGCCCCTGACTGGGTAGTTCGCCGGGCACTTCGCCAGCAACGCGCCTTCCATAACTACATCGTCGCGGGGCGTCCATCTCACGACGTCGGCCTGACTCGCTGCCAGTAGCTGACTTCGCCCCTGTCCGAATTCCTAACCGGGCTAACTCTGTCCGGAGGAATGCAAACAGGCACTCACCTTGTTCTTTTTCTTCCAGGCTCGAACGGTGTCCCGAACGAGGTCACTCACCTGGGCATTCGCCGGACATGAGGGCGGCCTTCGTCTGATCCTGT
>NZ_JBEYFB010000088.1:0-14543 GCF_040634135.1 Streptomyces sp. NPDC007164
CTCCCAACACCACCCACAATTTCTCTATTCCCCCCACCTCTTTTTTTTTTTTTTTTTTTTTTTTTTGGGGGGTCCAAAACCCCCCTTCTACCCCCCCCCACAACAGCTCACCAAGACACGACTCGGCACTTGCCCGTGGGGGAGTGGCCCAATCTCGGACAACCTAAGCTATAATCCGGCACGTTTCGCCCCCGGCGGCGTCGCCGCCGGTGCAACTCAGCTTCCGAGCAGACCCACAAAGGCAGCAACTGGACGGGCCTCAGAGCATCTTGTCCATCGGGGTAGCCGCACCAGCCTGGACTCAGCCACTGACCCGTCGCGGGCCGCCGGGTACGTGGCACCGCGGGCGATCAAAAGCGGCACAGTGGCTGATCCGAGTGGGTGGCTCGGGTGGGCACTCCTGCCGCAGAGCCCGTGAACCTATCGTCGGGGCTGGCTTTCGTCGGCTGAGGTTCAGTCCGGCGAGTAGATGGCCCAGGCTGTGACGTCAGCTCAGGAACACTGCCTGAAGACCGTACTGACGCCGACGATGCGTCGCTGACACAGGCACACACCCCGGCTCCGCTCGGGGCCCTACGTCGGGTGCGAGTCTTCTTTTATAAGAGGCGCCGAGCCCCGGCAAGCCTTTGACCTGCACATATACGATGTTGATCATGCTCTGGCCGACACATTTGGTAGGTCGAAATGTTAACCTGGCCAGCACATTTGGCCGCAAAAGTAAGGCTCAGTCTAACTTTTCAAACGGGCCGTACGCGCCGGAGAAACCCCAGGTCAGGGGAGTGCCGGTTCCGGGCGAACACCCCGGCCCGTGACACCGATTCGATCAAAATGTGCTGCAGAACGAAACCAGAAGTTAGGCTCAGACTAACTTCTGCCGCCTTCGTGCACCGAAAGTTCGGCTCAGACAAACTTTTAAAGCGAGCGCGACGCCCTCTCAGACTCGAAGCGTGTCGGGCCGTCAAAAGTAAGGCTCAGCCGAACTTTTGGGATAGCCTCGGACCGCCTGAGCAACAAGGAGGGTCCAGTGACATCTGAAACGCCGTCGCGCCAGCCGCGTCGGCCCCGAGCAGTGCCATCTCCCGCGTCCTCGCCGGAGAGCAACGCCGTGTTCGACGACATCCTGAACCTGTTGGGTGAGCAACTCGGCACGACTGCCCCGGAGACAACACAGCCGCGGGCAGGGAAGCGCAAGCTCAAGGGCGTCACCTTCGAGTACGAGAACGACCCGCGATCCGTCCACAGCTTCGCCGGAGGCGCCGGCTACAGCCTCGCCAGCAACTGGTTCACGCAGCTGCTGCCCCAGCTCTTCATCGCCAACGGCATCACGAAGAGCCAGCTGTGCGTGTTCCTGTACGTAGCGGGCGGGCAGCGCCCCGGCACCGGGATCGCGGAGTACACCCAGCAGGAGATCACCGACGGCCTGAACGGACTCGCGGCCAAGAAGCCCGGCGCCAAGATGATCACCCGCCCCACCGTGAACCGTGCCGTCCGAACCCTCTGCGAATACAAGTGGCTCGAACCAGCAGGGAACGGACGAATCCGTCTCAACGTCACCCTCTGGTTCCAGGGCAACAGCACCGCCCAGCACGAGGTGCTCGCCCAGATCGCCGCGGACCACGATGACGATCCGACAGCGTTTCCGCACAGAATTGGTCCGGAGCTGGTTCACCACCAGGAAGCGCTGGACCTTAACCTGGATGGTGAAGTGCCCGAGCCTGTCAGAAGGAAGCGCACAGGGTGATGCCCGCTACCACGACAAGCCGATTCGATACGGAGGAAGGCACCGATGGCCGTTGCAGTCATGTCGCCGCTCGTCGCTGAGCGCATCTGGGCGCTGCCCATCGGAGCTGCCCCGGTGAAATTCCTTCAGTACCTGATCTTCCGGAGCGAGAACGGCGGCGCACTCCCGAGCCAGCGCGAGATGGCAGTGGAGTACAAGGTGAAGCCGCCCACCGTCAGCGCACTGATGGAGCCGCTGTTCGAGCTGAACCTCGTGCTGCGCTCCCGCGCCGAAGGCCGCGGGGGCAACCGCTACCGACTCCACCCACTCGCCGCCAAGTACGAGAGCGTGACGGACATGGAAGCCGCCTTCGCGTACGCCCTCGAAGAGATGAAGAGCGGCAAGCTGCCCACCATCCACCTACCGGAATACCGAGCAGCACCGCCGGCCGAAGGCCGCCCCGACCTCCGCATCGCCTGACCCGACAGAAGACAAAACAGAGGCCCCGCCATCTGGGATGGCGGGGCCTCTGTGCCTGAACAACAAGTTGTGCGCCTCACTATACCGGTACGCGCGGCAGTCGGCGAGGCGCCGCCGTCGACAGCCCGCCACCCTTGACCGCACTGGTGCAACCGGCCTCCGACAGCAGGCTCCGAACGCGTTGTTACGTTCCCACCATGTGCCCATGGAGGCGCCGTCATACGGGGCCGAAACAGTGACGCGCATGAACACGAGCATGCGCGTGAACCCGGGCCCGCACATGAGACAGCGGGTCATCTCGGTACTCCTGGCCCTGTCCGCCGCGGCCGCCGCCCTGAGCATCCCCGGCACGGCGGCCGCCCAGGAACCGTCCGGCACAACCGCCTCCGTCCCGCCGATCCGCTGGGGAGCCTGCCCCAAGGCCGATCCGCCCTACCCCGACCCCAGCCCGAGAGCCCAGTGCGGGACGGTCGAGGTGCCGCTGGACTGGTCGAAGCCGAAAGGCCCGAAGACCGGCATCTTCGTCGCCCGCTACCGGGCCACGGACCCCGCCCGAAGGATCGGCGTCCTCATGTCGAACCCGGGCGGCCCCGGGGCGGCCGGAGCCGACGACGCCCTGTACGCCGACGACCCCATCGGCGGCTACTCCGCGGCCATGCTCCAGCGCTTCGACATGATCGGCTTCGACCCACGAGGCATCGGCCGCAGCGGGGCGGCCGACTGCGACGAGAAGATCCTCGACCCGATCCCGGCCCGCCCCCGCAACGCGGCCGAGTTCGAGCGACTGCGCACCTTGAACGGCCGTCTGGCAACCGACTGTCTGAAACGGACGGGCCCACTTGCCGCCCACATGGACGGTGAGAGCGTCGTCCGCGACATGGAGGCAATCCGCGCCGCCATCGGAGAACGCCGGATCAGCTTCCTCGGCCACTCCTACGGCACATTCCTCGGCGAGCGCTACGCACGGCTGTTCCCGGGCAACCTCCGCGCACTGGCGCTCGACAGCGCGATGGATCCGGACCGGCCGACCGCCGAGCGATACCTCATCGACGGCAGCATCACCATCGACAGCACCCTGAAGCGGCTCGCGGCCTGGTGCAAGAAGGACACCGCCTGCGCGCTCAAGGGCAAAGACCTGACAGCCGTCACCGACACCCTGTTCGCCCGCGCTGACGCGGGCACACTGAGAGAACCGGGCCCGGACGGACCCACACGGACCAAGGTCGACGCCGACAAGCTGTCCGACTTCCTCACCTTCGCACTCGGCAAGGGCAGTCCGGAGAGCACGGCACAGCAGCTGTCCGCCCTGTACACGGGAAAGGGCGAGGTCCGCTGGCTCCCCACCGGCACCGACCCGGTCTTCCGGCTCGTGCTGTGCCGGGACTACGACTTCCGGATCCGCGACTACGCCCAGTACCGAGCCATCCTGAAGAGGGCCGCGAAGGCAGCCCCGCACACCCGCTACAACGCCCAGGCCCTCGACACCATCCTCGGCTGCCAGGGCTGGACCATGCCGCCCAAGCCCCGGCCGGCCCGGGCCAAGGGCGAACTCCCGCCCGTTCTCGTGGCCAACGCCACCCATGACCTGGCGACGCCCCTGCCGGGCGCGCAGCGCATGGCGAGCTCCTTCCCGAAGGCGTCCCTGTTCACGATGGACGTCGTGGGCCACTGGCTCTACCGCAGAGGAGGGACGGAGAAGGCGATGCGAGTGATCGACGCCTACCTCACCAGCCCGAGAAGCACACTTCAAACCCATAAGCACTAGCGGGCCCGGGCTCTCGCACACCAACATGGAGCACATGAATGATCAACCCGCACGATGGAGCCAGGCAACCGTCTACCCGGACATGTGGGCCGACCCGGACAAAGACCCCCGTAACAGCGAGGGAGTCGGTCCGGACGGCGAACTTCCGACACTGCAGGGCTTCCTGACGGACTACCGCCTGACCTTGCGGATGAAATGCGAGGGCCTGGACCCGGAGCAACTGGCACGTCGGTCAGTGCCACCGTCGACGATGTCGCTGCTCGGCATGGTCCGACACCTCGCCACGGTGGAACGCGACTGGCGCAACTGGATCAGCGACGGCGAGCCGCTGCCGAAGCTGTACGGCAAGCGTGGCGCGGACTTCGACGAAGCCGTCGCCGATCAGGCTCTGGTCGACGGCGCGTACGCCGACCTGGCGCGGGAACAGGCCGCGACCGACGCCGCGTTGGCCGAGCATCCGGACCTGGGGGAGCGCCTGGGGAAGGACGGGGTCTCGGTCCGCGAGCTGATGGTGCACAGGGTCGAGGAGTACGCCCGACACTGCGGGCACGCAGATCTGCTGCGCGAGTGCATCGACGGAAGAGTGGGCCAGTGAGCAGAGGCCGCCGTAAAGCCTGACCACGGCGGCCTCCAGGGCTTGTCCGGCGGTTCTCGCCGGACAAGCCCATGGTCCGGGGGAGGGCTCAGCGCTTGAGCATGAAGGCGAAGTCGCCGGAGAGCTTGCCACTCAGCCGGACCGCCGAGACGATCTTCCCCGTCGCGATCAGCCTCTCGACCTCGGCCCGCGAAAGACCACAGCCTTCAGCGATCAGCCGCACCGCCCGGACCGGGATCCGCGCTGCAAAACGAACCGAGATGTCGATCGCCTCGCGGTCCAGATGATCCGATCCGCCGGTGTCGAGGCGCCAGGCGTCGGTCCAGTCGAGAGCGATGCGATTACGGCGCTGCACGACCGGATCCTGGAGCAACTGGGCTGCCAGGCCGACATCATTGCCATGCAGCCGGTCCAGCAGCTCAGGCTGTACGGAGCGCACATTCACCCGCTCCAGGACCGTGAGCTTCGCAGTCTCCCCGCAAGAGGTGCAGAGCACGAGGAGCCAAGCGTCGATGAGCTTGTGGTTCGCGTTGACGCGAAATTTACCGTTTGCCCGGAAACGATCGGACGCGCACGTATGGCAGCGTCGGAGAACGATCGGCAGGCAGGTGGGCATGACCACCCAGTTTTCGAGCACAGAAATACACCGATTTCAGTGAGAAGTCCGCAGCAAAAAGCAGCGCGGCGCACATGCGCGACGCGCGACAGATCAGCACTCGGGAGGTCTCACAGGGTGTACAACGGCACGTCCTTGCCTAGATTGACTTGGCTCGGCAGCACGGTAACGACGCACGACGGCGCCGTGCCACTGATTTTCGAGTGCCTCGGCGCCAGGTTCTGTCCGGCCGATCACGGACGAAGCCGCAGCCCTGGCGGCCGAGAGACCACTCAGCGGTCGCTTGCGGGGGTTAACCCCAGCGTGCTCACTGGCATCAGCGACACCTCCGACAGACGTGCCAGTCGGATTCTTCGGTCAACCGATTCACCGAATGATTGGGCGGACAGACACAACAGCATCCTCAGCCGCCGAAGGATCACTCATGCCCCGCACTACCCGCACGCAGCGGTCCACGTACCGACTTCTGTCGGCCCTCGCCGTGCTGACCATGACTGCCGGCGCCGCCACGGCCTGCGGCGACAACGACTCCGCCCCCGAGCACGCTGCCTCGTCCTCGGCCACGTTGTCCACCTCACCGGGAGCCAGCCAGTCAGGCGTATCGAAGCTGCACATGGTGACCCATGACGGTCACCGGCTGGCCTTCCACGTCACACAAGGCAACGGCCACACGATCGTCCTGGACTCGGGCGGCGGCGAGGACTCCTCACAATGGAAGGACCTCGTCCCCAAGCTCCACGCGGACACCGGCGCCACCGTCATCACATACGACCGGGCCGGTCTCGGCAAGAGCGACGTGGTGCCCGGCCCATGGAAGGTCGACAGCGCGGTCAGCGACCTCAAGTCGGGGCTCGAACAGCTGGGCGTCACCAAGAACGTGACCCTGGTGTCCCACTCCCAGGCCGGCGAGATCGCGAGCTACCTGGCCAAGGACAACCCGAAGATGTTCTCCGGCGCAGTCCTGGTCGACGCCAACCTCCCCCCGTTCTTCACGGACGAGGAGATCCCCCGTCTCTTAGCCGCGAGCCAGCCGCAGGTCGATGAGGCGAAGAAAGACCCCGACAAGCCGGAGAACCGCCAGATCATCTCCACCGCCGAGGGCTTCGCCCTGGCGCACAAGGCATTCCACGAGGTCACCTGGCCGGACGCGGTACCGGCAACGGTCATGGTTTCGGAGAAGACCCCGCTCGACGGTTCCCCCGTGGACGCCCAGCGCTGGCGTGACGCCGCCGCTTCGTTCGCCCAGGACGGCCCCAACCGAACGCTCGTCACCGCCAAGGGCAGTTCTCACGAGGTACCGAAGGATCGTCCCGACCTCGTACTCAAGGAGATCGAGGACATGGCCGCCACACAGCACTGACCCCCGAGATGCAGCCGCCCCCGCCCAGGCGGGCCAGCAGCAGTCTCTGCTGCGTTTCGACGAGCGGCGCGCAGCGTGGCGTTGGCTTGTTCATCCTTGCGGAGGGTCGACGTCCGGTCTGCCGGGGCCCGTTGTCAGTGGGGCGTCCTAAAGTCCCCATTATGAGCGAGACCATGAGTGAATCTCTTTTTGCTGCCGTCACACCTGTCGCCGGCGCGGACTCCGCCGAGCGTGCCGCACGGATCCGTTCACTGATCGCCGACGGGGCGGATGTCTCGGTACGGAACGAGCGGGGAGCCACTCCGCTGCACCAGGCCGTGGAGGCGACACGCGACGACGGCCCACTGCCGTCCCTGGAGGTCATACGGGCACTGCTGGAGTGCGGCGCCGACACCGCGGCAGTCGATGGCCTGGGGCGGACCCCCCTCGGGCTCGCGCTGCGGCTGCCGGAGGCTGACACGGTGGCCGTGCTGCGGGCGGCGGGCGCTCCCGCCCAAGTACGCTACCCCGTCGTCGAAGGCGGGCCGCTGCCCATCGACATGGATACGGTCCGCCAGGTGGCCGGGGCGATGCTTGCCGAGCGGGCCACGGTGCGCGAAGCCGCCGAACTTCCCGACCACGGTGGCTGGCTTGCCCAGCTTGTGGAGCCGGACCTCGACAGCTACCAGGAGTTCGCCGCCCAGTTGCGCCACGGAATCGACCCTGATCTGCTCGGCTACGTCCCGGAGTTGTGCGCCAAGGCCCTCGGCGGCACCGGGGCCTCCCGCACCCTGCTCGGTGACCAACTCGTGGACACGCCGTTCTTCCACCACGGTGACCTGGTCGTGAAGGGACATCTCCATGTGGCGGCGCCCTTCGTACTGACCGGCTCACTGACCGTCGAGGGCGTGCTGGCGGACTGCGCCCCCCATTCGGTCATGGCCGTCCGCGGTAATGTCACCGCCCGCGCGGTGTTCACCGACGGCGACGTGGCATGCCGTGACATCCACGCCGAGGTCGTCTACGGCTCCTACAACGACCACACGCTCCAGGCAGGCAGGATCCGCGCCCGCCTGGTCATCGAGGACGAACACGAGACGATCGCGGCCGTGGAAGCGGACCTCTACTTCGACCAGGACGACTACCAGCAGGGATACGGCGACGGCGTACAGGAGCAGCTGCGCGAACTCCTCGTGGACGATGTCTTCGCCGCCGACGAGGACGATGACGAGGGCGAGGAAATGCTCGACCACGAGCTGCTCATGACCCGGCTGAGTGAAGGGCTGCCCGTCTTCCGCGCGGACGCGGCTCCCGAGGGCCGCTGTCAGTCTCACTCTCCACGCGCGGAGCACGGGTGAACTATCCTGCAGGCATGCGCGGACAGTTCACCGGCTGGCCGGAGCAGGCCATGGACGTGTTGTGGCAGCTCCAGGGCGAACCGACCCGCGCGACCCGCGAGCGCTACCGCGCGGACCGCGAACGCCTGGTCCGACAGCCGATGATCGCCCTGCTCAACGAGGTCGCGGACGCCGACCCCCGGTACGAGGACTTCTCCGTCTGGCACTACCGCACCGACTCCTGGTGGTGGCAGCACCAGTGCGCGGTGATCCGACTCGGCCGCAAGATCGAGATCGGTCTCCGGTTCTCCCTGGACGGCCTGCGGATCCAGGGCGCCTGGTGGTACCCCGATCCCGGCCAGGTGGGCATGTTCCGCAAAGCCGTGGACTCCGAAGGGAGCGGCCGCGAACTGGCCGCCATCCTCGAAGACGTGCGGAAGAAGGGCTACGACATCTCCGGGGACGTGATGAAACGCCCCCCGCGTGGCTATCGGGCGGACCACTCCCGTACGAACCTGCTGCGCCATCGTTCGCTGATCGCAGCCCGTCCGCTCGGCTGCGAAGAGTGGCTGCACACCCCCGAGGCGGCCGACCGGGTCCTCTCGGCCGCCGCAGACCTGGACGCCCTGCTGATGTGGTTGGTCCGCCACGTGAAGCGCGCCGCCTGACATCACGAGGCACCGCGCGGCACGGGAGGAACCACACCCATGCCGCTCAGAAGGTGATGCGGCGCACCTTCAGTGCCGTCGCGGAGCATCGCGAAGAGGACATCGGCTCGTCGTCTCGCAAGGCAGAGGAGGGCCTGGGATCCCGACTCCCGGCATCGAGATCAGGACCTGGGAAAGAGGGTGGGCCTCAGCAGTTCCTCGATCCACCCGGCCAGGAGCTTGCGCTGGTCAAGGACGGCGGCGAGCGAGCCGGCCAGGCTCGGAACGATCAGCCCGGCCGCTTCGGTGCCGGGAACCACCGCGGTCTGCTCGTCCAGCGCGGTGAATATGTCCTCGACCAGCCGCTCGGCGATCCGCGGCGTCTTCGGCCGCAGCAGCGCGACCAGCCGCCGACGGGCTGCCTTGCGGATCTGGGCCGGTGACCCGAACCGCTCCAGCAGGGCCAGGACAGCAGGGTGTTGCAACCGCGGGCCCAGGAACCGCTCCAGGGACGGGTGGATCTGGGCCCGACGATCATCTCCAGCTCGGCGATCCGCCGCATCGTCAGGCCGGGCAGGTAAGCGACGGGGCAGCCCATGTCCTCCGGGCCGTCCCACCACCCCGCAAGCCGACCTCGCTCTCGTGAAACGGAGCCCATGCCAGGGGAATTGGTCGGCTGTCTGTCGGGCGCGGTGGCTGCCTGCCCCGGGGGGCGATCACGGCGCCTCAGAGCGGGCGCTCACGTCGCAGCGACATAAATGTCACATTGCCGCGCCGCCGCAAGGCTGAGGGCCCATTTGGTGTCCTGCGTCGGCTTCACCGGCCGCTCATCCTCCCTGGCCGGGGTGACCTTCAGGGTGTTCTCCAGGATCCACTGCTGCACAGGAAGAAGCTGCTCCCACCCGAACCGCTGCGCCGAGACCCACCGGCCGAGGTCCTCGCCCTGGACGACGAGGCCGCCCACAGCCTCCGGTAGCGTCCCGCCGGCCTGAACGTGGATCTGGACGAGCCGGTAGCAGCGCTGCCACCCGGTGTCCCACACCGGGCACCACCCCGGATCGATCGCGTCCAGCTCATCCTGCCGCGCCTCGGTCATCGCCCCGGCCGCCGACGGAACGGGGCGGCCGGCCGCGCGCAGCTCCTCGTTCTCCCGCGCCCTCCGGGCCGACGCGCGGGAGTTCTTTGCCCACACCCCGATCGGATGCCCCTCCCGCACCGCAGTGCTCGGGGGGAGAAAGTGGCCATGGGCGGCGGCGTACTCCTTGGCGACGGCCACGCCGTCCGCCCAGGCCGCTTTCTGCTCGGATCAGACCATCCCGAGCTTTTCGAGCTCGGCGACGACCCGCCCGGCCTCCAGCGTCCCGGCCGTGTAGGCGCGGCGCTGCTCGGCGATCCACTGCCCGAGCGGATACCCGCCCACCCCGCCCCAGTCCTCCGGCGTGACGACCGTGTACGGCACCCGCAACACGGTGTTCCCGGTCTCGGGCAGCCACCGCCCGGCCGCCTCGATCCCGCACCGCCAGTAGGCGCCCTCCGGGTCGATGACCCGCAGCCGAACGAACTGGGCCAAGGTCGCAGGGTCGCGTTCCTCGCTGAACCGCAGCACCCCGGCCGCCACCCCGCTCACCCGCACCCCCACCCCGTCTCCGCCCTCCGGGACGTCCTCGCCGTCGTGCTCCTGCTCCTGGTCGTCGGTGTCCTCCCGGCCGCTGCGGACGCGGGGGGTCGGCCAGTGCCTCGATGGTGTCCGTGTCGTGCGCCCGCAGCGCCCCGAGGACCTTCGAGAGGGTTTTCGTCGCCACTTTCGCCCGGCCCGAGGAATACCGGCATGATCAAAGTGGCGAGTTTCCCGCGCCCGGGACGTGTACGCAGGGCACGCCCGACCATTTGCACGATGTCGACCATCGACCCACGCGCATCCGCGAAAAGAACTGCGCCGTACTCCGCGGCCTCTGCGCCCCGGCGACCCGAGTGCGCCCGCCCCCTGTCCAACCAGTCGCGGCCCGCGATAGGTTCACGACTCATGAACGCTGAGCTGGTGGTGGCCTCGGTCTCCGGATTAGTCGCCCTCTTAAGCGTCCTACTCAGCTCCCGGTTCAGCCGAAAACAGACTCTGCTCGCCGCGCAGCTGGGACGGCAGAGCGCGGAGCAGCTGAAGCTCGCCGAGCATCAGGACCTGATGGGGCAGCGCCGGGACCCGCTGCTGTGGGCTGCCTACGACCTCCAATCACGTCTATTCAACATCGTGGACAGGCAGTTCCTGAACATCTACTACTCGCACGGCCACGATCTCGATCGCGCCTACGCGCTCAGGAGCACCCTGCACGTCGTGGCCGACTACCTCGGTCAAGTTGAGCTACTGCGTCGCAAGGTTCAGTTCCTGGACCTCGGCAACCGCGAGAACTCCCGGACTATCGTCCGACACCTGACGGCCATCAGCAACGTGCTCAACACCGACGGCTACGACGACCCCCACTTTCAGGTATTCCGGAGCAACCAGCGGGCCCTTGGAGAGCTGGTGATCTGCGACAGCAACGACCGATGCCTCGGCTACGCGGAGTTCTGCCGGCGCCTGGACACCGACGCTGACTTCGCCGGGTGGTTCGAGCCGTTGTCGGATGGCATCCGCGAACTGGCTTCCTCGACGCGGCCGCATTCAAGGCTCGTGCGGCTACAGATCGCACTCATGGACTTGATCGACTTCCTCGACCCAGACGCCGATCGCTTCCCGGACCACCGCAGGTCCCGGCTGAGCCTGCCCTGAACGACGGTGACATCCTGCACCGCCACCAGTTGATGGCAGGCGAGAGAGAGGCCCCCACCCGCAGCTGAGAGCGAACCACCTCAGCGATCAGTCGAGGGCGGTTGGCAAACAGCTCGCCCTGCACGAGACCTTCGACTGGCCCGCGATCGAGGCCGAGCACACGGATCACGCTCGCGCATGGCTCACCGCCCAGGGCGTCCTTTGGAATCCGGTATCGATTCCCGGTGTGGGTTGGGGTGTGGGGACGTGGCTGGTCAGTGTGGGTGGGGTGGGCGGCCTTGTGTGGTGTGGTGGTGGGTTTCGGCGAGGTGGTCGAGCCGGATCCCGTCGAGCATGGGTTTGGTGTTTTTTTCGGTGCCGTCACAGATCGCGGTGATCGCTGCTTGCCGGATCAGCCGGGTCAGGCTCCCGATCCTGCCCGCGGTCCTTTGGTGGAGGTAGGCGGCGTGGGGGAAAGTGTCCCGGCCCGGTGTGCCCGGAGACCGAGTGCGGCTTCTCCTCCCGCGATCAGTTCACGGAACGGCTTGCGTGTGCCGAGGGGTGCCGGGAAGGCCCCGCATTCCACGAGGGAAGCCCGCCCGGCGGGTTGTGCCCCGCGTACCTTGCTGAACAAGGCGGTCGTGGTGACGTCGATGCCTGCGTACACGAATGTCGCACCGATGCGTTCGGTGAGGTCTTTCAACAGGTCGGCGGTTTCCGCGCCGGTGGTGGTGCGGGGATTGAGCCGGTGGATCTCGTCGATGAGTACCAGGCGCACGCCTGCACGGTTGTAGGTGTGGCAGACGGCGTCGGTGATCTGAGCCTGGGTCATGCGGGTGGTGACAGGGATGCCGAGGTAGCGGGCGAACTTTGTGGCCAGGGCTTTTGCTGTCGCCCCGGGGGGCACCAGGACGTAGGCGACCGGCACCGGTGTATGCGTGCTGGTGGCCGGTGGCGGGTCCCGTTGAATGTGGGCGAGGTGGCAGGCGCGCCCGACGTGGAGCAGCGCGGTGGTCTTCCCGCCCGTTGCCGGGCCGGTCACGATCAGCGAGGGCCGGGCGGTGGTCTGCTGGTGGCGTCCCAGGATCATCAGCGTGCGCACGCCGGTGGTCAGGGTGTCGATCGCCGGGGTCCGCACCATGACGAACACGGAGTGGTAGGCAAGGCGTTCCTCGTTGCTGCGTGCTGGTTCCCCGGGAGCGGGCGGCTGTGGGGGAGGGGTGGTGGCGAAACGCTGCCAGCCCTGCCAGGTCGCCACCGGCCACGCCCCGCCTGCACCGTCACCGGCGGGCGTGCTCCCGCCGTCTCTGTCCTGTCCGCCCATGCCTGCCGTCACGAGGGTCCCGCCGGAGAGGGCACCTGGAGCACCGCTTTCCGCGCCCGAGACCTCGTAGCACTGCAGGCTCCTGACGACTCCACAGGCCAGCCATGAACACTTCCCGCACCGACGCAGCCGTACGAGCCCGCCGCCAAGCCACCCAAGAGATGCTCCAACGACTCCAGACCGCCCACGGCGCGCGACCATACGCCTGTCACCATCGCAGCCCTTGCCCGTACCGCCCGCGTCTCACGCACCTTCCTCTACCAAAACCAGCAGGCCAGAGCTCTTGTCGAACAGGCCACCCGCACAAGCAGAACCCATCCCGGAATCTCCAACAGCCACGCCCGCACACAGCCCGTCTGGAAGGAGCGCGCCCTCAACGCCGAAGAGGCACTCGTCCAGGCCCAACGTGAAATCCTCACTCAGCGCACCCGTATCGCCGAACTCCTCGGCAAGATCCGCGACCTCGAACACGATCTCCCCGAAGGCTCACTTCAGCGGATCGTCACCGAGAACACCACCCTGAAGCAGCAAACACGACAGCTCACCCAGGACAACCAGCGCCTCCAAGAGCGTCTGGCCAGCGCCCGCCAGAACAATCGCTTCCTGGACAAACGCGTTGCAGATCTCGAAGCCCAAATTGCGCACGATCTCACCGCCCCACCCCCGTCACCGTGACAACCCTGCCTCGGTGCATCGCCAAGTGGGACGACACACTTCCTCTATCAGCATCAGGCCCATTCGACATCGAGCGGCGGCTCGACGATGTCTGCGCCGGTGGACCACCAGCCGACGCCACAGCGTCTACCAGCGCATGCCGAGCTGGTCGAGGTCGGCCCGGCGTTGCGCACTGAGTTTGTCGGCGCGTTTGCGTACGTTGTCGAGCCATGTGCCGAGCTTGACCACCACGACCCCGTCAGCGCCGCTCTGACGACCTCCCGGGCCCATTTCCATCTTCACCGTGCTCGGCGTGCTTGCGAGGTACCCGCAAGTGCCCTTCACGGCCATGGAACTGCCGTGCGGCCGTGAGGCTGAGTGCCCACATATCGTCTTGTGTGCGCTGCACCAGACGTTCCTCGTCCCCGGCGGGTTCGATTCCGAGGACGTTCTCCAGCAGCCATTGCTGTGCGGGCAGCAACTGCTCCCACCCGTGCTGCTGCGCTGTCACCCAGCGTCCGAGGTCTTCGCCCTGCACGATCACCTTGCCAACCACCACCGGCAGGTTTCCGCCGTCCCGGAGCAAGTTCTGGACGAGTCGGAAGCAGCGTTGCCATCCCGTGTCCCATACCGGGCACCAGCCCGGATCGATCTCCTCCAGCGCTGCCCGCCGCGCTTCGGTCAAAGCGCCCGCACTGCTCTCGACAGCCAGGCCGGCCTCCCGCCGCTGCGCGAGCTGGTCTGCGGTCCGGGCGGCGGATCTCTGGTTCTTGGCCCAGGCACCCACTGGATACCCGTCCCAGACTGCGGTCGCGGGCGGCAGCAGGTGTCCGTGCACGGCTGCCCAGGCGCGGGCTGCTGCGAGGCCTTCCTCGAACGCGACGTCCTGGTGGGACCAGACCATGCCCAGCCTGTCGAGCTGTTCCACCCGCCCCGCATCCAGACGCCCGGCCTTGTGGGATTTCCGCTGGTCGGCGAGCCAGGTCCCGAGCGGGAACCCGGCCGGAACCCAGTGGTCGGGGGTGACGTAGTCGTACGGCACCCGCAACTGCTGCGCCCCGGTCTCTTTCACGTACCGCACGCACGCCTGGATCCCGCGTCGCCAGAACGTGTTCTCCGGCTCGATCACCCGCAGCTTCACGAACTGCGCGAGCAACGCGGGGTCCCGGGGTGTGCTGAACTTCAGCAGCTCCTGCGCAGGCACACTCGGCCTCCGCTCACCCTCCGGTGTGAGGTTCGGGGAAGAGGGCTCTGAGGTGTTCGGGTTTCCTTGCCAGTGATGCGTGGTTTTGTTTGTGCTGGTCGGCGGGGTTATCGGCTGGT
>NZ_JBEYFB010000089.1:0-14337 GCF_040634135.1 Streptomyces sp. NPDC007164
CTCGTCGCCGATCTCGGCCGCCTCGAAGGCGATCTGCTGGTGCTCGGCGCCGGCGGCAAGATGGGCCCCAGCCTGTGCCGGCTCGCCCGCCGGGCACTGGACGCCGCTGACCGCACCGACGTGACCGTGCACGCCGTCTCCCGCTGGTCCGACCCGGTCGCGGCACAACAGCTGGAGGACGCCGGGGTCCGTACCGTGCCCTTCGACCTCATGGATCCGGCCGCCAGCCTGGCCGAACTGCCCGACGCGGAGAACGTCGTCTTCATGGTCGGCGCCAAGTTCGGCTCCGCCGGGGCGCCTTCGCACGCCTGGGCCGTGAACGCCGCGATGCCGGACCGGGTGGCCCGCCGCTGGCCGGACGCCCGGATCGCCGCATTCTCCACCGGCAATGTCTATCCACAGGTGCCGGTCTCCTCCGGCGGCTGCACCGAGGACGACCCCGTCGGCCCGGTCGGCGAGTACGCCATGTCCTGCCTCGGCCGGGAGCGGATCTTCGGCCACGCGGCCCTCACTCGCGGCACCCGGGTCGCCGCCATTCGGCTCAACTACGCGGTGGACCTGCGCTACGGCGTCCTCGCCGACATCGCCTCCGCCGTCCGGGCGAGCGAGCCGGTCGACGTCACCACCGGCCACGCCAACGTCGTGTGGCAGGGGTACGCCAACGAGGTCGCTCTGCGCTCGCTGCTGCACACCTCCGCTCCGGAGCCCTTCACCCTCAACCTCACCGGGCCCGAGACCGCGTCCGTGCGGCGGCTCGCGCACTGGTTCGGTGAGGAGTTCGGCAAGGATCCCGTGATCGCCGGCGAGGAGACTCCGACCGCGTTGCTGTCCGACGCGAGCACCTGCCACGCCCTGTTCGGCTACCCGGACGTGTCCCTGCGGACCCTGGTCCGCTGGCAGGCCGACTGGCTGCACCGCGGGCTGCCGCTGTCCGGCAAGCCCACCAAGTTCCAGGTCCGCGACGGAAGGTTCTGATCCCCGTGTCCCGTACGCCCGTAGCCGCGACCGCGCCTGCACCCGGCCCCGTAGCCGCGACCGCTCCCCAACCTGTACCCTCCTCGGCGGCCGCGGCAGCCCCGGCATGCACTCCGATGGACGTGCTCGCTGAGGGAGCCGTCATCCCCGCTCATCCACTCGCCCTCGGCGCCGACCGCAAGCTCGACGAACGTCGGCAACGCGCACTGACCCGTTACTACCTGGCCTCCGGCGTGGGCGGCGTCGCGGTCGCCGTCCACACCACCCAGTTCGAGATCCGCGAACCGGGCATCGGCCTGCTGGCACCAGTCCTCGAACTCGCCGCTGAGACCGTGCGGAACGAGGCCGGCCACCCTGTCGTCACCGTCGCCGGGGCCTGCGGCCACACCGCGCAGGCCGTCTTCGAAGCCGAGCTCGCAGCCTCCCTCGGCTACGACGCCGTGCTGTTGAGCCCCGCCGTGCCCGGTGCCGACGAGAAGGGTCTGCTGGACCGCGCCCGGGCCGTCGGCGAGGTGCTGCCGGTGATCGGCTTCTACCTCCAGGAGGCCGTCGGCGGCCGTTATCTCTCGCCGTCGTTCTGGAGCTCATTCGCAGACCTGCCGAACACCGCGGCCATCAAGATCGCGCCCTTCGACCGCTACCGCACCGCCGATGTAGTACGCGCCGTGGCCGCCGCCGACCGGGCCGACGAGGTGGCGCTGTACACCGGCAACGACGACGACATCATCGGTGATCTGCTCACCCCGTACGAGACGGCGGGCGGCGGGCCGCGCTGGTTCGCGGGCGGGCTGCTCGGCCAGTGGTCCGTTTGGACCGGCTCCGCCGTCACCCTCCTCGATCAGGTCCGGCGGGCACGCGCCGGTGACCACGACGCCATGGTCGGCTGCCTCGCCCGCCGTCCGGAGCTCACCGACGCCAACAGCGCTGTGTTCGACGTGCGCGGCGGATTCCGCGGCTGTATCGCTGGTGTCCATGAAGTGCTGTGCCGCCAGGGTCTGTTGGAGGGCATCTGGTGTCTCGATCCGAAGGAGGTCTTGTCTCCCGGCCAGGCCGAAGAGATCACCCGGGTTGCCACGGCCTACCCCTGGCTCACCGACGACGACTTCGTCGCGGAGCACATCGATGACTGGCTCTCCTGACCCGGGGGCGGCCCGCCTGCCGCGGGTCGTCGTCGCCGTACCCCCGCACCTTCGTGAGCAGTTCTTCACCCCCGCGGTGTGGCAGAGCCTCTGCGCCGCGGCGCAGCCGGCCGTCCTCGACGAGCACACCGACCGGGACGCACTCGGTGCGGCGCTGCCCGGTGCCCGTGCCCTGATCACCGCTTGGGGAACGCCTCGCCTCAGCGAGGAACTCCTCGACGTCGCTGACCAACTGGCGATCGTCGCCCACACCGGATCGGCGGTCGCCCCGTACGTCACCGAGGAAGTCTTCCGGCGTGGGATCCTCGTCACCCAGGCCGGTGACGCGATGGCACGCCCGGTCGCTGAGGTGGCCCTGGCGTTCACCCTCGCCCTGCTGCACCGCATCCACCGCTTCGACCACGCGCTGCGCGGCGGAGCCGACTGGGACGAGGCCGGCCAGGCCCCGCCGCGGCACGAGATCCAGGGCTGTGCGATCGGCGTCGTCGGAGCGTCCCGCACCGGTCGTGCGTACATCGAGCTGGCGAAGGCACTGGGGGCACAGGTCGCGGTCACCGACCCGTATCTGACGGCCGAGGACGCACAGCGGCTCGCGGTACGGGTGGTGCCGCTGGACGAACTGCTCCGTGGCAGCCGGATTGTCGCCGTGCACGCCCCTGCCACCGCCGAGACCCGGCGCATGCTGGGTGCGCGCGAACTGGCGCTGATGCCCGACGGCGCCGGTCTGGTCAACACCGCCCGTTCCTGGCTCGTCGACGAGGACGCGCTTCTGGCGCAGGTGTCGGCGGGCCGGCTGGACGCTGCGATCGACGTCTTCGACACCGAACCACTGCCGGTCCGCCACCTGTTCCGGAAACTGCCGAACGTTCTGCTGACCCCTCATCAGGCGGCGGGCACCGCCGAGTGCCGTCAGCGGCTCGGCGCAAGTGCCGTGGAGGAGGTGCTGCGGTTCCTGCGCGGCGATCCACCATTGCACTTCGTGGGGCCGGACGCACTGGCTCGCGTCCTTTGATCACTCGATCGCAACCACACCGGGCCTGGCTTTATTCGCGAGTAGTGGCTCTGGCTCAACTTCTGGGCTCTGTCGTCATTTTGGGGGTAGTTGGGCATCGGTCTTGTGTGATGGGTGGGGTTCGCGTCGCGGACGTTCTGTTGCCAGGTGTCGGGGTTCAGGTCGAGGAAGTGGCACTGACGGATACGGAGGTTCGGCTGGCTGTGCGGTCGCAAGCCGCGTCGGCCGCGTGTCCCGACTGCGGACGGAGACCGGCGCCGACGCGTTCAAGAGCACCTCGACGCAGGAGCCGACCACGTGTGCCTGCAAGTACTCACCACCGACACCACAAGCTCCGCGGCCTGTTCCGCCGACGGGCCTGGCTCGGGCAAGCCGATGGCCTGGGGCAAGCTTTTTCCCGCGGCTGCTTGCCCAGGCCACCCGGTCGGCACTGCGCTGGAAGCCGCGAGCCGGACACCCGGCCTGGGGTGAAGGAGGAACAGTGCGGGGCCGGGATGCGGTGGGTTTCGCGGCGGCCGACGCTGGAAGCATGAGGGCCACAGCCACGTGGTCCGGCACGATCGCCTTCGGGATGGTCGCTTCTGGTCGTGACCCGGCTGCTGGCCTCGATGTTCGGACTGCTCGCGGGCAACGACGCGGAGCAGGAGGCCGAGCGCGCCGAGGACTGCGTGGACGGCCTGACGGTAGAAGACACCGGGGGCGAGGCCGACGTACGCGGGTGGCTGACCCGCGAGTGCCGGGAGCGGGCCCAGGAACACAACTGGGACTTTGAGGACGGCGAGTGGGGGGCGATCGGCGATGGCCACGACGCCTGGACGCTGCTGGCACTCGGCCCGTTCGCCCGGCGACTGCGGCTGTGGACCCATGCGGTCAAACTCAGCGCGTCGGCGGTTGGGACAGCCATCGGGGCAGGGGCGCACCAGATCCGGCACTGGACCAGCGGGCGGACGCTGCCGTCGGCCGACCAGCGCACCGCGCTGGCCACAGCGATGGGCGTGCATCCGGCATGGCTGGCTACCACCCGCGACCACACCGGCGACAGCGACCTGTACCTGTATCCGTGCTGCCCCTGCGGCACAGGCGCCGCGTTCACCCGGGACGTCGTCGCCACCGCCCACGCGGAGTTGAGCGTGCGATGGTGCCGGGGCTGCGGCCAGCCCTTGATGTCGGCCGGAGCCAGCGGACTGCTCCCGCTGCCGCTGGCCGGGCTGACCGACCCGCCCGCGGCCGGCTATGACGAACCCCTGGCGTTCACCGCCGTGCACACCAAGAACGGCCGGGACCTGCCGGCACCCTGGCCCCACGGTCTGCGGTGCCCCGGCACCGACTCACGCCAGCGCGGACCGGTCCGCATACTCGACCTGCTCACCCGGCCCCCAGCCACCCCGCCGCTGGCCCCGCCCCCGGTCACATGGCGGCGCGCACTGCGTCACAGCGGCCAGGTCCCGGCCGCCGCAGTGACGCGCAGCGGCCCGGAGAAGATCCAGGCGTTCGTGCGGTGGATCGGCGACGGCCGCCACCTAACCGGCACCGGTCAACTCCGCCTGTCTGACGCCCGGATGCTGACAGAAATGCTGCCGACCAGCGATGTATGGGACCCGGTCGAGTACGGCTACCAGTGCCGCACACGCGGCGGCCTCATCGGGGTTGAGGCGTCCGACGTGGTCGTCATGACCCGGCGCAACGACGGCGAACTGCAGCAGGTGCTCGACATGGCCGCCGAACTCGGCGTGCCGCGGGCCGGCGTCCTGCGGGCCCGCACCCGCTGGAAGGAACTGGCGCTGCCGTCGTACTCGGCATGCACCTCGTGGGGAACGTGGGGCGCTGCTTACGCGTGGTGCAGAGCCGCAAAACTCTCTGAAGGGAAAGTTGTCTTCTGGTCACCCAGCGTAAGAGCTCTGTAGGTCGCGGTTGCGGCCTCCTCAAGGTTCATGATGCGGCGGAACGCCATGCCGATGTCCTTGGCGTGCGCGGAGCAGCCGTGGTGGGACTGGATGACGCAGTTGTGCGTCTTCGCCTGCTCAGCTGTGGTGTCCGCGAGTTCGTCCGAACCGTTGGGGTTGTAGGGGACGGTGCCGATGGAGCGCACGTAGTACGCGTGGTCGAGGGACACGAGCCGGATCTTGTGACCGAGGGCATCGAGGAGGACGGTGTGCTGGGGATGGAGGTGTATCACGGCATTGACGTCCGGACACTCCTGGTAGGTGCGCTGGTGCAGCTTCCATTCGCTGGAAGGGCGTTCGGCCCCGCCTGTGACGTCCCCGGCCAGGGTCATGCTCGTGAAGTCGTCCTTGCCGAGCCGGTCCAGCCAGGTGCCGGCGCCGGTGACGACGAAGGTGTCGCTGCCGGGCAGGCGCGCGGAGAGGTTGCCGCCGCTGGCCAGCACGAAGCCGCGTTCCACGGCCAGACGGCCTACCTCTGCGAGTTGGGTGAACAGGCCCTCGACTGTGGTGGGGTGTTTCATCGTGTTTCCTCTGAGTATTTCAGGCCGTCACGGGTCTGGCGACGGGGCGGGTGAGGAGGGAGCGAGCGCTGTCGATGTCAGTTACCACGATGTTGACGAGCCCCGTCTCCAACGCGGTGAACAAGGGAATGTGTTTCTCGATGCCGCCTGCGATCCCCACTCGGGTGGGGATCGCCCGCATGTGTTCCAAGGTCAGTCCGATGACACGCTTGTCGATCGGTCCGTCGACAGCTTCACCGTTCGCGTCGAAGAAGCGGGCGGAGGCGTCCCCGACAGCGCCGAGCTCCCGGAGAGTCGCGAACTCGGTCTCGGTGACCGAGCGGCGAAGAGCCTGGGCGACGCGGGCCGTGCTGCCGATGCCCACGACGAGAGCGTCGGCTGCGGCTGCGGCATCGAGAGTGCCCTGGACCTCGTCGAGCCCGCGGATGGCGGCGGCCGCCTCGGGGGCCGTCGCCAGTAGCGGGGCGGGCAGGTGGTATGCCGTGCCGCCGACGACGCGGGCGAGAGTGGTAGCCACCTCGTGTGGATTGGCTTCACTGGAGCGCCCGCCGCGGCTTCCCGCCAAGGGCACGACCTCGACGGCGCTGTCGGACTGATAACGCAGATGGGCGACGCTGGCCGCGACGGCCGTACTCATGCCGACCGCGACTCGCTGGACGTGCGGGAGGACCGAGGCGAGGGCCTCCGCCCCGGTCACACCCAGCGACGAAGGTGACCGCTCCTCACCGGGCCCGAGGCTGGGGCACACCCATGCGCTCTGCAGGCCGAACCGGCGTACGAGGGCTGCCTCGATGTCGGCGAAGGGACGCTCGTCACTGTGAACGGTGATCTCAACGATGCCGGCGCGTCGGGCCTCGGCAAGGACTCTGGTCACCTTCACCCGGGACAGAGTGAGAAGCTCACCGATCTCGGCTTGGGTGAGACCGTGGTCGTAGTAGAGCCGGGCCACCTTGCCGAGCAACGGATCGTGTGCATTTGTTCGCACCACTGCACCTCCGTTCACCATGATGCCTGGCCGCACTGCGGAGCGCAAGGCTGTCCGATGGATCTTCGATGGAGCACGGGCCATTGCTGCCGCAAGCCAGGAGGCTCTGCGCGAAGCCGGGAGAGTTGCCCGGCCCAGCCGCCCCGACGATGCGCGAGACCGGTACTGCAGAGCCGCGCTCCGCGGACGCCGGCGCCGGTGGTGCGCCGATGAATACGGGCGATGACGGAGCGGGCCGGCGCAAGCCGGTCGACTCCAAGGTGCGCGCCGTCACGGCCCCCGAGCGGCGTTCCCGATCGCGGTCCACGACCCCTTCACCGGTACGGGTTGCCGCCTGTAAGTGTTCGCACCCGGCTGCGACGAAGGGGCACCACTCGCAATTTGGGCATACTCGTCGAATACCGACAGGTGGTCGCCAAACTCGCATCACGAAAGCGAAAGAAGCACCTTGACAGCGCAGGCGGCGGAGTCATGATGTTTGAGCACCGGTTCACCGAGTGTACAAATGTTCAGGCTCAAGGAGGAGTCTATGACGACGCAGGACGGCCTCGCGCAGCCGCAGAGCCGGTGGACGCAAGCCCTCACCAACCAGGGGATCTCCCGGGTCCTGTTCTGGGGCTTCATCGCCCTCATGCTCTTCATGGTCGGCGACGGGATCGAACTCAGTTTCCTCTCGACCTACCTGGAGGAACGCGGGTTCAGCGGCAGTCAGGTCGCCGGACTCTTCAGCGCTTACGGCATCGTCGTGGCGGTCGCCGCCTGGTTGGCCGGCGCCCTGGCCGAAGCCTGGGGCCCCCGCAGGGTGATGCTCATCGGAGCCGGTCTGTGGATCGTGCTGGAGGTCGGGTTCCTGACCCTCGGCGTCATGCAGGAGAACTACGCCGTGATGATCGCGACCTACGCGATCCGTGCCATCGGCTATCCGTTCTTTGCCTACGGATTCCTGGTCTGGGTCACCATGGAGACACCCGACGCGGTCATGGGCAAGGCCGTCGGCTGGTACTGGTTCTTCAACGCCATGGGCCTGGGCGTCATCAGCGGTTACTTCGTGGCCGTCGCGGTGGACCCGCTGGGAGAGCTGGTGACCCTGTGGTCGTCGCTGGTCTTCGTTACGATCGCCGCCCTCATGGTCGCGGTGCTGGTGAAGTCCCGGGCCGGTGCGCGCAAGGTCACCCGTGCGGAGACCGTCGAGGGCCTCAAGCGCGGCATCGTCATCATGAAGGAACGCCCGAAGGTCGGTGTCGGCGGCGCGGTCCGCCTCATCAACACGATCTCGTACTACTCGTTCGCCGTGTTCCTCAACGTGTACATGGTCAAGACGATCGGCTTCAGCCAGTCGCAGTGGTCCTCGATCTGGGGCACCATGCTCGCGGCGAACGTGGCCGCGAACCTCATCTCCGGCTACGCCTCCGACCGGTTCGGCCGCATCAACGTCATCGCCTGGGGCGGCGGGGCCGCTACGGCGATCACCGTGCTCGGGTTCTACTACCTGCCGCAGGCGGTCGGCGCGAACTATGTCGTCATCATGGCTCTGGGCATCGTCTACGGTCTCGCGCTCGGTATGTACGTCCCGCTGTCGGCCGTCGTCCCGCTCCTGGCCCCGCAGCACAAGGCGGCCGCGGTCGCGGTCCTCAACCTCGGTGCCGGCCTCAGCAACTTCGGGGGTCCGGCCGTGGCGGCGCTGGTCGGGCCGCTGGGTGTCGGGCCGGTCGTCTGGATCCTCGCGGCGCTCTACGTCGTTGGGATCTTCCTCACCTTCCTCCTGCGAGAGGCCGGCGTCGAAGCCCCGGGACACAGCCCGCAGGTCGATCCGGTTCCCCCGGCGGCCACCCGGGTCAGCTCCGAGTAACCGCCGCAGGCCGATCCGCTGGAGAATCCGAACGGGGCAGGTAGGTAGGTAACGATGAGAAACCGAGTCCAGGCCGTGCTGGGCATCGACGCCGGCACGACGTCGGTCAAGTCCGTCGTCATCAGCACGACGGGTGACGTGCTCGGGACCGCCCGATCGGCGGTCCGTATCCGGCGGCCGCAACCGCACTACGCCGAACAGGACATGGACGAGGTCTGGTCCGCTGTCGGGCAGACAATCAGCGCGGCACTGGCCGAAGCCGGCAATGTCGAACTGCTCGCACTCAGCGTGACGGGCCAGGGCGACGGTGCGTGGCTCGTGGACGCCGGCGGACGCCCTGCTGGGCCGGCCGTACTGTGGCTGGACGGCAGAGCTGCCGAGCGGGTGGCTCGATGGGAGGCCGACGGGCGCGGGGAACTGGTCCGCCGCACCACGGGTTCGGCCCTGTTCCCGGGGGCCCTGCCCGTCCTTCTGGAAGAACTGCAGGACAGTGATCCCGGACTCCTCACCCGCGCGGCGACACAGCTCAACTGCAAGGACTGGATCCGTTTCCAACTTACGGGAGTTGTGGGAACGGAGGCTTCCGAGGCCTCGCGCACCTACCTGGACGTTGCCACGGGGCGCTACTCCGAGGAGCTCATCGAAGGCCTGGGCCACGGCGGTTTCCGTCGGTTGTTGCCGCCCCTGTTCCCACCCGATGCGGTATGCGGCCGAGTGACGGAGAAAGCGGCGCGAGAGACCGGCCTGCCCGTCGGTCTGCCCGTTGCGACCGGCCTGGTCGACACACCGGCCGGCGGCGTCGGCCTGGGAGTCGTCGGACCGGGCGAGGCGTACGCCATCCTCGGCACCACCGCGTTCGTCGGCGCCGTACAGGAGCGCGTCAGCGCGCCCGTCGACGTACCGGTCATCACCCTCAACCTGGGCCAGGGAACTCAGGTCATCGAGTGCCTCGCCCCGATGAACGGCACCCCCAACCTCGACTGGGCGCGAGAGGCCACAGGCCTGGCCGGGCTGGAATGGCCACAGATCGAAGAACTCGTCAACGCCGTTCCGGCCGGGGCCGGGGGAGTGCTCTACCTGCCCTACGGGGGCGTAAGCGGTGAGCGAGCGCCTTTCGTGGACACCGCGGCCTCGGCGGCATGGCTGAACATCACCGTACGCACCAGCCCGGGAGAACTGCTGCGCGCCGTCTACGAAGGCATTGCTCTGTCCCTGGGCGAATGCATGGACGTACTGGGCATCAAGGCCGACGCGACGGTCCGGCTCTGCGGCGGTGGGGCGCAATCGCCGGTCGTCTGCCAGATCGTCGCCGACGTGACCGGTCGCCGCATCGTCCGCTCCACTTTCGCCGAACTCGGCGCCCGCGGGGCCGGCGCGCTGGCCCTCGTCGCCGTCGGCGCGGCACCCGACCTTCCCGCCGCACTGGCCCAGTTCGGCGACGACGCGCAGACCTTCGAGCCGGACCCCCGTCTGCGCGCCCTGCACGACGCCCAGGCCCAGGTGTTCCGCGACGTCCGCGACGCCGTACGACACCACTGGCCCGACCTGCGGGCGACGCAGACGGCCGCACACGCCGCTGACGCGGGCCCCGCGTCCGAACCCACGGCCGCCCTCTCCGCGGACGCACCCCCCGTAACCACCACCTGATCCCTGACTACGAAATCAAGGAAAATTCATGTCGAACCAGACCACCCACAGCGCCCGCCCACTCCTGCTGGTCACCGCGCCCTTCGACCAAGCTCGAGCCGAGCTGCTCGAGGACGTCTTCGACGTCGAACTCGTCGAGCCCTCTCTGGCCGGCACATCGCTGGCGACCAGGGGACTCGACGAGCAGCTCGCCCGCGCGACCGCACTCGTGTGCGAGGTCGACGTCGTCGACGAAGCCACCTTGGACAAGGCACCTGAGCTGCGGGTCGTCGTGTCCTGCCGTGCAAACCCGGTCAACGTCGACGTGGAAGCGTGTACTGCACGCGAGATCGCCGTCCTGACTACCCCGGCCCGCAATGCCGACGTCACCGCGGATCTCGCCTTCACACTGCTTCTCATGACCGTTCGGCACACCGGCCGGGCCGAACGCTGGCTGCGCAGCGGTGCATGGAAGTCCGAGGACGTGTTCGAGCCCTACTCGACCTTTCGCGGGCTCGGGCTGTCCGGACGCACCCTCGGTATCCTCGGTGGTGGCGCCATCGGGCGCCGGATGATGCAGCGGGCCCGGGCCTTCGGCATGGATGTCGTCGTCTACGACCCGTTCCTCCCGTCCGACGCGTTCGGCGACCAGGCGCGCATCGTCGAACTCGACGAGGTGCTGTCCACGGCCGACATCGTCACCGTCCACGTCCCGCTGGCCGAGTCCACCATCGGGCTGATCGGTGACCGGGAGCTGCGGCTCATGCGTCCGGATGCCTACTTGGTGAATGCAGGGCGCGCCGCGGTGGTGGAGGAGGACGCGCTCGTCAACGCGCTCGCCGAGGGGCGGATCGCCGGAGCCGGGCTCGACGTGTTCTGGACCGAGCCGGTCCCCGCCGACCATCCGCTGCTCAGCCTCGACAATGTCACCGTCACCCCTCACATCGGCGGCGCCTCCGACGACGTCGTGACCGAGCACTCCAAGATCGCCGAACGCGGCCTGCGCGCGTGGGTGGCGGGTGAGCGGCCCCCCGCGATCGCCAACCCCGCCGTGCTCGAGCCGCCCATCGCGCGCTAAGGCGCCCGCACCCGCTCACTTACCGCAACGCAATGCCTCAGGAGGGCCAGACATGAGCGTCATCGAAGACGCCAGCACGACACCCGACCTCAGCCCAGCCGTTTCGGCTCTGCTCCAGGCCCCACCGCGGCTCCTCATCAACGGCGAGATGGTACCGGCTGACAAGGGCGGCACCATCCCCGTACTGAACCCCGCCACGGGCCGGCAGATCGCGACCGCAGCCGCGGCAGGAGTCACCGACGTGGACCGCGCCGTGCGGGCCGCGGCTGCGGCGATGGAAACCGGTTCGCCGTGGCGACGGATGTCCGCCCTCGACCGCGGCCGGATCATCGAGCGCTTCGCCGCTCTGCTCGAGGCCCACGCCGAAGAACTCGCCGACCTCGAGGCACTTGACGGCGGTAAGGTGCGCAGCTCCGCCCGCCAGAACGACGTGGAACTGTCCATCAAGCACTTCGCGTACTTCGCGGGCTGGCCCAGCAAGATCGAGGGAAACACCATTCCGGTGTCCGTGCCCGACACCATGGTGCGGACCGAGCGGGAACCCGTTGGTGTCGTCGCGCAGATCATTCCGTGGAACTTCCCTCTTCTCATGGCGGCTTGGAAGATTGCGCCCGCCTTGGCCGCCGGGTGCGCGATCGTCCTCAAGCCCGCCGAGAACACCCCGCTCGTCGCGATCCGCCTGGGCCAACTGGGCCTCGAGGCCGGACTGCCCAACGGTGTTCTCAACATCCTCCCCGGCTACGGACCGGAAGCAGGCGAGGCACTTGTCGAACACCCACTCGTGGACAAGATCGCCTTCACAGGTTCCACCCGTGTCGGGATCCACCTGGCGCAGAAGGCGGCCGCACAGGTCAAGCGCGTGACGCTGGAACTCGGCGGGAAGAGTCCGAACATCATCTTCGCCGATTCTCCTGTCGAGGAGGCAGTGGCCGGCGCGGCATCGGCGATCTTCTCGAACTCCGGCCAGTCGTGCAGTGCCGGTTCACGCCTCTACGTCGAACGCTCCCGCTTCGACGACGTCGTGGGCGCCCTGTCCGAACAGGCTGACAGCATGCGCGTCGGACCGGGGCTCGATCCGAGCACCGACCTCGGCCCGCTCATCAGTCGAACCCAGCTCGACCGAGTCCGCGGCTACATCGACGGCGCGCTCACCGGTGGCGCGACTGCCGCCGCCGGTGCAGTAGCCCCGGCCGGCGCCGACGCGGACGGATACTTCCTGCGTCCCACCGTTCTGACCGATGTCGACGACACAATGGCAGCGGTACGCGAGGAGATCTTCGGTCCCGTCGTCGTGGCCCAGCCCTTCGACTCCCTCGAGGAGATCGCGGCGCGCGGCAACGACTCACCCTACGGTCTCGCGGCCGGCATCTGGACACGTGACATCGCCCGCGCGAACCGCCTGGCGAAACTCCTCAGGGCGGGCACCATCTACATCAACATGTACGGTGCCACTGATGCCGCAGCACCGTTCGGTGGATTCAAGACCTCAGGCTACGGCCGTGAGATGGGCCACGCGAACCTCGAATCATACCTCGAGACGAAGACGGTATGGACAAGCCTGTCGATGTGAGCGGCAACGTGCGGTCGACCCGGGTGCCGGCCATGGTCCTCATGGACGACCGGCTGCGCCCTGGAACCGTCGCATTGAACGTCGCTCTCGGGGCGCTCGTCCAGGTGCTGGCACTGAGCACGTGGTACGCGACGTCAGCGGTGGCGCCGCAGCTGGCGCGGCACTGGAACCTCGACTCAGGCGAAGTCTCGTGGCTGACGAGCTGCGTCCTGCTCGGGTTCGCGGCCGGAGCGCTGGGACTGGGGCTGCTGCGCGTCGCCGACCGGGTACGCCCGGGCGTACTCCTGCCGCTGGGCTCGCTGATCGCTGCCGCGTGCACAGCGTTGCCTGCGGTTCTACCCATCGGATTCGCGCCGACCCTTGCTCTGCGCGTCCTCACGGGAATCGCTCTTGCGGCGGTGTATCCGCCGGGGATGAAGGCCGTCGCCTCATGGACCCTGGCCCGCCGAGGGTCGGCAGTCGCGCTGGTCGTGGCTTCCTTGACGTTGGGCAGCGCTCTTCCGCACGCACTCCGCACGCTGCCGTTGCCGGGCTGGCGAAGTGTCCTCCTCATCTCGGCGGTTGCCGCGACACTGGCAGCCGGGCTGGCGACGACGACTCGGACCGGCCCGCACACGAGCGAGACCGACACACTACGGATCGGTGCCGCCTGGCAGCTCTTCCGCAACAGGCGACAGCGGCTCGTCACCTTGGCCTATCTGGGCCATATGTGGGAGGTCTACGGCCTGTGGACATGGTCGGTCGCGTTGCTCGCCGCGTTGCCCGGTTCGGGGGGCCCTGTCCTCGGTGTCCCGGGATGGGGCCCGTTCCTGCTGATCGGCGTAGCCGGGGCCATCGGCTGCTTCGGCGCAGGTTCCGCAGCCGATCGATGGGGCAGAGTCCGTGTCACGACCGTAGTCGTCACCATCTCGGCCTGTTGCTGCCTCCTCGCACCAGCGTTGCCACTTCTTCCCGACATAGTGACTGCGGTGATGTTGATCGTTTGGGGGGCATCGGTGATCGGGGATTCACCGATGTACTCAGCGTTGCTTGCTGACTCCTCCGACCCGACCGCCGTGGGGACGGCCCTGACCGTGCAGATGGCGCTCGGATACTCTCTCGCGGCGGTACCGGTCCTCCTGCTGCCGCACCTGGCCGCGCACGTCGGATGGCCCTGGGCCTTGCTCTCACTGGCGCCCGGACCACTGGCCAGTGCCTTGAGTCTCCGGAGACTGCAGAGGCTTGACCGGACCAGTTGAGGCCCGGTGTGGTGTCTTGCCGTCCCCGCCGTCGGCCAGGACCGCGCCGTTCCACGGCGGAGGCGCTGATGCCCAGGTGGGCGGCGACCTCCGGATATCCCCAGAGCTGCTGCTCGTCGGCCATCGTGTCCTCCTCGTTCGTCGGTGATGAGCGTACGCAAGATCCGGATGGGCGGGCGTACGGCAAGACCGCCCCTGCCGGTCGGCGCGGGGCAGCCTTCTGCGGTTGCGGTCAGCTTGTTCTTTATCTTCCGGCCTCGAACGATGTTTCGAACTGAGTCGCCCCCCGGGGGATTCGCCGGACGCGGGGGGGTGCCTCTATGTCCTTCGTCAAGGCTGCGCCATCGGATTTGTAGCTGTTTGCCTTGGTCATGCGGCGAGGGTGACTGTGCGGGTTCGGG
>NZ_JBEYFB010000090.1:0-14291 GCF_040634135.1 Streptomyces sp. NPDC007164
TGAACAGGCAACGGAGCTCCTTGCGGGACAAGCTGTCTTGGACGACTGCCTGTACCAACGAGCTCCATTGCTTCACGTCGAGACCCCGTCAACGCCCCTTGCGTGACCAGCAAAAACGCTAACTACCCGGCCTTGGGTCAAGGTCCCCCAGGGGTGGGCGGCATGGAACTGCTCAAGTGCTCGCATGATGCGGGGCAGCAATGTCGTCATGGCGTGAGTCCATCAGCCCCTCGGTCGCCTGCGAAACCACAGCCGAGAAAAATGTGAGCTGGCCGGGCGCGTGGCCTGGCACGGCCGTCAGCCGCCCGACCGGGATACCTGGCCGGGCGGCTGTCTAGACTGCTCGCCAGCACACATCGATGATCACGTGTTGCGACGATCCCTGGAATCCTCCTGCGGATGTCCGGGCTTTCGAGTGTGCCCAGGAGTTTGCGCGGTCTCCTCTCGCCCTGCATTCACCGCATATCGGCGTCAACCGTTGGTCGGCCCCGAGCTGAAGATCGAGGCCGTAGTGCACAGTGTGTCCCGCCCGGGGGCGTCTGCTCCAGGGTGCGGACCACCACCTCTTCCACCTGGGCGTCGGTGATGGTCCGCGGCACCCCGGGCCTGGGCTCGTCCGCGAGTCCGTCGAGGCGGTCGCGCAGGAGCCGGGACCGCCATCTGCCCACGGTCTTGCGCTCGATGCCCAACCGAGCAGCCACCGCGGTGTTATTCCATCCCTGCGCGCACGCCAGCACGATCTGCGCACGCTGGGCCAGACCCTGCGCTGTCGAGCGCCGTCTGGCCCAGCTCTGCAACGTCAACCGCTCAGCTTCCGACACCACCACCGGTGGCAGCCTGGTATCGCCCATATCCCCAGGACAGCGGGCATGGGCCAGCCCCGTCAGGCAAACCCCAAAATCTGAAACAGAACACGACTCATGAGGCGAGCCCAGAACTCAAAACCAGGTCACTAGTGGCCTGCGGCCTGCAGTTCCCGTACCAGGCGGGTCGTCACCGGCACGAGCACACCGTGCCGGTCGGCCGCGCGCAGCAGTGCTCCGCCGATGGCGTCGAGTTCCAGCGGCCGGCCTGCTTCCGCGTCGCGCTGCATAGAGGACTTGGCGTCTGCCGGGAAGGCGTCGTAGCGCGCCAGGGCCTGGGCTGGGTCCACCGGCGCGCCGCAGGCGCGGCTGACCGCGGCGGTTTCGGCGACCAGGCTCTCCAGTTCCTCGTGGTGGCGGGTTCGGACCTCTCCGAGGGGAGCGCCGTACCGGGTGGTAAGGAGGGCGAAGGGGGCGAGGAAGGCCATTTTTGCCCAGAGGGCTGCGGTCTCGCCCTCAGTCACGCGGGCCGTCACCCCCGCGGCGGACAGGGTGGCCGTGAGGGTTTCGACGTGGGGGCGCGGTGCCGTGCCAGCGGCCAGGTCGATCTCGACGAACGGGCTGCCGTGCTCGATGACGACGGGCCCGGTGCCGTCGGGGGCAAGGCGGGTGGACTCCACGCGGATCACTCCGGGGGCCACCCGGTCAGGCCGGTAGCGAGCGCGGAGGGCGCCGGGGTGTTCGACGCCGTTCAGCAACGGTACGAGAAGAGCGTCGCCGAGGGCCGTGGGCGGGACGCTGGCGAGTGCGGTATCCAGCGCGGTCTGCTTGACGGTGATCAGGCACGCGTCGACCGGCTCACGCAGTGCGGTGTCCGCTTCCACGGCTGCCGTGAAATCGCCGAACTGACGGCTACGGACCTCGATCCCGGTGGTGCGCAAGGTGTGTGCCGTGGCTTCGCGGGCCAGGCAGATGACGTGGTGGCCGGAGCGGGACAGCAGGGCGGCCAACAGGCCGCCGATGCCGCCCGGTCCCAAAATGGCCACCGTGGGCTTGCTCGTCATGAGTGTCATGAAGCTGTCCTCTCGTAGGTCGGCCCCGGTGATCGGTGGCCGCCTTCAAGACGATCTTTGCAGAGGTGTCCGTCACGCGTGCGGCTGGGGGTCGGACCAGAACGCGCAGACGCGGCGTGCACTCGATACGCGCCATAGCAGGAGAGCTTGATCCTCAACCGGACTACCCAATGATCACGACTCAATACGCGCCCTAGTACTGCAACGGTGTTTGCCGTGACGGGTAGGCAGGTCGATCGTTGGTGTTGTCATGGGTGGGGATCTTGCTGAGGTCAGGTCGTGGGCCGGTGAGTTGGGTGCGGTGCAAGGGCGGTTTCTTCACCGATTCGGCAGATCGGAGCCTCGTGAGTCAGCTCTTGCCTATATGCGGGGACTCGTAGCCCCGTTGCAGCGGAAGAACGGCTGGATGCTGGCCGAAGAAGCCGGCCACGCAGGTCCGGACCGCATCCACCGGCTGTTGAACCGGATCGAGTGGGACGCCGACGAGGTTCTGGACGATGTGCGTGACTACGTGGTCGAGCATCTCGGCGATCCTGGTGCGGTGCTGATCGTGGACGACACCGGCTTCCTGAAGAAGGGCACCGGTTCGGCCGGGGTGCAACGGCAGCACTCCGGCACCGCGGGGGCCTGTATTTCAATTACTGCTTGGTGCACGGGTGTTGGCGGGATAATGAGGTGTGTCTGCGTGTATGGCCGCTCGGGCTTCAGTTGTGGCTCTGAGGGCGAAGTTCAATCAGCTCCTTCCCCATCTCGATGAACGGCGCCGCCGGATCTACCTGGCCAGCGAGGCCGCCGCGCTTGGCCACGGCGGGATCACGCTTGTGGCGGCCGCTTCTGGCGCCAGTGCGGCCACCATCGCACGCGGGATCGCCGAGCTGTCCGGGCGCCCTTTGCCGACGGGGCGGATCCGGGCCCCAGGAGCCGGCCGTAAGCCGGTGACGGTCACCGACCCCGGTCTGCTGCCCGCGCTTGAAGCTCTGATCGAGCCGCACACCCGGGGTGATCCAGTCTCGCCGTTGCGCTGGACCACGCTCTCACTGCGGTCCCTGGCCTCGGCGCTGACCACTCAGGGCCACCCAGTCAGCGCTGCGACCGTTGGGCGCCTGCTGCATGCCCTGGGATACAGCCTGCAGGGCACCGCCAAGACCACGGAAGGCGCCAGTCATCCGGACCGGGATGCCCAGTTCACGCACATCAACGCCACCGCTGCGGCCTTCCTCGAAGACAACCAGCCAGTGATCAGCGTCGACACCAAGGCCAAGGAGTGGATTGGCAACCGCGACCGCCCCGGACGCATCTGGCGGCCGGGCAAGAACCCCATCCGTGTGGACTGCCACACGTTCACGACCAATCCATCCGCCGCTGGTGGCAGCAGCGCGGACGGGACGACCACCCGGACGCCGGCCGGCTGCTGATCACCGCCGACTGCGGTGGTTCCAACGACCCCCGCCGCTGGACATGGAAGAAGCACCTCGCCGCCTTCGCTCTGGAAAGCGGACTCGAGATCACGGTCTGCCACTTCCCACCCGGAACACAATGCCGTTGTTTGAATGTTCATTGAGCTGGTGGTGACGGACTGAGCGTCGCGCCATTATGCGGGTTGTGCATCCGTGGAGCGGGTTATCTGAGCGAGTACGGCTGGGCTTGATCACGCAGTGGGTGACGCCCGAGCTGGTGGGCGAGGTCCTGTCGGAGTGTCGCAAACGGGACCGTCGGCCGGGAGCGTTGCCGGCCGGGTTCATGGTCTACTCCACACTCGCGCTTGTGCTCTTCCACCAGGACTCCTACGACGATGTGGCAGAACAACTGGAGTGTGAGATAGAGGAGTTGAGTGAGTGCATCCCGCACAAGGCGTCTTTCACTCGGGCTCGGGAGCGCCTGGGACCGGAGGTTGTTGAGCGGATCTTCCACCACCTGGCCGGCCCGCTGGCCCCTGCGGGGTTGGCCGGTTCCTTCTACCGGGGATGTGTCTCTCTGCGGTCGACGGGTTTCTGCTGGACGTGCCGGACAATGAGGCCAACCGACGCGCCTTCGGCGGCCCGAAGGACTCCAGCGGGAAACCGGGCGGGTTTCCGCAGGTGAGAGTCGTGACGCTGACCGAGACCGGCACGCATTCTTCCATCGACGCCAGGGTGGGCGGCTATAACAGTGGTGAACGCGACCCAGCCGTGGCAATGGCTGCCTCGGCCTCCGGGATGCTCGTGCTCATGGACCGGGGGTTCCCCGGAGTGGAGTTGTGGAAGGCGTATATCGGCGCCGGTGCCCACCTCCTGCTGCGGGCCCGCTCGTGTGTGGCACGCCGCCCAGTACGACACCTGCCCGACGGCACCTACCTGGCGCGCATGAACCTCGCGGGGCAGAAGGGCGCCCATCCGGGCGGTGTGCTGGTGCGCGTGATCGAGTACCGCGTCGACGGGGGCGGAGTAATCCGGCTGCTGACCGACCTCTTTGACCATGACACCTACCCGGCAGGGGAGTTAGCGGTGCTGTATCACGAAAGGTGGGAGGTGGAATCGGCCTATCGGCAGATCAAGACCTTCCAGCGGGGTCGGCAGGAAGTTCTGCGATCACCGACCCGCAGCTGGTGCGCCAGGAAGTGTGGGCGCATCTGGTCGTGCACCACTGCCTGACCGGCATCATCATGCAACTCGCCGACAGCAACGGCATCGACCCGGACCGCATCTCGTTCGTCAAGGTCCTCAAGCACACCCGACGCAGCGTGGTCCGCCGGCTCGCCGACACCCCGCCGAAGATCCGCAGGTTCCTGACCGTACTGGCAGCGAAGGTCCGCCGGAAACTCGACAGCGGCACCCGCCGACGGCGAGAGGCAGACCGCTTCCTCAAAAGGCCCAACTCGCTGTACTCCTACCGGCCGAAGGGCAAACCAAAAGCCCCACCACGCCGCGTACCCGCCAGGACCATCGCGCTGCAGGCGACGATAGTTCAGTAGTCAAACAACGGCATTGTGTGCCCGGCGCCAGGTGGCACACGGTGATCCAGTCTCGGCGGCCAGGGGCGGCCAGTTCCGCTTTCCAGGCGCGGGGGCAGTAGTCGTTGGAGCCGCCCGCATCCGCAGCAATCAGCAGTCGACGGGCGTGCGGGTAACCACCCTGGCCACGCGAGTTCCACCAGCGACGGATCGAGACGACCGCGAAGGCGGCGGTGCCGTGGTCGGTGCCGACGTTGACCCAGCCGGTGCCGGCTGCGATGTCGTAGATCCCGTACGGAATTGCTTTGCCAGGACCTTGCCGGTCCAGGAATCAGGCGTCTTGACCTGCACGGGCTGACCGACCGGGTGCCACTCCCGCCCAGCGTTTTCGTAGTCGCCGACCAATTCCTCCTTCTTGGTCTCCACGCTGACGACCGGGTCCCCGACGTCGATGGCGGCACCAGCCCGGTCCGCCCAACGCTCCGTACCGGCTGGGGCCCACGGCTCCCGACCCCTGTTGGAGAACGGGCGGCACAAGCACGATGCCATCAAACGGATGGACTTCGCCGGCTGCGAGATGCGGCGACCACCGAGTTCTCTTTCGGATCATCCGGCACCACCGATGAAACGTACTTCCGGATACCGGAGTGACGGCCCTTCGAGGATCGGGGCGCGACTTCCGCGCAGGTGAAGGTCGAAGTAGGCGAGCAGGAAGTGCCGCTGGACGTCGACACCGCGCGTCCCGTCGAGCGGCCCTATGAACTCGGCCAACTGCTCGTCGGTCGCTCCGAGCCGCGAGGCGGCCTGCGGCATGAATGTCTCATAGTCCGTGTACGAGAAGTGCCGGGTACCGGTCAGCCGGAGATGGCGACGCCATCCTCGCAGTCGGGGCCAGATCTCCGGCCAGCTCGGCTTGTTGTCCGCATCCTCGCTCATCAGGAGGAACGGCCTGCGCAGCCCCTTGGCCACCACAGGACCGAAGAGACTGCCATCGAGGTTTGCGCCTGCCGTGATCGGCACCCCTGCCGCCATCGCCGAGGCCGCGGTCGCACCGCCCAGGGAGTGGCCGAACATGCCGGTCCTGGAAAGGTCGAGGATGTCGCCGAGTCCGTGCGGGAACGGTCCCCGGCGGCCCCGTACGAACCGCGACAACTCCTCCAGCACGAAACGGGTGTCGGCCACCCGCACGTCGACAGCCTTGAGGATCGTCGGGTCGTCGTCCTCCCCCGTGAGAGGTGGCATCGCATACTTCTCGACCCGGCCACCGGGGAACTCGACCTGCCCGGCGTCATACGTGTGGTCGATCGTGACCACGACGTAGCCGTGGCTGACGAGTTCCTCGACCAGCGCCGTGCTGGAACCGCGGTGCTGTCCGTGCCCATGGGAGTAGAGGATCACGGGACGTCGGCCCCCGCTCCTGTCCGCCGTTGCGCCGATACGTGCGTGCGTATCCGGCAGCGTGACGTACTCGGGGAGGAGATACCCCGTCTGCTGGAAGACCGCGGCAGCCTGTCCGGCCATCCACGGCGCCCTGGGCAGGCCGGCTGGTGAGCGTGCGGGGTACCAGAGCTGAACCATCAGCTCCCGTACCGGCCGTGAAGCGACCCAGGGGTCCCGGCGGCCGAGGTCGCTGAGATGCAGCGCCACGGTGCCAAGCGCATGGGGGCCGCTCGGTCGCGGAAGAACGAGTTGCACGGGCGGCTGGACATCACCCGGCATCCAGCGGGGCGACGATGCGACGGCAGGGGTGCCGGGGGCGGCGGTCACAGCAAGTCCCGCAGCGAACGCCGATCCCATGGTGACCATACGTCTCCTGCTGATTCCAGTGATCCTGCGGGTGCTGCTCGGTGAGGATGAATCTGGACGCGGCATGGCGATCTCCTTCGCGGGTCGTACGCGCGGTGCCCAGGCACGTGGATGCTTACCGAAAGGCTATGAACCTCGATGTCGACGAACTGCTGCGATTCCTCATCGTTTTCACTGACATTCCTCATCGTTTTCACTGACATTTGTCACTCGGCCGGCGTCGCACGCAGAAGGTCTTCGGTCCAGTGGGCCACCACTGAGCGTTTTCAGCGTGCCTCCTGATCGGGTGACGCGGGCGGTAGGTGCAACGCGCAGGGTTCCCGTGCTGTTGAGGGAGGTGTTCGACGTCTCAACTCAACAGCCCAGGAGCCCTGTTGGTTTCCCTAGCGGGCTCGGGAACCTCTCCGCTGTTCATGGCGGCGAAGTCGGCGTGGGCCTGTTCGACGGCTTCGGGGTACGCCCCTCCCCAGTTCTGGCCAGAGGGGCTCCGCCGCCATCGCGCAACGGCAGTACGAGCACATCAAGGAGAGTGCCCAGAAGCGCGGTGCCTCCGAGGGCCGCGCGAAGGAACTTGCCGCGCGCACGGTCAACAAGGAGCGGGCCCGCTTAGGAGAGGCAAGAACGGCGAGCAGGACCTCCCTGCGCGATCCGAAATCCGCCTCACAGCGTAACGGTGAACGGTCCCATCGCGGAGCGCAGGGGCCCACGAAGGACCAGCTCTACGAAGAGACGAAGAAGAACATCGAGGGCCGTTCAACGATGAACAAAGAGGAGCTGCGCGAGACGCTCGGCCGCTGACGGCCCGTCGCGCGGGGAGACGAAACCCGATGTGCGGGATCCGTACAGCAGGCTCCGGTGCGGGCAAGGTTTCTCCCGCGTCTTCGTAGGCGCCAATCTCCAGGTCTGCGGCCCGGACCTTTCCGGGTGCTGTTCCTTACGCGTACCTGCCCGGCGAGGTTCTGCGGTCGGTCCGGGACGGCTCTGATCGCACAGTGTCATTCGCCTCGGCCGGTGATGAAGTCTCGGGCGCGATCGACCAGCCCCAGCCCAGGGGAAAGGATCTTGCTGACCAGCGGGGAACTCGGAGCGCCGGGGCGGGGGCGAGTCGGAGCAGCCTCCTTCGCGAGACGGACCTCCTGCCCCAGGAGATCCAGAAGCTCTGGCCCACAAGCCGCACGGAGCTGAACGAACAGATTCCTCTCCTCGTCCTCGATCGCCGCTTGGAATGCTCCCTCTCGTGCCCGTACCGGGCTGCGGCGTCAAGACATGTCTTCCCATGTTCCGTACAAGAGCAGCAGACACGTCGTTCATCTGCTCGAAGAGGTCATCGAACTCGGCGGCGGTCGGCTCGCCCCAGCCCGGCGAGGGGAGGGGCCGTTACAGGCGACGCCTCCATGCCGCGTGGCTGCCTATCACGTCGCGAATCGAGCTCTCGTGGACCGCGGGGCGAGTCCCGTCGAGCAGGGCCTCACGTGTGCCTGCCCGCGTAACAAGCACCAGCAAAGAGGTGAGGATGGAGGGTACGGGGCGCACCCGTTGCCCACGTGCTCCTCCAGGATGAGGAGGTCGGATCGTGTTCTTCACGGATCGCCGTGATACCGGCCGACAACTGGCCGCCCGGCTGGCCCACCTCAAGGGTCTGAGGTGGTGGTACTCGGCCTCCCCCGTGGAGAGGTTCCGGTCGCCGCGGAGGTCGCCGAGGCGATGGGCGCACCGCTGGATTTCTGCCTGGTGCGGAAGCTGGGCGTGCCCTTCCAGCCGGAGCTGGGAATGGGAATGGGAGCGATCATCGAGGGCGGGGAACGCGTGATCAACGATGATGTGGTCCGCACAGCACACATCACCCCGGATGAGCCGGCTGAGATTGAGGCCCGTGAGCGGGAGGTGCTGGAGAGCCGTGCCCGGCGGTTCCGGAGCGGGCGGGAACCGATCGGGCTGGAAGGCCGTACGGTGCCGATGATCGATGACGGGGCGGCCACGGGGTCCACGGCGCGCGGCCTGCCGGGTCGCCGTGCCCGCGGGGCTGCACGGATCGTGCTCGCCGACCCCGTGGCACTTCACGACTGGACCGCACGGCTCGGCGAGGAGGCGGACGAGCCGATATGCCTGCCCACCACGCGGGACTTCCGCGTGGTGGGCAGCCGCCGAGCCACATGCGCGGATCACCGCGGTCGTCTCGCGGGGCGGCAAGCCCGACCTGGCGAGGCCACGACGGCCGTCGGTGACGGCGCCAACACTACTGATCTGCGAGAACCGCCTCGTGGTCGTCCCCGGCGCCACCCACCTCTTCGAGAAACCGGCGCCCTGGAGAAGGTCACCGATGTAGCCCGTGACTGGTTCACCGACTACGTGCCCCCCGTACAGCGGACTGAGACTGAACGCGTGCTCAGGTCACAGGCGCTGCACAGCCAGGGCAAGGGGCATGTGCGGCCCAGGTGCGGTCAGTCGGTGCAGCAGCGGCAGACAAGGCCGTGCCCGGGGCAGCGTCGTGGCTCGCCGGTCGATCAGTCGTGGGACGCGGAGTGGTGCGTGAGTTGGCCGACCACGGTCGCACTGTCCGCGAAAAGCCGCTCCTCGACTACGTAGCCCTCCGAATCGAAGGTGATGACGGCCGCCATCTCAATGACGATCGAGTTGCCGGTGGCCGCGAACGCCCCGTACTCGCCGTCGTGTGTGCCTTCGAAGCGGACCAGCATCGAGCCGGTGAGGCCGTCCTGGCCCAGCGGACGGATGCTCGCCCTCAGGTCACTGAAGCCCGCGAAGAGCGCCGACTCGCGGGCAGCGAGCGCATCGATCCCCTCCTGGGGACCGGTCAGGGGCGAGTCGTACCGGGCCGGTTCACGCCAGAGAGCGGTCACTGCCTCGATGCTGTGGTGATTGACAGCGGCCTCGGCCGCGCGAGCGAAGTCATCGATGAACATCGCCAAGCCTCCTTAATTAAACCTGCGTGCTGGTCTATTTAATTACCAGTATCATGCTGACCATGGCAAGCGCGATCAGGAACAGTGCCCCTGCGAGGCGAGTCGGCCGCCCGCCGGGACCCACCGCCCATGGAGCCGCCTCCCGCGACCGCATCCTGGAGGCAGCCGCCGGAGTGTTCGCGAAACTCGGCTACGACCGTGCCCGGATGGCGGACGTCGTCATGGAGAGTGGACTCACCAAGGGCTCGGTCTACTTCCACTTCGAGAACAAGGAAGCGCTCGCGATCGCGGTTCTGTCCGCAAAGCACGCACAGTGGCTCGACCGCGTCCGCACGAGACTGGCCGCGACACCGGAAGGGGTCGATCGGCTCGAAGCGCTGCTCCCGACGATGCTCGACCTGCACCGCGATGACCCGGACGCCTGGGTCATCGCCCGGTTGATCCAGGACCTGGCGGACGTTCCCGAAACCCGCCCGCTCGCAGCCCGGCTGACCCGGACCTGGATCGACGACGTCGCCGACCTGATCCGCTGCGCCCAGCGCGCGGCGGACGCAACGGTCGGGATCGACCCGACCCTGCTCGCCACCGTTCTCGTCGGCGCCTTCGACGGCCTGAAAAACACCGTCGACATCCTGAACGCCGGTGCCGACGAGGCGAACGCCCAGCTCGCCGCTGGCGGCGAGGTATTGCTGACGATGCTGCGGTCCGTCCTGGGGCGGGCGTAGCCCGCTCTCATCACTGGCTCATTCCTCAGGCAGGAACAGCCCCCACTCCAACGGGCACCGCGTGCACGCTGACCGCGGCCTGGCAGTTCGCCCGCTTGCCCACGCCCCGCAGTACTGCCGGGCCACCCCCACCGACTCCGTGCCGCACTTGGGGAACGACACGTCATCGACCACCCCACACCTCAGGCACGGTCACTTCACACAGCCGCTCGGCGCTCCGCTGTCGCACCGGCAGCGGATCCCCCGGCGACTGATTCACGAACTGCGCAGGGCCTGCATGTTTCCGTCCGGCAGCCGCTCGGCCACCGGCTGGATCGACTTCCGACGCCCGTCCAGCATCGGACCCCGCAGACAACACCCGCCCCACCACCGCTGGTCCCGCCTCGGAATCAAGGCGAACACATCGGCAACGAACTCCGACATCTCACCCCGGAGCCGTTCCACCTCGCCAAGCCTCATGACCCGGTGATGCCCACCACCAGGCGAGATCACCCGACGTAACGAAGCACTACTAGGCTATTTCGTTCGGATCATCTGATCAGAGGTGGCAGTTTCCCCCGACGCGTAGGCATGGGATCCGCACCTGCTCCGGCACTCGGGCCGCAACGAGCAGGATGTGGAAGGCGGCCTTGTCCTCGATCCGCGCGGGGTTGCCGTCGATCGCCGGCGGCGCGGGCAGCAGTTCGGCAGCCTCGCCGGCCACAACCCTGATCCAGCCGTGCCGCTTTTCGGCCCCTCGGACACGGCCCTGGACGGCCAGGACCGCATGGGGACCGGCGTGTTCCCACCGGGCCAGCAGCCGATCGCTCGCGCCGGCCGCGTCAGGGTGCGCAGCCGGAGCTCGGCGTACAGGGAGCGCATGGACGAGCGAACCGATCGGCTGAGACCAGCGGGCGGCCCGCCAGGGCCTCGTCCAGGGCGGTCCGGGTCGCCTCCACGATTCCCGGATCGGGCGCCGACATCCGGCCGATCAAGCCACGCACTCCAGTTCGCCGCTCGCCGCGGCCGGGGTCCTCCGGGCAATGCGGCTCTTGATCAATTTGAAAAACCGACTCGAAGGTATTTAGTATCGGGGCATGGGAAGGCCAGTGGACCAACTGACACCGAAGGGCGCTGCGACGCGCCGGGAGATTCTGCGCGCCGCCGCCCGTGTCTTCGATGCCAAGGGGTACGCCCTGGCCCGGATGGACGACGTGGTGAGCGAGACGGGTCTCACCAAGGGCGCCGTGTACTTCCACTTCAAGAGCAAGGCCGCCCTGGCCCATGCGGTCGTCGACGATCAGAAGCAAGGGATGCTTGCGCATGTACGCAGGCAGCTCGAGGGGCTCGGAGGGCCGGCCGCGCAGGTACGCGGACTCGTCCCCGTCCTCGTGGACCTCGTCATCGCCGAACCCGCGGGATGGTCCGTCGTGCGGCTCGATCGTGAGCTCACCACCGAGTCACCGCAGGAACACGCCCAAGTGTCCGTTCTCGCGGAGTGGGTCGGCCTGGTCGAAGAACTCCTCCTCGCCGGCGCCCGCGCGGGCGACCTGCACTTCTCGGCCGACGCCCACACACTGGCGACCGTATTCGTAGGTGCGTTCGACGGGCTGAAGGGCGTCCTTGAGGCCACGGGGCGCGCCAATCCCGAAGAGCTGCGCCGTGCGGCGGGCGTTCTCACCGAAGTCATTGAGGCGACCATCGAAGCTCACTGAACGCGGGCAGTCCGGACATCACGCCCGTCGGTTACGTCCGGCCTTTTCATCACCAAGAAAAAAACCTTCAAGTAGGTATGGAGACAGATATGAACTACTCGGACACTCTCACCTCCCAGCTGGCCGTCGTCACCGGCGCTTCGTCAGGGATCGGCGCCGAGTTCGCCCGCCAGCTGGCTGCCCGCGGTGTGGACCTGGTCCTCGTCGCCCGTTCGAAGGACAAGCTGGAGGAACTCGCCTCGGCCCTGCGGACCAAGCACGGCGTGACCGTCAGACCCATCGCCCTCGACCTCTCCCGACCCGACTCCTCCGAGATCCTCGCGCGCACGCTCGACGAGCAGGACATCGCCGTGGACATCCTCATCAACAACGCCGGCTTCGCTTCCCACGGCGACCTCGCCGAGGCCGACCCCGGCCACATGGCCTCCCAGGTGCAGCTCAACGTCGGCACGCTCGTCGGCAACACCACCCGCCTCCTGCCCGGCATGATCAAGCGCGGGCGCGGCACCGTCATCAACGTCGCCAGCACGGCCGGATTCCAGGCGGTACCGCATATGGCGGTCTACTCCGCGACGAAGGCATTCGTCCTGTCCTTCACACGTTCCCTCTGGGGCGAGACCCGCGGCACCGGTGTGACCGTCCTCGGGATCTGCCCGGGCGCCACCGACACCCCGTTCTTCGACGTGGCCGGTGACAACGCGTCGGTCGGCGCCCGGCGCACACCGCAGCAGGTCGTCGCCACAGCACTCACGGCACTCGGCGGACGCAAGGCGACCGTCGTCGACGGCGCCGGCAACGCCCTGGTATCACGCGTCGTCAGCCGCCTGGTACCCGAGCGCCCCCTGATCCGCATCGCCGAACGCAGCGTACGCCCGAGCGCGTAACGGGCCCGCCGGCGAGCCGTGAACGCGCCCCACCTCACCGCGCTCGTCCGCACCCGCCGTCGGCGGCCCAAGTCTGCCCGGTGCCTGTGCGGTGAACGGACCATTGGGCACATACATCGCATCCATGCGGCCTCGGGCAAGACCTACGGAGCCCGGCGGACCCACCGCCAGTTGCGACGCAAGGACCTTGCCGCAGCCCGGCGCGCCATCGAGCGGCTGATGCGCGAGGACGGCCCGGAAGGTGTGGTCCACGGACAGCGGCACCGCACCACCATTCCTGAGCCGTCCGACCCAGGCCGCCGGGCCCGGTCCACCGACGCTTCACCGCCCACTGTCGCAATCAGCTGTGGGTCGCCGACCTCGCCTATATCCGCACGTGGTCGGGCTGGGGCTACATCGTCTTCGTCCCGGACGTGTATTCACGGTGATCGTCGGGCGGCAGCTCGCCACCCACGTGCGCACCGATCTCCCCTTGGACGCCCTGGAGATGACGTTCTGTCGGCGTGGAATCAAGAAGGGCTTGGGTCTGATTCATCACAGCGACCGCGGCTCACAACCCGGACTCAATCCGCTACAGCGATCGGTTGCCGAAGGCCGGCGCGACCGCGTCCGTCGGCTCCATCACGGGCAGCTACGAAAGCAACTTGACGAACTATAGGAGCGTCAATGCCACGGCCGAGGCCCTCAACGGCTCGTTCAAGGCTGAGCTGATCGAGCACCAAGGACCCTAGATGGAATACCGGTGACTTTGGTAGTGCTGGCTCGTTGAGTTGGTGTACCAAGTCCTGGACAGTTGAAGGTAGTTGAGGGCGATCGGTTTTCGGATCGCATCGCCCTTGGAGTGCTCACGCGTGCGTTTCCGCCGGAGCTGGTGGACGAGGTGGTGGCGGAGTGCGGACGCACCGAGGAACGTCAGCGTCTGCTTCCCGCTCGGGTGGTGATGTATTTCGTGCTGGCGATGCGCCTGTTCTCGGGGCAGGGGTATGAGGAGGTCGGACGGCTCCTCACCCAGGGCCTGGACCGCGAACGCCGCTGGTCGAAGACGTGGCGGGTGCCCACCAGCGGGGCGATCGGACGGGCCCGGTTGCGGCTGGGGGCGGAACCGATGAAGGCGCTGTTCGCCAGGGTCTGTCGGCCCGTGGCGCTCCCGGCGACGACGGGAGCGTGGTTTCGGGGTCTGCGGTTGGTGTCGGTGGACGGGACGACCTTCGACCTTCCCGATACGCAGGCCAACGCCGCCTTCTTCGGAGGGCCGGGAACGGGGCGTGGCCAGGGCGGGAGCGCGTATCCGCAGGCCAGGGCCGTGGCCCTGGTCGAGTGCGGCACCCACGCGGTGTTCGCCGCCGACGTCGCGCCACTGGCGGTGCATGAGACGGCCCTGGCCCGCCGCCTGTTCCCCTCGCTGACCAGAGGAATGCTGCTCCTGGCGGATCGGGGCTTCCTCGGCTTCGATCTG
>NZ_JBEYFB010000091.1:0-13796 GCF_040634135.1 Streptomyces sp. NPDC007164
TCGCTGAGATCGGGCAGCTGCAGCTGATCCGGGCGGCCTCGAAGCCGCGACCCAGGAAGCGATAGAGCTCAGGACAAGGAACGTCGTCCAGCACGCCCGCCGGGACGTCGAGCCCAATTTGCTCCCCAGGTCGTTACCATTCGATCGCATTCCATCGCCGCCTCGGCTTCTACGCAACCCGAGCCTGGAGATGCGGAACCTGCTGTTCGCGGCCACCGTGACCGCGGCCTACCTGTCGGCGTGCGGCCAGCCGGTGAACGGCCAGGGGTACTGGCGCCCCGTCCAGCGGCCGCTCCCGCTCCGCCTTCGCCGCCCCGCGCCCAGCCTGGCACCCGGCGCGCGGCTCGTCCGGTTGGAAACACGGTCGCGCCAGGCCGTACCCCGTTGCTACAAGAAGAGGCATGGGAATCTGGACCGACGCCTTCATCGCGCCCCCGGAGCCGACTCTCCTACGGCCGGAGGCGTTCGGCCGGCTCGCGGTCGAGCTGGCGCGTGAGCGTGTGGTCCGGGCCCCGTGGGGGCTCCTCGCGGGGCGGCTGTGCGTCAACGCGAGCCTCAACTGGGGCAGCGTCAGCGGGCAGGCTCGCTGGGACCGGCCTCCCGTCGGTACGGTGCTGCGGACCGAGGAGTATCCGTGGGACACACCGGACCCCGACGACGATCCCCCGCCGTGGGACCTCTCGCACGAGGAGGCCCGGCTGCTCGCCTGCGGCGAGAAGGTGCTCGACATACTGCCGGCGCTGCGGGCCGCCCTGTACGGCGACGAGGACATCGCGGTCGTGCTCGCCCACATGGACTTCGGTAACCGGGCGATCACCGACTACTTCCGGTACGAGGACGGACGCACGACGCTGGCCTGTTTCGCCCTGGCGCGCCCGCAGAACCGGCCACTGTCCGCCCACGACTGCGGGGACATGGACGACGGGCCGGTGCTCGCGGTGCGGACCTGCGTGGTCCACACCTTCAAGCACACGCTGGGCCGCCTCGGCCTGGACGGCGGCCCACTACCGGCGCTTGCCTCCGTCACTTCCCGCTACTTCGGACCGGACCAGGTCAGCGGCAAGACCTGGGGCTGAACCCAGGCACTCACCTCAACCTCCGCCCGCCGCGTCCCAGCCGTCCAGGAAGTCGGTGAGGGCGCGGCGTTGCGCTCCTCGCGGGCGATCTGCCGGACGAGGACGTCGCGGTCGGCGTACGGGTCGGCGGCGTTGAGGACCAGGCGCTGGAGTTCGGCCGTCGACCGGCACATCCGCCACAGTCCAGCTGTGGTACCCATGCACCTTCCTTGTCAGCCCCCTGCATACCGGGCAGTGCAGAGGAACATCCCGGGCCCGGGCCACTCGGTCGCGGGGTGCGCGGGTACGGGATGCGCCAGGTGCGAGAGACCGGCTGCTGGGTTCCGCTCATCGCCGAAGTCTTCGGTCGAGCGCCCATCCGACGGGCCTCCCGAACATCCACATCGCACTCTCCAGTGCCGACGTGCCCCGGTACACCAAGTCCACAACGGCTTCCCGGAGCATGTCGTGCTCCTCGGCGCCCACGCGGGCCAGCAGGCTGAGTGCGGTGCCGAGCCGTACGCCGGCAGCGGGATCGGCCAGCCCGTGCCTCAGCCACTTTGTGACGGACGGCCTCATCGCCTCATCGCTGCGGGGCCCGATCCCCAGATTGGCCACCGCTTCGATGACATCGATCTTCAGCGGTTCCTCGCCCACCTGGCCATAGAGCTCCTGAAGTACGGGAACCAGGCCTTTCCCTGATCGACCGCCCCAACCAGGAGAAGAACACAGGCACCCCGGAGCCTGATGTCTCCGGCCAGGCGTGCCAGTGTCAAAACCCGGGGCAGCGCATCCTCGTAACTGGCGGAAACGGATTCCTCCCAGGCAACCTTCTCGTCATATACATGCCTTCTTTCGGCGTCGCCCTCATCCCGCACTCTGCGCCAGGTCCACACTGCGGATCGATACGACTCTCCCAAGTACCGCATCAGATCGGCCTGAATCGCGGCGCTTTTCCCAGAGCCAGTTCGAGCATCAAGGAAATTCATTCGGGTGAATCCCTTTCATGGATCAGCAGCATGATTTCGTCCTTCATTCACGTCCTTTCGTACGCACGAATAGGTAATCACCAGTTCGTTATGGTCACCTTGTGGGAGCTCTCGCTCCCTTGACCAGGTAATCCTCACCCGGTGACAGCTAATCCTCACGGCCTGGCCAACACCGGCGCCCGGTCATCAACGCTCAACACCTCATGAAGCAAACCGAATCGGCCCAGTCCACAGCATCCGAAACCGGACACCGAACCGAGAACCGCCCCGGACAAGAAATCGAAGACTCGCAACTATCACGCGTACGAGTACCTCGGCCTGCTTTTGGGGGAGTTGATCCTGTCGGTGTGGTGCTCTTGGTGGGCTGGAGCCGCACCGATGCCGTGAGGAAGGGAGCGCCCATGGACACGCGCTCGACGGAGAGCCCTGCCGGGCCGGGGTTGCGGGACCATCTGGTCTCCGCGATCGAGGCCAGGGCGCTGATGACGGTGACCGGCGACGACGCGGCCGGCGCTGTACGGGCCGTCCGCACCGTGCTCGACGGCCTCGGCGAGCACGACGTCGTCGATGTCGTCGCGGTCGCACCCTACCCGCCAGCTCTGGGCGGGGGTCTCACGGTTCACGAGTACCGGTGACTATCCGCCATCGCGGAAGGGGAGTAGCACTCGGTGGAAGGCTTGCTGCAAGGGGAGGAGACGTGATGGCTGGAACTGACAGGCAGTCGGCGGACGGGCAGGTGGGCGGGCCCCACTCCTCCCCCGGCGATGCCGGGAACCCTATGCCCGAGCCTGAGCCCGAAGAGCCGGAAGACGACTGACATGGTGACGGCAGAGCAGTTACGTGAGCAGTGCGCTCAGGAGATGAGGCACACCCCGCGTGGCTTTTGCGGATGCGCCTGGCTCGAAGCCGCGTTTCTTGAGGTGCCGCGGGAAGACTTCGTGCCCGAGCGGGTCTGGTGGCCGGCACTCGGGAAGGACGACCGCTACCGGCTCTACGACCGCGCGCAGCAACCGAATGCGTGGCTCACCGCGGTCTACCGGCCAAGGATCGGTCTCGTCACCCAGCTCGACGACGGCGCCGTCCCTCCCGCCGGACCGGCGGTCGGGGAGTTCACCTCCTCGATCTCCTCGCCCAGCGTGATCATCGAGCTCCTGCGTCATCTGGCCCCGGGGCCCGGCGACCGTGTCCTGGAGGTCGGCACGGGCACCGGCTACACCACCGCGCTCCTGACGCACCGCACCGGGCCGGGCACCGTGGTGTCCGTGGAGATCGACCCTGTAATCGCCGAGCGCGCCGCACAACGGCTGCGAGCCCTGCCCTGTGACGTGCAGGTCATGACGGGCGACGGCGAGCTCGGCCATCCTGCGGGTGCTCCGTACGACCGGATCGTGGCGACCGCCTCCGTACGGCGTATCCCCCCGGCCTGGATCCACCAGCTCCGCCCCGGCGGCGTGCTCGTGGCGCCGCTCGACACCCCGTGGGGCCACGACGTCCTGGTGCACCTGACCGCCGACGGCACCGGCCACGCCGAAGGCCACGCCGTCGCACCGGTCACCTTCATGCGCGTACGCGGACAACGAAACCTCGTCCCGTACACGGACCTGGGATGGCCAGAGGGCGCCGGGGCATGGGACCAGGTGCAGGTACGTGTCGGCCCGGCCGGGCAGCGCATCACCGTCCTGGCCCCGCCTCCGTCAGGGCCGGGGCCGCCGCGCGGCCCTGAATCAGGGACCCGCACGACATCACACCGAACAGCCGGAATAGGAGACTGGCGCGGTCGTGGTCCAGGGCAAGGAAGACCTACCTGAACCTGACGATCAAGACCGTCAGCCGCCCGAAGAACGCTTCCGGATTCGTCGTTCTGCCCCGGCGCCGGGTCGTCGAACGCTCACACGCCTGGGTCATGTACGCCCGCCGACACGCGCGACTACGAACGCCTCATCCAGCACTCGGAATCATTCATCACCTGGGCCACGGTCACGCTCATGACCAGGCGAATCACCCGCCGAAACTCCCGCAGGAGCGGTCAGCCGGACTCTCGCGAAGCCCGCCGGGACTGACCAGGCAACGGTCACGGTCACCACCGCCGCCCAGAAGCCTCCCGACTCCCCGGGCCTGGGCCGAATCTTCCCATCACGGCCCTGTTCTCCCGAAGCTACGGCGAAGTGACAAGTAGCTCTCTGTAGCGGATCTGGGGTGTGCTTGTCAGCGGTTTGGATCTTCTGGGCCTGTCGGGGGCCGTGCTCGATGAGGTTGGTCCGGGCATGACGACCGGAGGGGGCTTCTCGCTGGACGGCACCGAGGCGGACCTGCGCGAGAATGAGCCCGACACAGGCCAGATCCGTGCTGACCTCACCGCCGCGACCGGCATCGCGGCGCTCACCGACTTTGCCGATACGGTGCCGTATTACCTGCTGTTCACGTTGCCGCGGGGGTCACACGGACGCACCGAGGGGATCAATATGGCGACGATCACGGTGGACGTGGCAGTTCCCGACGCGCTGCGGCCGGTCGTGGATGTGGCAGCGTTGCCAGCGGCCCTCGGTGACGCGGGGCCGGCGTGGCTGGTGCTGTCCGAGGACGGACGGCTGGCGCGGTGGACGCCGACGACCGGCGAGGTGCAGGACGTGGCCCGGTATCGGGAGGAGAGGCTGGCGTCCGAATACGGTGGCGGCGTTCGACTGCGGCTTCATGTGTCTCGATGTGGCCGTTGGGCGGTGGTGGTTCAAGACCGCGGTCGGTACGGCACCGTCGTCGATCTCACCACCGGTTCGCCAGCGTTGAAGTTGGACGGCGGGGATTACTGCTGTGAAACCGTCCCGTTCGCGTTGGCGCTCGCCGAACACGGTGGCCGGCCGGTTGTCGTCCATCGCACTGACTGGAACCGGTTGGATGTCACCGATCTCGCGTCCGGCGAGGTGCTTACGGCGCGGGACAGCCCGGATAGAGATGAGGAAGATGCGGAGCACGACCTCGATTACTTCCACGGCGCGCTGTCGCTGAGTCCTGACGGGACTCGTGTCTACGACGGCGGTTGGGTGTGGCAGCCGTGGGGGATGCCGGCGGTGTGGAGCCTGACCGCCTGGCTGCACGACAACCCGTATGAGTCCGAGGACGGGCCCAGCTACGCGGTGTATCCCGAGGTCTCGGAGTGGAACTGGCCGGTGGTGTGGATCGACGACGGGCGGATCGCGGTGTATGACCGGGACGACGCCGGCAGCGGTACCGTCCACGTCCTCGACCCCACCTCGATCGAACTGCGCTCGCCGGGCGTCCGATGGATCAACGCGGTCGCGACGTTCCCCTGGCCGGTCGGCGATTTCGGCTTTTTCACCGACGGAGAGCATCTGCTGATCGCCGACGAGGCCGGTCTGCAGGGCGTCGACATCACCAGCGGACAGCAGGTGTTCGCGATCGACGGGTTCCGCCCGGCGCGTCAGGATCGACATACCGGAACGCTGATCCAGGTCGGCAGCGCCAATGCCCGGTTGTGGACGCCGCCGAAGTGGACTGCGCGCGCTGGCTGAGCTGCCATTTCCCGCAGGGTGCCGAGCGGGAGAACATCCGCGAGTCCACACTGGAAGGGCTCGACACCGCCTCTCGCAAGGGCAAGCACGGCGGCCGACCGCCGGTCATCACCGACGACATGCTGCACACCGGGCTGCGGCGCCGCGCGAACGGCGAGTCCGTCGAGCAGATCCAGCCCGACCTGATCATCCCCACCGGCAAGCGCAAGGGGCGCAACCCCTCGGTGGCCAGCATCTACCGGGCACTGGCCGAGCACGCCAAACGCGAGGCGTACCCCGAAGTTGCCGAGAAGGCCCCCGCCGACTTCGCCGCCCTCCAAGCCGGCGAAGTCCCCGGCCCCCGCCTGCTACTTGTCACTTCGCCGTAGCTTCGGGAGAACAGGGCCATCACCACCGGAAGGCCGTCAGCGGAACCGCTGATGTCGCCGCCGGAGCAGCCCAAGCCCGCCCCGTTCGAATCCTGACCTGGGCAAACATTCGGCCGAGGTACAGACACAGGTACTGATCAAACTCGGCACATGGCTCGACAACGTCCGCAAACGGGCTGGGAAGCTCGCCGAGCAGCGACGGGCCGACCTCGACGCCCTCGGCATCCGCTGGTAAAGCGGGCGGGAGGCGGGGGGCTACGTGCCTGATCCGAGGCGGCTGAAGGCCCAACGGAGGACTTCTTGGTCAACGCGGGCGGGTACGGTTCAGGGCGGTGAGGGTGTGGGCGGTGAGGCGGGCCCAGTTGCGGAAGTTGCCGTGGGCGGCGCGGCTGTCGGCGTAGGTGATGTCCTCGGGGGCGGCGTCGGCCTCCTCCGTGGCGATACGCCGGAGCGCGTCGAGAATAGCGGCGCGTGCCGCGCCCCGGCGGGCCCGGCTTTCGGACCCGGCCGCGGAGGCCCGGCGATTCTCTCTCCGGTTCCGTCCACCGACTCTCAGACGCCGGAGGGGCCGGGAGTGCCCCCGGAGGTGCCCGTCGAAGTCCCCAGCGCCTCCATCGCCGCCGACAACCGCTCCAGCACCCGTACGGTCTCCGCGAACTCCGCCTCCCCCAGCTCCTCCGCCAGCCGCGCCGCAAACTCCGCGTGGCCGGGACCGATCCGGGAGACCGCTGTCCGGCCCTTCTCCGTAGGGCGCAGCAGCTTCGCGCGACGGTGGGCCGGATTCGGTACGTACTCCGCGAGCCCCTTCCCCACCAGCAGATCCGCGATCCGTTGCACGCTCTGCCGCGTAATCCCCATGGCCCGGGCGATCCCGGACACGGGCAACGGCTCGGCCAGCACCGCCCCGAGGACCTGCCACCACGCTGCGGTCAGTCCAGCCGGCCGCGTCAACTCCTCCGAAATCGCGAGGAATTGGCCGTTCAGCCGGAAGACCCCAAGCGCGGTGCGACTGAGCGCGTCCTGTTGCTTCCGGCTCATCCCTGCAGCACCTCGTACGCGCTCGCGTCCGAGTCGTGGAAGAGCCGGTACCAGGCGTTGAGCTTCGCGCCCTCGTACACCCCGAGCCGTGCGAAGACCTCACGGGCGAACGCGACCGGTTCGGTCGGCCCGGCCGTGATGAGATCGCCGTCGGTCACCGCGTCCGCGTCGACGTACCGCTCACCGCCCCCGTACCCCGTGGCCGCGAGATAGAAGGAGACCGCGCTCGTGTGCACGCGGTCGTCGAGCAGACCCTCGCGGGCCAGCCCCGCTGTCGCACCGCAGATGGCGGCGACCGGCACCCCCGCGTCCAGGAAGCCGCGGGCCGCCCGGGCGAAGGCGGCGAGCTCGTCGCCGGAGTCCCAGAGACCGGCGCCGGTGAGGATCAGGAGAGCGCTGTCCTCGGGGCGCAGCTCCGCGAGCGCGAGATCCGGCTGGATGCGCACCCCGCCCATCGTCGTGACGGGGGCGGTGGTGAGCCCGACCGTCCGCACCGTGAACCCAGCCCCGGAGAGATGCGCGGTGGTGTGCCCGGTCTCCCAGTCGGCGTAGGTGTCATAGACGGCCAGATGTACCACGGTCCTGCGGGTCATGACGTCTCCTGAGTGTGGAGGAACTGCCGGAAAATTGATGACAACATACTGTCAGTATGGCAGCACGCTGTCAACAATGTGGATTGCGCCAGCCCGGCACCCTGCCCACCCGAGCGCCCCACGCCATACAAGGTGGCCATGTCGAGCCGCTCCCGGCGCGCGGCCGCGCTCCGGCCTTGATGAGCCACACGATGCGGGCGGCCTGGTCCCACATGGGGCGGGACGGGTAGAGGTTGCGGGGAGGGAGGGAAGTGATCCCGAGATAGTCGGCCCCGGCCGCGAATGCTGCGCCGCGAACTGGGCAGCGTAGGCACGACGGCCGTCGGCATCGACGTATTCGAGGGCCTCCTCGGCGGCCACGCTGCGGGCCCACTGTCCGTAGACGCGCACGGCCTTGGTGGCCAGGGCCTCGACGGCGGAGAGGCAGTGCGGGACGGCGGAGAGGCAGTGCGGGACGGCGGAGAGGTGCCGGGCGGCACACTCGGGGGTTCCGGTGAGTTCGAGGGTGAGCTCGTCGGGCGTCGGCGCCGGGGCGTCCGGAGAGGCCCGTTTGGACGTGGACCACTACCTCGAATTCCTGGTCGGCATGCCCGGCGCTTTCCCCCGGCTCCACCGCCCTCGAACAAGCACGTTCGGCAGGCAGGTTCACTCCGGTTCACGACGCGTGGTGGGACCAGGCCCGCAAGATCCACGGTGAGCGGGACGGAACCCGATCTCTGATCGAAGTCCTCCTTCTGGGGCGTCACCTGCCTCACGAACACGTTGTCGCCGGGCTGGCCACGGCCCTGCGAGCCGGCGTCATGACCGCGGACGCAGTTGCTCTGGAGGCCCGCAAAGCCGCCCAGGCCGAGACTGAACCCGCCCAAGCCACCGACCAGCCGATTGCCGGGCAAGCCATCGGCGATGGTGACATCACTGCATGAGTGGCGCCTCGCGCACCTTCCTCCGGACACCAGGCCGCTGCCGTCAGTGACCCCCTACGACCAACTGCTCCGAGCCGTCGCACCAGCGACGGTGAACACCATGCGGGAGAAGCGCAGTGACCCTGCCCGCCAGCGAGGATTGACCGAACAGGCCGTCGACAGCGCGATCGCCGTGGACGGCGCGATCACCGTGCACCTGGACGCAGGCTACGACTCGGACAAGACCCGCGCGCCGCTCAGCGAACGCGGCCTGCACGGACGCATCGCACACAAGGGAGAGAAGGCGCCCATCCAGGCCAGTCAGCGCTGGCATGTAGAACGCACCCACGCCCGGCAGAACGCCTTCTACCGCCTCGCCTGCTGCTACGAGCGGCGCGCCACCGTCGTCAACGCATTCTTCGACCTCGCCGACACGATCATCACCGTGCGCAGTCTGATCCGGCAGGCATGGACGACTCACCGCTGGGGCGGACGCCCGAATCACCGACCGTGACCGCACGACCTCTTACAGGCCCGGGTAGAAGCCCGGAGCGCCCAGGTCCTCGAACCAGCTCGGTGGCTCGGGCGCGGTGAACGCGTTGGCCATCGCGTCCAGCCAGTCGGCGAACGTGGGGAAGTGCGGAGTGGAGTTGGTCAGGTCCTCCCAGTCCCCGCCCTCAACGTAGCGTGCGCGCCCTTTCTGATCGTCTTGGTGGTGGTAGTAGACCGGGTATTCGCCGCCTGCGTCCGGGTGGGTGACATCGAAGCACCAGACCGCCTCGCTGCCTGCGTCGGCCAGGGCGAAGCCGACCAGGTGGTTGGTGGACAGCCACGGGGCCTCGCCGCCGCGCCCCACATGCTCGGGCATATGTACAAGTTCGGAGTTCAGCTCGGCGATGGCATCCTCACCGACGACGACGAACTCGTGCCGAAGGGCCGGCGCATGCCACGCTCGGGGCAGCCGACGCTCGCAGAACCGGCAGGCCGGCGTGCAGCTCCGCGCGGGGCGGCCTGCGCGAGCCCCGCAGCAAGGACGACCGTCACCCTGCCGCGGACCAGGTCATATCCCCCCGGGGAACGACTCCTCACGCCGGGCGCTGTCGATCATCCTGTGCAGGAACTCCACGAAAGGCACGCCGTCGTCCATTCGGTCCGGCTCCTCGTCGTGGTACCAGACGTGGACGCGGTCGTCGCCCTCGTGCTGGAGCGAGAGCAGAGCGAAGTTCGCGTACCCGTCATGGCCCATGACCGGCATCATCCTCATCAGATCCGCTCCGCCCTCGTTCTCCTCGTGCCAGCCGTCGTGCAGCCACCGGGTGTAGACGGCGTGCGCCCCCGGAATGTCCGCGGGATGGATGAAGTTCCGTGTTGTCGGCTCCAGGGCGGCACCGGGCAGCGCTTCCATCGGCTGGAGCAGCGTTCCGGTGCCGATCACGCGCAGAAAGGCCCGGTAGTCGGCCGGAAGCGGCCCGAACCGCGCTTCGAGGACGGCGATGTCGTCCTCGCTGACCGGGCTGAGGTCGCCGGTCGGATCCAGCCAGCCCTCCTCGTCCAGCCAGGCCTCCGCGTCCAGCTCCTCCTCTTCCCATCCGGGGTCGTCGAGCAGTTTGGGCACCCAGTGTTCGCGGTACCAGGTGCGGTACTCCTCGAAGAGTCCGGTCAGTGCGGCGGCGGTCGCGTCCTCGGCCGGTATGCGGGGCTCCGACGCCCCGGACGGTGAGGGTTCCAGGTGGGGCGCCTGCCGGAAGTAGTCCTCGATCAGCGGGGCGAGCCTGCGGTTGCCCCGCCAGGCCGCCAGCCGCTCCGCCGCGTCCTGGCTGCGGATCATGGCGAGATGGCGGGCGAACACCAGCCGTTCGTTGTTGCCGCGGGCCTGGCGCATCGCCGAGTCCAGAACGGGAGCGGCGCCCGCCCCTTCCCGCGCCAGCAGGGTCAGCAGGGTCGCCTCGTCCAGACAGCCCGGCTGCCGTTCGACGAGCCGCTCGCCCCAGTCGACACCGGCGGTGGTGACCAGCATCCGCACCACCTTGTCACCGCCACCTCCCTGGGCGAGGCAGTCCTCGGCCGCCCGGTCGGCCCACTCCCGCTCGTCGGGGAACACGAAGGACAGCGCCGCCTTCACCGGCACCGGTACCGCGTCGAACGCGGCTGCCGCGACCGCGCGCGCCGCATGGTGGTCCGCCTCGTCGGCCACCGCGAGCACACCCCGCAGCAGCCGCCAGCTCGATTCGCACTCGGCCACCTGGAACGAGGCATGTGCGGTGGTCTCGATGAGCCAGGTCCCGCTCCACTCCAACCCCGGGTCGCAGTGGACCTCGTGCTGATTGCGGGCCAGTTCATGCAGCCGCAGCATCGCACGCAGCGTCCACACGACACCCTCGGCCGCCAGCCAGAACGGCACCGCGTCCCACGACGCCTGCAACTGCAGCTCCACCATGGCCACTTCCACGTCCAGGTCGAGCACGTCCGGACGCTCACCGCTGCGGTACAGCGCCGCCGCCCTCAGCCCGAGTGCGGCCATCGAAGGCGCCGCGTGCCGCGCCCCCTCCTCCACCTCGTGGACCGCGTACTCCCAGCCTTCGTCCATGTCGTGACGGCTCTTGTCACGCGCCTCGGCGAAGCAGCGCGCGGCGTCGAACGGCGGCACCGCCGCCAGCCAGCACGGCCCCCGGTCGAGCCCCTCGGTCAGATGGTCCGGATTGACCCGCGCCCGGGTGGAATACACCTTGCCGCGCTGCTCCTCGGTCCACACCACGTCACCGGCCACACGTTCCTCCTACAGTAATCCGCAGCAATCGAACTGGTTTCCCGCGCCCGCACCGACAGTCTGGTCCGGTGGCACCCCGATGTCCCGTCGCCCGGCCCCTGTCGAGCGGGTCTCAGTGAAACTACGCAACTCGACCCGCACTCCACGGCACGGAGGACCTCCGGGACGCTCGGCCGAAGAGCGTCCCGGTCCGCGTCCGGCCGACGGCACTGGTCACGAGGGCGGCGGCGTGCCCGGTGCCGTAACCGTGTGGCGGGCCACCAGGGTGGCGAGGGCCGCGCGGGACGGGACGCCCGTCTTGCGGTAGACGCGGGCGACGTGGCTCTCGACCGTGCGCGGACTGAGGCAGAGCCGGGAGGCCACGGCCTGGTTGGTGAGACCCTCTGCGACCAGTTCTGCTATCTCCCGTTCCCGCGAGGTCAGCTGGGCCAGCCCGGCGGCCGTCCCGGACGGCTCCGCCGACCCGTCCGTGTCACCCAGCACCTCCGGGCGCTGCTGGTCGGCCAGGGCGACCAGCAGCGTGGCCCCACCCTCGGCGGCCTGCCGACGGGCACGACGCCACATGGCGGCCGCGCCGGCGCCGTCACCGGCGGCCCTGGTGAACACGGCGCCGAACAGCAGGCTCTGGGCCTCCCGGAGGGTCGCCCCGGACAGCGCGCTCTCCCGGGCGGCTTCGGCAAACGCCCGTGCAGCCGCAGCCGGGTCCCCGCGGTGCGCCTCGATCCGGCCGAGGGCGCGCAGCGCAGCTGCCCGTCGGGTCGGCAGGTCGAGCCGTTCGGCCTCCTTCAGGGCGCGCTCGGCCGCGTGCTCGGCCTCCTCCGTCTCACCCACGGCCAAGGCGGCGGCGACGATCATTTCCAGGAACTCGGGCAGCAGCGAGGGCTGCGATCGGGGCAGGTCCCTGCCGCCGCCCGCGTCCAGCAGGACGTCCCGTGCGCGGTGCGGGTCACCGGCGCCCATAGCGGCGAAGGCGAGCAGGGACCGTGCCAGCGTCGACCACCAGCTCTCGCCCGTGCCTTCCACCGCTGCCGCCGCCTCCTCGGCGGCGGGCAGCGCCTCCGGATCGCCCGGCGGGCGGGCCTGTATGAGGAACAGGGACCTTATCGCGAGAGTGAAGCCGAGCAGTTCGGTGCTGCCCAGGGACCGGGCGATGGCCGCGGCCTCGTCGGCCAGCTCCAGCGCCGTGGTGACCCGGCAGGTCAGGAAGTGGGCGTACGCCTTGCACAGCAGGAGCTGCGACAGGACGTAGAGCCGGCCGGTCCGCCGGGCGATCTCCGCACCGCGGTCGCTGTGCCGCTCAGCATCCGTGTACCTGTCGAGCATCACCTCGGTCCAGGCCAGTCTGATCAGGGGCTCGCACAGCCCGGCGAGGTCGCCGTCGGTGAGTGCGTCCGCCAGCCCCGCCGCGGTCCGGGCGAGCCGACGGGCCTCGGCCGTGTCACCCTCGTACGCCTCGCTCATGGCGGCCAGCGTCAGGGCGCCCATCTCTCCGAGTCCGTCACCCAGATCGCGGGCACCGCGCAACGCCTCGGCCAGTTCTTCCCGTACGTCGGGGAAGCGGGCGACGAACTGCGCGCGGCAGCACCATTCGATGACGAGACCGATTCGCTGGGACGGTGACGGCCCGGGCCTCCGGTCCAGTTCTCGGCGCAGCAGCGCGTCGGCCTCGGCGTAGCGCCCGAGCTGACGCTCCATGACGGCGCACTGCACGACGGCGGAGGTACGGAGCGCATCCTCTCCGTCCTCGTTGCCGGCGGGCATGTCGATCACTCGGTGGAAGAGGTCTCTGCTCTTCCACAGCGCCCCGGTCGTACCGAGCGCCCCGGCACGCATCAGCATCAGCTCACGGCGTTTGTCGAGGTGTCCAGGAGCGTTGGGCAGGATCGCCAGGACGACACCGAGCCAGTGGGCCGAGGCCGCCGGGGCCGTCACGGCGGTCTGTTCGGCGGCGCTGGTCAGGATCGCGGCGGCCTCCGGGTCCCAGCCGGTCAGTGAACGCTCGATGTGGTGCGCCCGCTCGGCGAGGGGCGCGCCGGCCTTGGCCAGTTCGGCCGCCGCCCTGCGGTGGAGCTCCTGCCGCCGCCAGGGATCGGTGCTGTCGTGGACCAGCGCCCGGATCAGCGGGTGGCGCAGTGCCAGACGGGGTCCGGCCTGGTCCGTACGGATCAGATCGCGGCGCATCACCCTGCGCAGGGCCTCGACGACGTCAGGGACCGGCGAGCCGGTGAGAGCGGCGATGAGGTCGGCCGTGGCGTGGTCGCCGAGTACGGCGGCGGCTTCTACAGTGCCGCGCTCAATTGGGTCCAGAGGGGCGAGCTCGTCGAGCAGCAGTGCTTCCAGGCCCGCGGGCGGACCACCGTCCCGGACCGGGGGCCCGGGCAGCCGGGCGGTGCGATGGGCCGTCAGGAGCGCCAGGAAGTACAGCGGGTTGCCCTCGCTCGCGGCGTACATCTCGGCCGCCGGCTGCTGCGGCAGGTCGCGGGCCAGTTCTTCGACGCATTCCCGTTCGTCGAGCGGGCCGAGAGACATCCGCAGCACCGCGCCGGTGTCGGCCCCG